>NZ_AP022853.1:1955833-2294166 GCF_011764585.1 Sulfurimicrobium lacus
TGGCGCACAGCCTGATGCTGGGATTGAAGCTGGGCGGCATGGCGGCGGTGGGGAAGCATTTTCCCGGCCACGGCTTCGTGCGCGCCGATTCGCATCTTGAAGTGCCGGTGGACGAGCGTTCCTTTGCAGATATCGAGGACGAAGACCTGGTGCCGTTCCGGCAGATGATCGATTTCGGCATGGCTGCCATCATGCCCGCCCACGTGATCTATCCCCGTGTGGACCCGAATCCGGCGGGATTCTCCAGCGTCTGGCTGAAGGATATATTGCGCAAGCGGCTGGGTTTCGACGGCGTGATCTTCAGCGACGATCTCTCCATGGCCGGGGCGCACGTGGCCGGCGGGCCGGTGCAGCGGGCAATGGCGGCGCTCAAGGCCGGCTGCGACATGGTGCTGCTATGCAACAAGCCGGATGACGCGGATGAACTGCTGGCCGGCCTGCATTACGAAATGCCGGCGGTGGGCGTGTTGCGCCTGCTGCGCATGCACGGCAAGCCGCATCCGCTGTCGATGGCGAAATTGCACGAAGACGCCAATTTCCTCAAGGCGATCCATGCGGTGGGCAGTATCGGCATCCACGAGGGCAATTTGCCGCTGAACGATCCCACTAACAGTTGCGGACATAGTTGATGAACCTTTCTTCCTGTCGCCAGTGCCCGCGTCTGGCCGATTTTCTCGACCAGGTACGGGTGGATAGCCCGGATTATTTCGCGCGCCCGGTGCCGCCCTTCGGCGTTGCCGATCCGCGTCTGCTGATAGTCGGCTTGGCGCCCGGCATGCACGGTGCAAACCGCACCGGCCGGCCGTTTACCGGCGATTTTGCGGGTATCCTGTTGTATCGGACCCTGCACCGTTTCGGTTTTGCCAGCCAGCCGGAATCCGTCAGCGCCGATGATGCGCTGCAATTGCTGGACTGCCGCATCACCAACGCAGTGAAGTGCCTGCCGCCGCAGAACAAGCCGGAAACCGCCGAGATCCGCCAGTGCAACGCTTACCTGCGCAGCGAGCTGGCGGGCTTGCCGGAAGGCACGGCGGTGCTGGCGCTGGGCAATGTCGCGCATCAGGCGGTGCTGCTGGCGCAGGGGTTGAAGATCAAGGCTTACCCGTTCGGGCATGGCACCCACTACCAGCTGCCCAGCGGCCTGAGCCTTTATTCCAGCTACCATTGCAGCCGCTATAATACTCAGACCAGGCGCCTTACCGCCGAGATGTTCGAGGCGGTGTTCGCCGATATTCGTCATTACCTTGATGGACCTTCACTATGCCCTACGTCAACATCCGCATCGCCGGAACGCTGAGCCGCGAACAGAAGCAGAAAATCGCCGAGGAAATCACCGATACGCTGGAGCGTATCGCCCTCAAGCCGAAATCCTATACCTACATTGCTTTTGACGAATTGCCCGAAGAAAACTGGGCGATCGCGGGAAAGCTGCTAGACGACGAGTAATGTTCGACAGCAAGACCTTTCTCGCCAATTTGCCCCACCTCCCCGGCGTCTACCGCATGTTCAACGCGGCGGGGGAGGTGATCTACGTCGGCAAGGCGCGTGACCTCAAGAAGCGCGTGACGTCCTATTTCCAGAAGACCGACCACATTCCGCGCACGCGCCTGATGGTCTCGCAGATCGCCAATATCGAGACCACGGTCACGCGCAGCGAGGCCGAAGCGCTGCTGCTGGAAAACAACCTGATCAAGTCGCTCGCGCCGCGTTTCAATATCCTGTTTCGCGACGACAAGTCCTATCCCTTCATCGTCCTCACCGGGCACCGTTTTCCCCGGCTCGGCTACTACCGCGGCGTGCAGCACAAGGGCAACCAGTATTTCGGCCCTTTCCCCAATGCCGGCGCGGTCAAGGAGAGCATCCAGCTGCTGCAGAAGGTGTTCCGCCTGCGCACCTGCGAGGACAGCGTGTTCAGCAACCGCTCGCGCCCCTGCCTGCTGCACCAGATCCAGCGCTGTACTGCGCCCTGCGTGGGTTTGATCGACCCGGAGAGCTACCGCGCCGACGTGCACCATGCCGCCTTGTTCATGCAGGGCAAAGATCAACAGGTGATATCAGCCATTTCCGAAAAAATGCAGCTGGCGGCAGAGCAGTTGCATTACGAGGAAGCCGCGCTGTACCGCGACCAGATCGGCGCCTTGCGCCGGGTGCAGGAGAAGCAGTACGTCAGCAGCAGCAGCGGGGCGGATGCGGACATCGTCGCGTGCTACGAGCAGCAAGGCATGGTGTGCGTCAACCTGGTGATGGTGCGGGGCGGGCGGCACTTGGGCGACAAGAGCTTCTTCCCCAGCAATGCCGGCCAGTACGACACCGCAGCGGCGCTGGAAGCGTTCCTTGAGCAGCACTACCTCAGCCAGCCGGTGCCGCGCCAGATTCTCGTCAGCGAGGCGCTTGACGGCGAAGCGCTGGAGACCTTGCTGAGCGAGCAGGCGCGCCACAAGGTGCAGATCAGCTGGCGCGTCACCGGCGAGCGCCGCGTGTGGGTGGAAATGGCGCTCACCAACGCGCGCCTGGCCGTGGCGCAGCGCCTCAGCCAGCAGGCGAACCAGGAGGCCCGGCTGGCGGCGTTGCAGCAGGCGCTGGACCTGACCGACGCCCTGCAGCGCATCGAGTGCTTCGACATCAGCCATACCATGGGCGAGGCGACCGTGGCTTCGTGCGTGGTATTCGACCAGGGCGACATGCGCAACGGCGAATACCGCCGCTACAACATCAGCGGCATTACGCCGGGCGACGATTTCGCCGCCATGCGCGACGCGCTGCAACGGCGCTACAGCAAGATCGCGGCGGGCGAGGGCAAGATGCCGGACCTGATCCTGATCGATGGCGGAAAGGGGCAACTCGGCATCGCGGTAGAGGTGCTCGCCGACCTCGGCTTGAACGATGTGGCGCTGGTGGGCGTGGCCAAGGGCGAGGCGCGCAAACCCGGCCTGGAGCAGCTTATTTTCCCTGATCGCGACAAACCGTTACAATTACCCAAGGATAGCCCGGCCCTGCACCTGATCCAGCAAATCCGCGACGAGGCCCACCGGTTCGCCATCAGCGGCCACCGGGCCAAGCGCGGCAAGGCGCGGACCCATTCCTCCCTGGAGGACATCGGCGGCATCGGCGCCAAGCGGAGGCAGCGCTTGCTGGCCCGTTTCGGCGGTTTGAAAGGGGTGGTAGCGGCCAACGTGGACGAGCTTACCCAGGTGGAAGGGATCAGCCGTGCGCTGGCGGAAAAGATTTACGAGGAATTACACTAGCTGTTAGAAGTCAGCTATCAGCTGTCAGCCAGAACCCCGTGAGGGGGCTTGCTGATGGCTGACCACTGATAGCTGATAGCTTACTTGTTAGGCCAACATGCCATTAAATATACCGAATCTACTTACCTGGCTCAGGATCCTCCTGATACCGGTATTCGTCGTCATGTTCTATTTGCCGCAGGACTGGTTTTCCGCGCATGAAGTCAACCTCATCGCCACGGCGATATTTGCCGCCGCCGCTGTTACCGACTGGCTCGACGGCTACCTGGCGCGGGCTTTGAACCAGACGTCCGCGTTCGGTGCCTTTCTCGATCCAGTCGCCGATAAGCTCATGGTGGCTGCCGCCCTCGTATTGTTGGTCAAGCTGCAGCGCGTGGACGCCGGCATCGCCCTCATCATCATCGGCCGCGAAATCGCGATTTCCGCCCTGCGCGAGTGGATGGCCGGGCTCGGCAAGAGCAAGAACGTGGCGGTCTCCTTCGTCGGCAAGCTGAAAACCACCGCACAGATGGCCGCGATTCCTCTTTTGCTCTATCACGGCAAGATTGGCGGCCAGATTGATTCTCAGGCCGTCGGGACAATTTTTATCTACGTTGCGGCGGTTTTGACTTTGTGGTCAATGGGTTATTACCTGAAGAAGGCCTGGCCGCAGATCGCAGAGCAAAATTGAATGGCCAGGATGCTTGACATCAGGCGCTAGATCATTAAAATGGCGGCTTCTCAAATGCGGGAATAGCTCAGTTGGTAGAGCGATACCTTGCCAAGGTATAGGTCGCGAGTTCGAGTCTCGTTTCCCGCTCCAGAATACAAGGGAAAGCGTAAAGCTTTCCCTTTTTAGTTCCAGTAGTTTGCCAGGTTACACTGGCGGGGTAGCAAAGAGGTTATGCAGCGGCCTGCAAAGCCGTTTAGACCGGTTCGATTCCGGTCCCCGCCTCCAATAAATTCAAAGACTTACAACGATAAAACGAACTTGCAGAAGTGGGCGAGTTCGTTTTAACCCGTTGTTATTCGCATCTTGCCACTCGTAAAAAGCTCTTTGCCACTCTATAATCGTTATGGTTGGTAACTTAGGCGAGTCTTTACATGGCGACGAAACGCAAGCGCGGCCCCTCCTGGGAGTACATCATCCGGCGCAAGGGGGTATTGCCCCGCCCAATCTCCCTGACATTCAGCGATGAGAAGGAAGGTGATGCCTACGCCGCCCGTGTCGAGGCTATGCTGGATCGGGGTATCGTCCCGCCGGAATTTGAAGAAAAGGGCAAGGCGCCCAAGACCCTCGCCGATGTCATCCGCGCTTACCACAAAGCGGTGCATGTTCCCGATACTGATGGCCGATTGCTGGGCGTGGTGCTAGCGCGCTACGGGGCCACGAAGCTGACGGCCGTCAGCTACGCTTGGACCGAAGCGTGGATCGCCGAAATGAAGCGCGAACGTAACCTGTCGCCATCCACCATTCGGCATTACGTCGGATCCACCGCGCGCTGCCTGGATTGGCTGGTGCGGAAGGAACCTGGCATCTTGCCCCACAACCCTTTGCGCCTCTTGCCGAAGCGCTACGCCAGTTACTCGGGCGCGGACAAGGCGGGGATGGACGTGGGTGCCGAGGTGCGGGTAGACGAGTCCCGTGATCGGCGACTCAAGCCGGGGGAGGAGGATGCCATTAGGAGGATACTGGGCGGCGCGAAGCCGAAAGGGAAGCAACGCCCGGTGATCTCGAAGCATGCCGAGGCGCTTACGCTACTGTTCGAACTTGCCGTTGAGACGGCGATGCGCATGCGGGAGATGTTTACGCTGAAGGTGGACCAGATCGACCTGGCCAAGAAAACCATCTTCCTGGACAAGACCAAGAATGGCGGCAAGCGGCAGGTGCCGCTGTCAAGCGTGGCGCTGGAGAAGCTGGGCGGCTATTTACTGGTGGTGGAGGGGGATCGGCTTTTCCCGTGGTGGGATGGCAGACCGGAGAAGCTCAAGGACGTTACGGCGGGATTGTCGCAGCAGTTCGCCAGGGTGTTTGATGCGGCGGGCTGTCCTGATCTGCGCTTCCATGATCTCCGGCACGAGGCCACCAGCCGGTTGTTCGAGCGCACCGGCATGAGCGACTCCCGGATCGCTAAGGTCACAGGGCACAAAGACCCTCGGATGCTCGCGCGATATGCTAACTTGCGTGGGTCGGACCTGGCTGAGTTGATGTGGTAAATGCCGTCTATCGCGGCAGGGGGCGCATGCGCCGTTGATGAGCCTCCCCGACCACTCGCCGCACAGGTCACAGTCTCCCGGCTCGCCCTTCGGCAATTAGTAGGGCGCGGGCCTGAGCAGCGCTTCTTCCTTTTCCATGCGCTCGGCTGTCTGATCCGCTTCGTCAGCCATGCGCCTTCTCCTCCAGTTCGATCAGCAAGTCGATGAAGTGGCGCGCCTTCTTCAAGTCAGCGACGCCGTTCTTGTTGCGCCAGCGGGTGACGTACTTGATGACGCTGCCCTCCGCGAACGGGATGCCGTTGGCGTGGATGAACTCGATGGGCTGGATCTTCAAGTCCTTGTAGTGGCTGCCGCCCTCCTGTGTTTCTAATGCGCTCACACCTTTCTCCTTTTCATAGCTTCCAATAAAATATCCTGCACTTCGCGCTTCGTCTCGACGCGCTCGATGACCATCTCGTCCACCGTATCGCGCGCGATGATGTTGTGGATAAACACCGGCCTGTCATGCCCCGCCTGCTTCTGGCGCACCGGGCCGATGCGTTCGATGATCTGCAAGCGCTCCTCCAGGTTCCACCAATGGCCGAAGAACACGAGGATGTTGCCGCCGTCCTGCAGGTTCAAACCGTGGCCCGCGCTTGCGGGGTGCGCGAACAAGACCGGAATCTTCCCAGCGTTCCAATCCCTTATTGTTTGGGCGTCTGTATCCAGTCGGCGGCCTTGCCCAAAAGCGCGCTCAAGACGTTCAAGATCACTTCTAAAGTGATAAGCAACCAATACAGGGGCGCCAGCAGCTTCCTCGATGATGTCTTCGAGCGCTTGTAATTTCTCATCATGCACTTCCTTCCAGTTCTGTTGCTCGTCCACGTATGCCGCGCCGTTGGCGATCTGCAAGCACTTGATCGTCCGCGCCGCGGCGTTCACGGCTTCGACGCCGTGGCCTTCCAGTTCCATGAACATCTGGCGTTCCATGTCGCGGTACAGCTGGCGCGCGCGGATCGGCAGGTCCACGTAGATGTTGTTGACGATCGGCTCGTCCAGGTCGAACCAGTCCTTGGCGTCGATGGTGAGGCACACGTCGCGCAGCGCTTCGTGTATCTGCTCCTGGGCGTGCGGCATGGCGGTCATGCCGAAGCCGTCGAAGGACTTCTGAAACCAGCGCTGGCGGAAGGAGTCGAACGTGCGGCCGAGGCGCTTGCCGCCGTCCACGAACCACATCTGCCCCCACAAGTCGGCCAGCCCGTTTGGGGATGGCGTGCCGGTGAGTTCGACGAAGCGCTTGATCTTGGTATGCGCCACGCGGCCCAGCGCCTGGGCGCGCTTGCCGCCCTGCCGCAGGCGGAATGACTTGAGCTTGGTGCTCTCGTCCGAGATCACGGTGCGGAAGGGCCAGCGCTCGCCGTAGTGCTCGGTGAGCCAGACGAGGTTTTCATAGTTGGTGGTGTAGACTGAGGCGTCGTACTTCAAAGCGGCGCGGCGCTCCTGCTCGCTGCCGACGATGGGCATCACGTCGATGTGCCGAAGGTGCTGCCACTTGCGCGCCTCCTCCGGCCATGTCGTCTTGGCGACGCGCAACGGGGCGAGCACCAGCACGGGCGCGTCCTCGCCCGCCATGAACAGCGCATCAAGAGCGGTGAAGGTGGAAATGGTCTTGCCCAGACCCATGCCAGCCCACACGGCGCAGCGCTCGGTTTCCAGAATGTGGCCGGAGATGATGCCCTGGTACGGGCGGGGGGTGTATATGCGGGTCATGGCCGGCACTCCAGGTACGCGCTCACGATTTCGGCCGCGACTTGCGCGACGATGGCGTTACCGTAGGCGCGCAGGCGTCCCACTCTGGCGGGAGCCCCATGAGCCAGCGGGAATGTGCCGGGTTCAACTGGCCGCCACTTGCCGTCGCGGCAGGGGAGCCAGTCGGCGTTTGCCCAAAATCCATTAACTGCGCCTGCCGTGGTAATTGATCCAGTCGGCTGCGGCCGTCCCTGCTCTCCGTCGCCATGCCCGGCGAGTCCTTCCAGTCCCTCGTGGTCGTCGTCACCCAGCCGGCCAGTGCCGCCGTGTGGTTGAGCGTCATGTTCGGTGTCGGTGCGAAATCCCTGGCCGGCGACCTGTTGCTGTCGTTCGCCGTCGTGGTGGGCCAGCTTGCCAGCATGCACTTCGCCAAGGCTTTTCGAAACGACCCGCTCAACTGCCCGTGGCTCGCTTCGCTGTCCGGCACCGTCAATGGCGTCGGCCACGAACCACAACCGCTGGCGGATGTGCGGGGCGCCGACGCCCGCAGCAGGAACACCGGCCGCCGCGAAGGCGTAGCCGATTCCTTCCATGTCAGCTTGAACAAGGTCGAGCCAACCGTGTCTAATCGCTGCTTCAACCTGCTCACCAAAGACGACCGGAGGGCGGCACTGCTCGATGAGGAAGTGCCAGTATGGCCATAGGTGCCGCTCGTCGTTAAACCCACCACCAGCGCCTGCCACGCTGAAAGGCTGGCAAGGGCATGATCCAGTCCACACGGGCTTGTCGTCGGGCCATCCTGCAAGGCGCAGGGCGTGATTCCACACGCCGACTCCGGCGAAGAAATGGCATTGCGTGAACTCTCTAAGGTCGTCGGGCCGTACATCCAATATGCTCCTCTCGTCTACTTCGCCGGGTGCGATATGCCCCGCCGCAATCAGGTTGCGCAGCCATTGGGCCGCGTAGGGGTCGATCTCGTTGTAGTAGGCGTTCATCCATCCACCTTGCGCATCAGCATTCCCACAACAACTCCTAGAACGTAGGCGAAGCACATCAACGCCGATAGTTCGTTTTCAGTCAGCACTACCATCACACCACCCCCAGCAATTCGTCCACCCCTTCGAGTGAGTCGATCACGGCGACACTTAAGCCGGCCTTGCGGATGCGCTCGTGCTCGCGGATCTGGTGCGGCTTGGCCTTCTCACCTGGCGCTTTCAACTCCACCCAGCAGCTCCACTCCGGCAGCATTACCAGGCGATCCGGTGCGCCGTTGCGCCCGATCCAGCGAACTTTGCGGATCTCGCCACCCATCTCCTTCACGCGCTTGACGAGGTAATCCTCAATCGTGCTTTCTCTCATGCCTTCCTCCAGGCATTGCGCGCTGCGGTGATGACGTCGTAGCCCCAGCCACGGTACATTCTGAAACGGTAGAAAAAACGGCTCATTTGCAATCTCCTTGTTTTTCACACTTCCTGCATTTCTCTTTGAGCGCGATGATCTGGTTGAGCAGGATGATCTCCTTGGTGCGCGCGGTACTGAGGCGCTGCTTCAGTTCCTCGATCTTCTTCTCCTGCCTGGTCAGCCGGTTCTCCTTGTGGGGTGACGGCTTGCCCGTCAGCACCGGCTGGGTGTCCAATCCCTGATCGCCTCCTGTGAGTTGGTGGTTTATCAACGCCGGAAATCCTCTAATAAAATTCAACCGCGATGCCCGCCTCGCGGAACATCTCGGATGCGATGGCGAACGAGGCCGCCCAGCGCCCGTCGTCTTCCGGCAGGGGTGCGTACACTTTCCTGATGCCGGCCTGAATGACGGTCTTGGCGCACTCGTTGCACGGGTGCAGGGCCGTCACCACCAAGGCGCAGCCGTGGGTGGGCGTGCCGCTCCTCGCCGCATTGGCGATGGCGTTCGCCTCGGCGTGCACGACGAACAGGTACTTGAGGTCGCGGTCATTCAAACGGTCCAGCGTATCGGCCACGCCGCGCGGGAAACCGTTCCACCCGCTGGCGCGGATCTCGTTGTGCGGGCCGACGATCAGCGCGCCGACTTTGGTGCTCGGGTCTTTCGACATCTGCGCGGTGGCATGCGCGATGGGGAGAAGGGACAGCGGGGTCATTGCTTCTTGCTCCTGCATTTAACGGAAATGGAAAACCCCGAAGGGATGGGCGCATCGTCGGCCAGGTCGGGGAACAGCAGATCGATGGCGAGCAGCGCCGCCTTGGCGCTGTGCGGTGCCAGCACATGGAACTGTTCGCGCTTGCCTTTGGCGACTGCAGCGATTTCGTAGATACGCATGTCAATCCTTTCTATAGCGGTAAGATTCAAACCCGGCGGCGGCGAGCGGCAACCCCTCGGCCCAGTCCGGTACGGTGGCGAGCAATGCGCTCAGTTCGCGCTCGTTGTATTCGGGCAAGTCGGGCGTCTCGGTGAGCAGTTCGTCGTGCATCGACAGCACGGTGCGGTATCCCGCCGCGTCGATGGCCGGCATGTTGTGCGCCATCACGTCGCGCGCTGCGCCCTGGGTGCAGTTCTCCACCAGCTTGCCGCCGTAGGTTTTGATGCGCTCCCACTTGCGGGTGTACTGGTTGACGCCCATGTAGCTCAACTTGCCGTCGTCGACGCGCGGCTGCGGATAGCAAAGGGCGCGCCCCGATGGCAGGCCGATGCGCAGCCAGGCGCCGTCGCGGCGCACCTTGAACTTGCGGCAGGGGATGGTGCGGCCTGGACTCTCCACGGCGCTGACGCAAGCTGCCTCCAGATCCTTCCATAGCGTGGCCACGTTGGGGTGGGCCTGACGCCATAGGCGCTTGATGGTGTCGCAGGTAACGAATGCCCGGCGGGACAGGCCGAAGGTGCTGCGCTTCTGGCTGACCGTCCAATCATGGAACTCTTCGGCCTCTTCTCGGGTTCCCTCAGGGAGCGTCGGCCATGCCGCTATACCTAACTCCTCCACATCGAAGCGATAGGTAGCTGCCCCTGTGATGAAAGCACCGACGCCGCCCTCATAGCCCAGCATCAGCTCCTCAACCTTGCCGATCTGCCGCTGGCTCTTACTCACGTCTTCATGCGGTATGTTGAAGCTCTTGGCGTAGGCCAGCTTGTAAAGGTCAGGGCCGGTGCCGTTGTCGAAGTCGCGGAAGGCCTGCAGCTTCCATTTTTCGCCAGCCAGCCAGGCCAGCTTGCGGCCCTCGATGTTGGACAGGTCGGACACGCACAGCTTTTTGCCCTGCGGGGCGACGATGCACCCGCGGATCGCGCTGCTGGTGAGTTGCATCACGTTACCGTAGAGCAGATCGGCGGCGCCGGCCTTGATCACGTCGATGCCGAACTCGATCTCGTCATGGTCAAGCGCGGGGCGCGGCAGGTTCTGAGGCTGGAAGGTGCGCCCCGACCACCGCCCGGTGCGGCCGGCGCCGTCGAATTGCAGCGTGCCTTTGAGCCTGCCGTCCGTGGTCGCGCCACGGATCAGCGCCTTGTACTTGCTGGTGCTGGTGGTGCTGGCCTGCAGGCGGATGGCCAGCAGATCCTTCAAGCCTTGGGGCAGATCGGGATCGGCGATGCGCCGTTCGAGCGTTGCGCCCTGCAGGTCGGGCAGGGAGATCAGGTATTCGGCCAGGATGTGATCGAGCATGGCGTCGCGCTGGGTGGCCTTCTGCACTTCGCCGTTGGTCATGTCCTGGGTGCGGGTGGCCAGTCTTGCCTGCTCGCGGTCGGTCGCCTCGATGGCAGCATTGGCGAGGTCGAGATCCACGGCGAAGCCCCGATCGTTGATGCGCTGGTCGAGGTGCCATAGGTCAAGCTCGCGCCCGGTGTAGTTCCAGGTCGGGAGGCGCTTGTCCACCTCGCGCATCGCGGCGATGTCGGCCTTGGCGTAGTCGAGGAAAGAGGCCCACTCTGTCGGGTGCGTCTCGCGGGTGGCGCGGCGTAGCTTCACGTTCTTGGGGCGCGGCATGCAGAACATGCGCACCAGATCCTTGCCGATCTTGAGCTTGCGCTGGTCCTGCGGCACTTGCAGGATGTCGCACAGCTTGTCCAGGCTGCCGGGGAGCGAGTGCGCCATCGCCTTGACCATTGTGCAGCGCCACTTCTCGAGCGGCGGGGCGGCATTGGGGAAGTGCTTGGCGATGACGCCGCGATCGAACATGGCGTTGTGGGCGATGATCTCGGTGCATTCTTGCATCAGGTTCGCCAGCATCGTCAGCCCGTCCTCGTGGCCGTAACAGGTGCAGTCGAGGCAATTCACTGGGCCATCGTCCACCGCCCACGTCACCACCATCAGTTCGCAATCCTGAATGTAGCGATAGGTGCCGTACTTGATGGGCGTCTCGCTGAACGTCTCGGTGTCGAGGTAGAGTTTCACCGCTTGAACGTCCATATGTGTTTCTCGCCGCACCGAGCGCACTCGGCATGCACAGTGTAGTACCCGTGCGTTACCCATTTATGCTTGCATCTCTTAAAGGCCATGTTCTTATTTCCTCGTTGTCTTTGGTGGTGCGAACCAGTCGCTCGTCAGGGTGTGGGATGACGCATTTTTAATCCGGCTCATACCACCAAAGCGCCCTCTTGCGAAGGCGCGATGGTGTTAAGCCAGCGCCTCGGCATCGGCGCCTTCCGCGATGCTCTCGAACTCGTCATGGCTCACAGGTGCGCCACCGCCGAAGGCGTCGCCGTCGCTGCGGAACTGGACCCAGCGCAGGGTGGCGTTGATGCGCTTGCCCCAGCTGTTGTCCTGCGCCCACAGATCCACGCTGGCGTCTACGTAGCAACCGGCATAGGGCTTGCCGTCCTGCGCGGTGAGCGCCGAGGTGTCGCGGTCAATCACCTGGGGGCGCGCCTTGTTGCCGGCATTGAGGGTGTGCATGTTCTCGAAGCCGTCGTACGCGTCGCCGTCTTTCGAGAGAGCACTTTTCTTGTAGGCGACGCGGCCCTTGCCTTCGAGTTCGGCGAGGATGGCGGTGGACTTGGCACCCCATTTATCTTTGGCCACCGCTTCCATCGCGGCGCTCAGTGCCTTGGCGTTCTCGCTACCCGGCTGGATCGGGAAAGCCGCTGAGAAGCGCGGCTCGCCTTCGCCATTTACTGCCTTGGCCTCGAACAGCTGGGGGAAGGCCAGGCGCACATTGGTAATTTTGACTTTCATGATGTTTCTCCTTCGGTTTTGAAAAATTTCGGGTACTTCGTTTTAACTGCTCTGGTTGCGGCTTCCAGCGCTTTGCTGCGTTCGAAGCTGTCGCCGCGGGGGGAACCGGGGTCTACGGCCGCCGCGGCTTGCAGCTTGCGCACCGCGTCGGGCGGGAGGATGGCGGCCGGGTTCATACCAGATCGTCCGCTGTCTCTATCACCTCGAACTCGTCCTCCACTGGCTTGATCTCCAGTGGGGGGCGCTTGTCGGCGATGGGGGCCACGCTGGGCTTGCCTTCGCTTTGCCCGATGAGGGGCATCACGCGGTTCCAGCGCTTGGGACTGTCGGCCAGCAGCTTCTCGGCGGTGGTTGGCGAGATCAGGGACAAGTCGTACATCTGCTCCTGCTTCAGGCGCATGGACTTGAACATGTCCTCGACGGCGGTGGCGTCCAGCCACTTGCGCGCGCCCTTGCGGCCCTGTACCAGCTTGTACCCCGCAACGGGGTTGCCCTTGAGCAGTTCACCCTCGGCCTTGGCGCGGATCGCCTTGCACCAGTCCTCGATCAGATCCACGGCGTCCAGCTTCGCGCCGAGTGCGTCGGGGTTGCTGGGTACGTGCGCTTCGATGATGGCTTCCTGCTCTACCTTGTCCGCCGTGGTGAGGTCGGTGAACTCGGCCTCGATGGTGTCCTGCACGTAGGCGGTCAGCTTCGGGCAGGTTGCCTTTGCCTTACACCACTTGCAGGTTGATTCGCCGGGGGTGAGATACGAATGCTCGTGGCCGATCCAGTTACTGCGGAACTCCAATGCGGTGAGCGCATCGGTGGCGCGCTTGCTTGCGATCTCACCCCAGGCCAGCAACTCGCTCACCGGCATGGACCACTCGCTGGGGATGCTGCTGACGCGCGGCTGGACGATGACGAGGCGCACGGTGTCAAAGTCGCCCATCAAGCCGTAGCGCTCCAGTGCACCCAGGGCGTAGAGCTTGAGTTGCGGGTTGTCTTCCGCGCTCACCTCGACGCCGCGGCCATACTTGAGATCGATCAGCGTGATCTCGTCGTCGCGCAGCACCACCGCGTCGGCGGTTCCTTCGGCGTCTTCCTCGCCGGTGATGTGGCTGATGGCTAGCGACTGCTCCACCAGCAACTCGCCGCCCTGCGCAAAGTCGCGGACGTGCTGCACGTAGTTGTTGACGTAGCCGGCCATGTCGGCGTCGATGGTGAATGCGGTGGATGCAGGCATGTTGTCGAAGCCCCACACGGCGCCGCCTTTGGGGACGATGGCGATCTTCTTGCCGATGAAGCTGGCCGGATGTTCGCCACTGGTCAGGCAGTGCTCGCCCAGGAAGTGCGCTGCGGTTCCCTCGTCGGCGTAGGCGCTGGTGCTTTGCGGCAAGTCGGCTTCCATCGCCGGGGCGCCTGGGCATGCCATCCAGCGGTGCGCACTGCTGGGTGAAAGGATTGCGTGCTTGGCCATGATTATTCTCCCGCCCAGAAACCGCTGACAAGGTTGGTCGGCTTCGCCTTCGCAATAACGCGTGCAGACACGCTCCAATTTATAAGGCGGATGCGCAACCCGGCGAAAACCCCATAGCCGCTGCCAGCTTCGATGCCTTCGCCAGCTTTGATGCCCCAGCCGGCTTCGATGCCTTCGCCAGCTTCGATGCCTTCGCCAGCTTCGATGCCTTCGCCAGCTTTGATGCCCCAGCCGGCTTCGATGCCTTCGCCAGCTTTGATGCCCCAGCCGGCTTCGATGCCTTCGCCAGCTTCGATGCCCCAGCCGGCTTCGATGCCCCAGCCGGCTTCGATGCCTTCGCCAGCTTCGATGCCTTCGCCAGCTTCGATGCCGCTGCCAGCTTTGATGCCTTCGCCAGCTTTGATGCTCCAGCCAGCTTTGATGCCGCTGCCAGCATGAAGGAAACCGCTTATAGAAATCGAGCCCGCAACGCGGATGGTCCCTGCGAAAAATAAGTGCTTGCTTTCGATGCTCTCAACTTCGAGCACTGCATCCGTCGCGCCGAATTTGACAAGCAACCACTGCGCATAGTCCTGTTTGTCAGTCTCGGCCGCCTTGTCCAACACGGCCTGGTATTCGCCACCTTCAGGGAAGTGGCTGGAGAACCACGCTGCACCTTCGGCGCATGTGCTTTTCTCCTTGAGTAGTTCTGCAGTAATTTGCATGGCTTACGCTCCAGCGGTTTCAATCGCGGCCAGTACGTCGGCGTACTTGTCGGCGGGGATGTCGGACAGCTTGCCGCCCTTGCCCGCGTCGACGCCGAACTGGTTGAGCAATGCGGCCGCAGCGTCGCGGCCTTTCTTGTTCACCAGCGAGAGGAAGGGCTTCTTGATGGCCTCGTAGTCAAGCACGACAGCGGGCGCAGCGGTTTCCGTTGCCGTTTGCGGCGTCGCACCACTCTCGGACGAAGCAGGCTTCTCCGCTTGGGCAGACTTTTTTTCTGCCTTGGCCTCTACCTTTTCGGCGGCCTGGGTGGCGACTGCGGCAACCTGCGCACTGGTGGTGGGGATGCCGTTGGCGATGGCGGCAATCAGGTCGCGCAGGGCGTTGGTGTTTTCCTGTATTACGGTTTCTAAGCTCATGGTGATGCTCCTTATAAAGTTTCGTTGATGAGGGAGGTAAGACGTTGAAACACATCGCCGGAGTCGTTGGCGATGGCGTAGAACTTGTCCGCGCGGGTCAGCTTTTCTTTCAGCGAATCGACATCTGCAACGTGGAACTCGTCCAGCGTTTTGATGATTTCCACCAGGTCGTCGAACTCGACGCCGCACTGCGCGAGCGCGTCAACCAGCGGCTGGTCTTCATCGTCTTGCGCAAGGCGCTGGTTAAAGCGCTTGAGCAGTTCGCGCTCCAGTTCGGTGCTGGTGAGCGAGTCGAGCGTGCTGTCCGCGAATAAGGACAGTTCGCAATCGTTCAGGGAAGATAAATACATTCTGCATTGCTCCATCTGGTAAAAAGTTGCATAAACCGCAACCGTGGAGACAGAATAAACGCAACTTAATAGTTGCGTCAAGTGCAACATGCAAAAATAATTTTAGGCAAAGAAAAAGCCCGCGGGTGCGGGCTTACATAAAAAACGGGGGGATTACAGCTTGTTTGTTTTCACGGGCTTACCGGCCACCTATGCATTGATAGGTAATCCTGTATGCTTTTGACCAGCAGGGGCTAATGCCTTGAGGATAGCAGATTACTTGGACTGGAAAGGAATCGTTGAATATTTCAGCGTTACTATACCCCCAGTTCTGGCATCGCCTGTTGGCTTCCGCGTTAGCTTGCTTCCCATCCCACTGAACCTCGGTTTCTCTAATTCCCATTTTCGGCGGAACGTCGATACCCATGATGACGGTACCATCGGCTTTACTGCCGCCGACGCCTACCCACTTCATTGTTTCCACGGTGGTGCATGCGGCCATTATTACGGCAAGCAAGTTCAATAACACGATTTTGCGAACCATGCGGCGCCTTTCGCTCATAGCCTTCTCCCGTTCCACACCCACACCGCGCGCCCGAGTATTCCAACTTCGTGATCGCCGTTAAGTATATCAACCGTCTTGACGGTCGGATTGTCGCTGGTTATCTCGTAAGCCCCGTCGAGGCGCTGGCGCACTCGTTTGATGAACAGGCGCTCATGCGCCTCAAGCACGTAGATGCCGTCCACTGCTATTTCGCGTACGCCCGTATCGACCAGCAGGATATCGCCGCTCAGTAGCGTGGGTGTCATCGAATCGCCCAGGGCGTGGATGAATCGCAGATTTCCGGGTGTGGTTATGGGCTTGATGTTCTCGGCGATCCAGTGCTTTTTCAGCCGCAGCGTATCGACCACAACGTCGTCGCTGGGCCGCACCTCACCGACGCCCATCGAAGCGCTCGCATTCAGTAGTGGGATGTCGATGGCATCGCGCGGCACGGGTACGCGATTTGCGCGGCCTTCCGCCTGGACGAATATGTCTGATACTCGGACGCCCAGCGCGGTGGCGACTTCCGCCACTTTCTCTATCGTCCCTTGCCCCTTCTGCTCCATGCGCGACACGTTGCCCTTATCGGTGCCGATCTTCTCGGCGAGCTCGGCCTGTGTCATGGCGCGCTCTTCCCTTAGCTGCCTTATGGCGTTGCCTACGTTCATTTTTATCATCCGTTATTTATATAGGGTAATTGCGGGTCGTGCAATAAAACGGACGCAACCCAGTTGACAGAATGTTGCACATAACGCAACATGGAAATACAGCAATCACTGTATTTTGGAGTTTTAAACTATGTACACCCCGCTAAAGCAAGCCCGCATCAGGCGCGGGCAGACCCTGGCCGACGTGGCGCAAGCCGTTGAGACGGACGATAGCACCATCAGCCGCATCGAGAACCGCAAGCAGTCAGCATCCCCAGAACTGGCTGAAAAGCTGGCCCGGCACTTCGGCAACGCCGTGACCGAGATCGAGATCATCTATCCCGAGCGATTCATGCAAAGCGAGAAAGCATGAGCGATCTCGCCTATTCCGAGTTCCTCGCCCGCAAGGCCAAACTGGACCCGGCTACCGGGTTCGACGACATCCCCGAACTGCCTGAGCAGCTGTTCCCGTTCCAGCGCGACATCGTGCGTTGGGCGCTGCGTCGTGGGCGTGCTGCCGTGTTCGCCCAGACGGGCCTGGGCAAGTCGTTCATGGAACTGGCCTGGGGGCAAGCGGTTCACAACCTGACAGGCGGCAACGTGCTGTTGCTCACCCCGCTGGCGGTGGCTGGCCAGATGGTGCGCGAGGCGGGCAAGTTCGGCCTGCCGGCGAAACAGTGCGCCCACCAGGATGAAGTCGAGCCGGGTGTGACCGTCACCAACTACGCCAAGCTGCACCACTTCGACCTGTCGCAATTCGTCGGCGTGATCCTGGACGAGTCGAGCATCCTCAAGGCCTTCGATGGCAAGACCCGCACCCTGTTGATCGATGCCTGCGCCAATGTGCCGTACCGCCTGGCTGCCACAGCAACGCCCGCGCCTAACGATTTCACCGAACTGGGCAACCATGCCGAGTTTCTGGGCGTGATGTCTGTCACCGGGATGCAGGCGGTGTTCTTCACCCACGACGGCGGCGACACTAGCAAGTGGCGGCTCAAGGGCCACGCCGAGGACGAGTTCTGGCGCTGGATGTGCTCGTGGTCGGTGCTGCTGCGCCGGCCTAGCGATCTGGGCTACGACGACGGCGCTTACGATCTGCCGCCGATGGAGAAAGTGGAGCATATCGTCGATGTTGAGGGTGCTGACGCCAAGACGCTGTCGGAAAGACTGGGCGCGCGGCGCGACAGCATCGCCGAGCGGGTGGCGAAGGCAGCCGCCCTGGTGCCGGATGGCAAGCCCTGCGTGCTGTGGTGCAACCTCAATGCTGAGGGTGACGCGCTGGTTGAAGCGATACCCGGCGCCGTCAACCTCTCGGGCGCGGATAGCGAGATCGAGAAGGAGCGCAAGCTGAACGCATTTACCTCCGGCGAGATCCGCGTGCTGGTGACTAAGCCCAAGATCGCGGGCTTCGGCATGAACTGGCAACACTGCGCCGATACCATCTTCGTCGGCCTCAACGATTCATTCGAGCAGGTCTACCAGGCGGTACGACGCTTCTGGCGCTTCGGCCAGACCGAGACCGTCAACGTCCACTTCGTCGCGGCGTCCACTGAAGGCGCCGTGCTCGATAACCTCAAGCGCAAAGAGGCGGAAGCCGAGCGCATGGGCGCCGCGATGGTGGCTCAGATGGCCGATATCTCCAGCGAAATGGTGCACGGCGCGCTGCGCGAAGAAGACCCCTACACACCCATCGTCCCGGTGGAAATCCCATATTGGCTCACAACGGAGAATTGAAAAATGATAAAAGCGATCGAGCAAGTCGTTACCCATGACTACGCCATTTACCATGGGGATTCGTGCGAACTGATCCGCGCGGTGCCGGATAACAGCGTCGACTTCGGCATCCATTCGCCACCCTTCGAGGGTCTTTACAAGTTCACCAACAGCCCGCGCGACATCAGCAACAACGAGGGCGGCACGTTCTGGGAGCATTACAGCTTCCTGATCCGCGAGATGCTGCGGGTGACGAAGCCAGGGCGTTTGCACTCCGTCCATTGCATGCAGCTGCCGGCCACCAAAGGGCGCGAGGGCTTCATCGGCGCGCGCGACTTCCGCGGCGACGTGATCCGCGCTTATCAGGACGCCGGTTGGCATTTCCATTCCGAAGTGTGCATCTGGAAAGATCCGGTAGTCGCCCAGCAGCGCACCAAGTCCATCCGCCTGCTGCACAAGCAGCTGGTGAAGGACTCCAGCCTGAGCGGGCAGGGGCTGGCCGATTACATCGTGACCTTCCGCAAGCCTGGCGATAACGATGTGGCCATCGCGGGCGAGCTTGACCACTATGCGGGCGATGCGGTGGACGTGTCGCGTGAGGCCTACGATATTCAGGCCGCGCAGACCATCGCGGAAGGCAGAACGCCCTGGCCGTTCAAGCAGTGGGTTTCCATCATGACCTGGCAGCGCTACGCCTCGCCGGTGTGGACTGACATCCGCCAGACCCGCACCCTGCAGTATCGCAGCGCCCGCGACGAGAAGGACGAGCAGCACATCAGCCCGCTGCAGCTGGACGTGATCGAGCGCTGCATCGATCTGTGGAGCAATAAGGGCGAGACGGTGCTGACGCCGTTTATGGGTATCGGCTCCGAGGTGTATTGCGCGGTGGAAGCGGGGCGCAAGGGCCTGGGGTTCGAGTTGAAGGCGTCCTACTGGCGCCAGGCGGTGATCAATATGCAGCGCCTGGACGACAGGCTCACGGCGGAATTGCTGGGGGAGATGGCCGCGTGAAACTCCTTATCTCAACTTTCTGCCTGGTGTTTCTGCGCGCGCTCCAGCAGCAGAACGTGATCCACGGGCGCTATGCGCTCGCTGCGGTGCTGCCCTTCGGCCTCGCTGCGGCGGAAGTGGCCACGACGCTATGGGTGGTGCATATCGGCTGGCCATCTGTGCCGTGGGTGGGTGCGGGTGGCTCGCTGGGCGTGCTTAGTGCGATGGCCTTGTATCGCCGCATTCTGCACAAGGGGGCGGCATGATGGCCAATATTATACAGCTACCTTTCAGGGGCGCAGGCGCCACGCGCGAGGACTGGCTGCACTTCGACGTGCTGCTGGGCCTCACCGCCGATCTGCTGCCGGTGGTTTCCAATCTCAACGCAACGATCAGCCCGAACAGCACCATGCAGGGCCTGGGCAAAACGCCCAGCCGGTACAACGGCAACCGTCAGGCGATCGGCTTCTCGCAATGGACGCAGCACCGCGCGACGCCCGAAGAAATCGAGTCATGGAGCAAGGAGCAAGACTATGGAATATGCCTGCAAACCCGCACCATCCGCGCCATTGATGTGGACATCCCGGACGCCGAGCAATCCCGAAGTGTGCAGGATTTCATCGCTGCACGATTCCACCTCCCGCGGCGTACTCGCGATAATTCTGCCAAGTTCCTCGTCGTCCTCGACTGCCCTGGCGAACTCTACAAGCGCAAGATCAAAACCGCCCACGGCATAATCGAGTTACTGGCTACCGGCCAGCAGTTCATCGCGGTCGGGACGCACATCTCCGGCGTGCGCTACGAATGGGCGGCCGGCTTGCCCGATGAAATCCCGCCCGTCACGCCCGCCCAGCTGGATGCGCTGTGGACGGATCTGGCCGCCGAGTTCGGCATCGAGGCGCCCACCGAGTCGGGCGCCAGCAGCAAGTCGCAGAAGCTGGCCGAGGTGGCGCAGAACGATCCGATCGCCCAGCACCTGTTCGATAAGCAACTGGTCAGGCGCACCGAGCGCGATGGCCGGGTGCACATCGATTGCCCCTGGGAAGCCGAGCACACCACCGAGACGGGCGACACGTCCACTACGTACTGGCCGGCGCATACGGGCGGCTACGAGAATGGGCATTTCAAGTGCCTGCATGCCCATTGCGAGCATCGCGAAGATCACGAGTTCCTGGACGCCATCGGGTATGTGGATGCGTCATTGCTGTCCGAGTTCGAGGCCATCGCCGATGCGCCCGCGCCGATCGGCGATGCGCAAGCCGATACGCCTAAATTCAAGTTCAAGGTTGAGCCGGCGCACCTGTTCACCCAGCATGCGCAGCCATCCTGGATTGTAAAAGGGGTGTTACCGCGTGCCGAGATGGCGGTGGTGTATGGCGACTCGGGATCTGGCAAGACGTTCCTGGTGCTCGATCTCGGCATTGCCATCGCGACAGGTGCCGAGTGGCGGGGCATTCAGTGCAAGAAGGGCAGGGTGGTGTACGTGGCGGCGGAAGGCGCGGCGGGCTTCCGCAATCGTCTCAAGGCATACGCCCACGAGCACCAGATCGATCTGGCCAGTCTGGATATAGGTGTGATCTCTGGTGCGCCCAACCTGATGGAAAAAGCCGATGCGGTGGACGTGGCTAAGTCCATTGTGCACTCGGGCGGTGCGGACATCGTAGTGCTCGATACCTTCGCCCAGGTGATGCCTGGTGCGAACGAGAACAGCGGAGAGGACGTGGGCAAGGCGCTGGCGCATTGCAAGGGCATCCACACGGCCACAGGCGCGATGGTGATCCTGGTGCACCACTCGGGCAAGGACTCATCCCGCGGGGCGCGTGGGTGGTCAGGTTTGCGCGCGGCCGCCGATTGTGAGATCGAGGTGATCCGATCAAACGATGACCGCGCGGCGACCGTTACCAAGCTCAAGGATGGCGAGGATGGTGCCGAGTTCGGTTTTCAATTGCGCACCGTCGTGGTGGGCTTCGATGACGACGGCGATGAGATCACCAGCTGCGTGCTGGAGCACACCGAAGGGCGGGGCAACGCTCGCAGCCGCAAGAAGATCAAGGGCGATGTGCAGAAGCTGGTGGTGGACACGCTCACCGAGATGATCGGACTCGATCAAAGCGGTCAAGGAATCGACCGCGAAGTGCTGGCGAATGAGGTGGTCGGGAAGATGGAACACGATGGGGATGGGAGGGACCGCCGGGGGTTTCGGGTGAAAAGAGCGATCGACGGTTTGCGCGATGTGGGCGTGCTACTTGCAAATGGCTGCAAGTTGGTGCTGGTCGGGAATGCCTAACTTGCAAAATTTTACTGGAACACTGGCACAAGTTGGCACATGTGCCACGTCGTTCCACTGGAACACTGGAACACTGGAACACACCCCTTTAGGGGTGTTCCGTTGTGCCACAGAAATGCGTGCCTGTGCCATTTCAATCGGTAATTTTTTACAACATCACGGGAAGGGTGTTATGGACGTAAAAAACAACAAGAAACAAAAAACCGTAGCGGTGAACGACAACGGTTTGCGCATCGGTGAGGATCATCCGAATGCCAAGCTGACGGATGCCGATGTGGAGCGGATTCGCTCGATGCACGAGGACGGTGTGAACTACGAAACCCTGGCCGATAAGTTCGAGGTCAGCAAGTGGGCCGTTGGTCGGATATGTCGCTATGAGCGACGAGCGCAAACCCCAGCCGATTTCAAGCATGTGCACGTGTCGGATTGCGAATAGGATGGAATGCACGCATGAAATTGACACCTGAAAAGCTCACTGCGTTTTGCGCAGCCCTCGCGGAGACATGCAATGTAGGCCGGGCGTGCAATGCTGTGGGCATTTCTCGCCAAACCGCCTACAACTGGCGAGAGTCCGACGCCGACTTCGCCCTGACATGGGAACGTGCCATGAAGGCCGGCCTGCTGGCCCTTGAGGATGAAGCGCACCGCCGTGCCTTCGAGGGCGTGGATGAGCCCGTTTTCTACAAGGGCGATGAGTGCGGCAGTGTGCGCAAATACAGCGACACGCTGACCATCTTCCTGCTGAAAGCCCACGACCCCGACAAATACCGCGAGAACAGCCGCATGGAACTGACCGGCGCCAACGGCGGCCCGGTGCAAATCAGCGACACCGAGCGCGCCGCCAAGATCGCCGCAATCCTTGCCGCCGCCAAAGCCCGCAAGGATTCGGATGTTTCCGACCTCGTTTGACCGCGACCTGCTGGGCTACCTCACGCCCGACGAACTGGCCGAACTCGACCTGCTCATCACCAGCGACCAGACGATCTGGCGCCCGCTGCCCGGCCCGCAATTGGTGGCCTTCGAATCCGACGCCGACATCATCGGCTACGGGGGCGCGGCCGGCGGCGGCAAGACTGACCTCGCCTGTGGCAAATCGCTGACCCAGCACCAGAAGGTGCTCGTGCTGCGCCGCGAGGCCACGCAGCTAACCGGCATCATCGACCGCTTTACCGAACTCATCGGAAGCCGCGACGGCTACAACGGCGCCGAGCGCATTTGGCGCCTGCCCGGCAAGCAAATTGAATTTGGTTCGACGCCGAACCTCGACGACTGGAACAAGTACCAGGGCCGCCCCCACGACCTGCTGGTGTTCGACGAGGCGGCCAACTTCCTGGAAGCCCAGGTCCGCGCGCTGCTGGGCTGGCTGCGCTCGGTTGATCCTGCCCAGCGGTGCCATGCGCTGCTGACCTTCAACCCGCCGACCACGGCCGAGGGCCGGTGGATCACGGCCTTCTTTGCCCCCTGGCTCGATAAGAAGCACCCGAAGCCCGCCCAGCCGGGCGAGTTGCGGTGGTTCGCCATGATCGACGGCGAAGAGGCCGAGGTACCGAACGGCGAGCCATTCCAGCACGGCGCCGACCTCATCAAGCCGATGAGCCGGACGTTCATCCCTTCGCGTGTCAGCGACAACCCCTACCTCATGGGAACCGGCTACATGGCAACCCTGCAATCCCTACCCGAGCCGCTGCGCTCGCAGATGCTTTATGGCGACTTCAACGCGGGCATCGAGGACGACCCGTGGCAAGTCATCCCGACCGCATGGGCGGAAGAGGCCCAGGCACGATGGAAGCGGCCCGACAAGCTGGCGCCCATGGACTCGCTGGGGGTGGATGTGGCGCGCGGTGGCCGGGACAATACGCTCATTGCCCGCCGCCATGGTATGTGGTTCGACGAGGCGCTGGTATATGCTGGATCTCAAACCCCGGATGGCCCATCCGTCGCGGGCCTCACCATTGCGGCCATGCGCGATCAGGCCGTGATTCACATCGATGTCATCGGCGTGGGCTCATCGCCCTATGACTTCCTGAGCGACGCCGGGCAACAGGTGGTCGGCGTCAATGTGGCCGAAGCCGCGCGCGGGCTTGACAAGTCCGGCCGGATGCGCTTCAAGAACCAGCGCAGCGAACTGTGGTGGCGCATGCGCGAAGCGCTCGACCCGGCCAACAACACGGGCATCGCCCTGCCGCCAGATCCACGCCTCTTGGCTGACCTTTGCGCTCCGACGTGGGAACTATCGGGCTCGACCATCTACGTGGCAAGCCGCGAGCAGATCATAGACAAGATCGGGCGCTCGCCCGACTACGGCAGCGCATACGTGTTGGCCCTGCTCGATACACCAAAGTACAAGACCATCGCCGCCATAGGCGGCAGCAAGAAGCGCCGGGAGTACAACCCTTACGCCTAAAGGGTGCACGTACCGCACGACGTGCCCCCTAGAGTTCCGCGCATGGAACCAACCATCCGCACCATCACCGTAGACGAAGCCTTCGACTCGCCCGTGTTCGCCGCCCTGTGTGACGAATACCGGACGGAATCGTTGCGCAACCCCCATTTGATAGGCGCGCTGCCAGATCGCGCCGGGTATGAACGCATGGTCGACGCCGGTCTGTTGTACCCGTTGGGCGTATTCGTCGGCGACGAACTGGCCGGTATATGCGCTGTCCTTATCACGCCCGTGCTGCATTTCGGCGGCAAGCTGATCGCTTCGACCGAAACCCTGTTCATAGCCGAAGCGCACCGTGCAGGCGGCGCGGGCATGAAGCTGCTACGCGCAGCCGAAGCCGTGGCTATCCACGCGGGAGCGGGCGGCCTTTACGTGACGGCTCCGACCGGCGGGCGCCTTGAGCGCTTGCTGCCGCACGTGGGGTACCACGAAACCAATCGCATTTTCTTTCGGGGGCTGATATGACCGGGCTCGCACTGGCAGAAAGCCGCCTCCCGGCCATGAGCGACGATGCTATCGACAAGGTGCGCAGTCTGGAAGCCGCGATGCGCGGCATGCCCCAGGTTGCGCCACGCACCGAGCACCTGATCCATGGCGGCATGTACGCCCGAACGATTCGCATCCCCGCCGGCGCCGTACTGACCGGCGCATTCATCAAGTTGGCTACCGTGCTGATAGTCAACGGCGAATGCACCGTCTTCACCGGCGGCGACACGCTGGAACTGCGCGGCTATCACGTCATCCCGGCCAGCGCTGGGCGCAAGCAGGTATTCATAGCCCACGTCGACACCGACCTGACGATGCTATTCCCCAGCAGCGCGGCATCGGTAGAACAAGCCGAAGCGGAATTTACCGACGAATATCCTATGCTCCTGTCCCGCCAGATCGCGGAGCAGGATTCAATCATCATTACCGGAGAATAAGCATGTCAGGAGCTACCACGATGGTAATGGCCGGCGCCGCCCTTGCCGGCACGGCCTACAGCATCTATTCGGGCGAGCGCGCCGCCGACGCCCAATCCAGCGCGCAGAACCAGGCTAAAGCGCAGGCGGATAAGCAAGCAACCGCAGCTGACCAGGCGCAGAACCGCGCCAACCAGAAGAAGCCCGACACATCAGCCATTCTCTCGGCTGCGGGGCAAGCAGGCAAAGCCGGCGAGTCCGGTACGATGCTGACCGGCCCGGCTGGTGTTGGCGCCAACACGCTGAACCTGGGCAAAAATACGTTGCTCGGGGCCTAACCCATGGATGAACTCTCCAAGCGTAAACTCCTGCTTTCGCGCTGGGGGCAGTTGCAAAACGAGCGCGCAAGCTGGATGCCGCACTGGCAGGACATCAGCGATTACCTGTTGCCTCGCTCGGGGCGTTTCTTCGTCCAGGATCGCAACCGCGGCGAGAAGCGTCACAATAATATCTACGATTCAACCGGCACTCGCGCGCTGCGTGTACTCGCCGCCGGCATGATGGCCGGCATGACCAGCCCGGCGCGCCCATGGTTCCGCCTCACCACGTCCGACCCGCAGCTCGACGAGTCGGCGGCCGTCAAGACATGGCTGGCCGACGTGACCCGCATCATGCAGATGGTATTCGCTAAGTCAAACACCTACCGCGCGCTGCATTCGATGTATGAGGAACTCGGCGCCTTCGGCACGGCAAGCAGCATCGTGCTGCCAGATTTTGATTCTGTCATTCACCACTACCCACTGACTACGGGTGAATTCGCCATGGCTACCGATCATCGCGGCCGGGTAAATACGCTTTTCCGCGAATTCCAGATGACCGTAGCGCAAGCGGTGCGCGAGTTCGGCCGCGACAATTGCAGCACCGCGGTACAAAACCTGTTCGATCGGGGCACTCTGGAAGCGTGGATCTCTGTTACACACGCCATAGAGCCGCGTGCTGATCGCGACCAAACCAAGCGCGATGACCGCAACATGGCATGGAAATCGATCTATTACGAGAGCGGCGGCAACGAGGAAAGGATTCTGCGTGAATCTGGCTTCAAGGACTTCCCTGCCTTGTGCCCGCGCTGGGCCACCACCGGCGGAGACGTTTACGGCAACAGCCCTGCCATGGAAGCGCTCGGAGACATCAAGCAGCTGCAGCACGAACAACTGCGCAAGGCGCAGGGCATCGACTACAAGACCAATCCCCCGCTGCAAGTTCCAACCAGCATGAAGAATCGCGAGGCCGAAACCCTGCCTGGTGGTATCAGCTACGTGGACATGACCGGCCCAAACGGGGGCATCAAGACCGCCTTCGAAGTCAATATCGACCTGAGCCACTTGCTCATGGATATCCAGGATGTGCGCGAGCGCATCAAGGGCAGCTTCTACGCCGACCTGTTCCTCATGCTTGCCAACAACACCAATCCCAGCATGACCGCCACCGAAGTGGCCGAGCGGCACGAAGAAAAGCTACTCATGCTTGGCCCGGTGCTGGAACGCTTGCACAACGAAATCCTTGACCCGCTGATCGAAATGGCATTCAGCCGCATGGTCGAGGCCAACATCGTGCCACCCGCGCCTGAAGAATTGCAAGGCCGGGATCTGAATGTCGAGTTCGTCAGCATGCTGGCCCAGGCGCAGCGCGCGATTGCCACCAACTCCGTGGATCGCTTCGTCGGCAACCTGGGCGCAGTGGCTAACATCAAGCCGGAAGTCCTCGACAAGTTCGACGCCGACCGCTGGGCCGACGCCTACGCCGACATGCTCGGCATAGATCCCGAACTGATCGTGCCGGGCGATAAGGTGGCCTTGATCCGCCAGCAGCGCGCCCAGGCGGCCCAGGCGCAGCAGCAGGCCGCCATGCTCAACCAGGGGGCCGACACCGCACAGAAGCTGGGCGGCGTGGATACCAGCAAGCAAAGCGCGCTCACCGATGTGACCCGCGCATTCAGCGGCTACACCTGATGAATAGTGCACGTACCGACTGGCGCCCCGCATAGGCTGCGCACATGAGCAATTACGACCCGACCGACATTCGCAGCCAGGAGCGCACCAGGGGCGACAATGACCTGCGCAACAAACTGGCAACGGATACGGAAGAGGCCGACCTTAAGTGGCTCATGGGTAGCAAGCGGGGGCGCCGCATCGTATGGCGTCTTCTGGATCGAGCCGGAGTGTTCCGGCTTTCGTTCAATACCAACTCGATGGCGATGGCGTTCAACGAGGGCAACAAGAACGAAGGCCTGCGCACCGTAGCGCAAATCCACAAGCTATGCCCTGAGCTTTACCCCGTAATGGTGAAGGAACAGATCCATGACAACCGAAACGATGATAACGGCAGCCGCAAAGACCACTGAAAGCGCCGATGCATCTGGGCAGGCCACCCAGCAAGCCGCTACTGGTGCGGAAGCGGGGAGCCAACAGCAGCAAGCTACCGAAGGGCAAGGCACCCAAGGCCAACAGGCTGAAGGCACCAAGACCGAAGGCGACCAGCAACAGCAGGAGAACAAGCCGGAAGGCGCGCCTGAAAATTACGAGTTCAAGGCTCCCGAGGGGCAGCAGTTCGACGATACCGTTATCGGTGCTTTCTCCGAAGTCGCCAAGGAATTGAACCTGCCGCAGGACGCAGCGCAGAAGGTGCTCGACAAGATGGCCCCGGTCATCCAAGCGCGCCATATGGAGCAGTTCGAGGCCGCCCGCGCTCAATGGGCAGAAACTGCCAAGTCTGACAAGGAATTCGGCGGCGAGAAGCTGGACGAAAACCTCGCCATGGCAAAGAAGGCTATCGACACCTTCGGCACCCCCGAGTTCCGCGCGCTGCTGAACGATTCCGGCTTCGGCAACCACCCCGAAGTCATCCGGGTGTTTTACCGGGCGGGCAAGGCAATCAGTGAAGACCGCTTCGTGGCCGGCAGCGGGGGCGGTAAAACGCCCCAGTCGGTTGCCCAGCGGATGTACCCAGGCATGAACCCCTAAAAGGAGAATCTAAATGGCAACTCTCGCAACCGGCCAGCTCACCCTGGCGGACTATTCAAAGCGCCTTTCCCCCGATGGCAAGATCGATCCCATTGCCGAACTGCTATCGCAGCAGAACGACATCCTGGAAGACATCGTGTGGAAGGAAGCCAACCAGCCGACCAGCCACGTGGTTGCGGTTCGCACTGGCCTGCCCGCCGTCTACTGGCGCGGTTACAACCAGGGCGTCCCGTCTGGCAAGTCGACCACCGCTCAAGTTACCGAGCCGTGCGCGATGCTGGAAGGCCGCTCGCATATCGACGCCAAGCTGCTTACGCTGAACGGTAACTCTGCAGCTTTCCGCCTGTCCGAAGAATCGCCTTTTATCGAGTCCATGAGCCAGGAGATGGTCGGCAAGATTTTCAACGGCAACGTTGGCGCGGACCTTAAGACTTTCTCTGGCCTCGCTACCCGCTATAGCTCGACCACCGCCGGCAACGGGCAGAACGTCATTCTCGGCGGCGGTTCCGGTTCCGACAATGCTTCCATCTACCTAGTATTGTGGGGTGAGCAAACGGTATTTGGTACATTCCCAAAAGGCTCGCGCGCCGGCTTGCAGAACCGCGATCTCGGCGAAGAATCGGTACAGGACGCTTCGGGCAACTGGTATCAAGCGGCCCGCTCGCTGTTCCAATGGGACGGCGGCCTGGTGGTCAAGGACTGGCGCTACGTGGTGCGCATCGCCAATATCGACGTATCCGACTGGGTGGGCGTCACCGGCACGCAGGCAACGACCGCATCGACCAACCTCATCAAGCTCATGATGCGCGCCATCGCTCGCATCCCGAACTTCAACATGGGCCGCGCTGCGTTTTACGCCAACCGCTCGATCCAGGAAGGTCTGATGGTCCAGGCGCTGGAGAAGTCCTCCGCTGCGCTGGGCATCAAGGAAGCGCTCACGCAATTTGGCACGAACATGAAGCAACTCGAATTCATGGGCATCCCGGTGCGTGGCGTCGATCAACTCGGCATCGCTGAAACCCTCGTGTCCTAATCCAGGAAAGGAATCCCATCATGATTATCGACGCACTCTTGCAACTCTCTGCCGCTCAAGCCGTCACGGCTTCGGCGGTATCCACCAACACCATCGATCTCGGTGTCGCGCGCGACATCGGCCAGGGCGAGGATCTGTACGCCGCCTTCACCGTTGATGTAGCCCCCACGGCAGCCGGCGCCGCCACGGTGCAATTTCAGATCATCACCTCCGCCGCGGCCGACCTCAGCTCGCCCACTGTTATTGGTGAAACCGATGCCATCCCCATTACGGACTTGACCATCCACCGCAAGCCGATTGTGCTACCGATTCCGTCCGCGCAGCTTCTGGCGCAGCCTATCGGCCAGCGATACTTCGGCGTGCGATACACGGTTGGCACCGGCCCGCTAACTGCCGGCGCGTTCTCTTGCAACATTGTCGATAACGACCCTGGCGTAGGCAAAAACTACCCCAGCGGCTTCAGCGTCGCTTAAGGAGTGATCCATGCCTGATTACATCGCACATCGGGACACCTGGCTGTCCCACGAGAACCGCAAGGTTTCAGCCGGCGAGGAGTTTTCGACGGTGTTCCCGGATGTCAACGGCAAGCCCATGCGGCTTTCGGACAACATCGAACTGGTCAAGAAAGGGAAGAAGGTTGTGGATGCCCCCCCGGCGGATGGCGCTCCGGCGGATGACAACCTGATTTAACCGTTTCTCCCAACAGGAATCGACTTGCGGGGGTCTTGCGCCCCCGTTTTTTTAGGAGCACGCGATGGCATCGGAAGTCGATATCTGCAACCTGTCCCTGGCGAACCTGGGCGACAACGCTACCGTCACCAGTCTGAACCCGCCGGAGGGGGCGGCCCAGGCGGAACACTGCGCGCGCTTCTATCCCGTTGCCCGCGATTCCCTGCTGGAAATGCACTCGTGGAGTTTTGCCACCAAACGGGAGCAGCTCGCTCAGCTGGGCACCGGCGGGACAGAGTGGGATTATTCCTACGCGCAGCCTAGCGACGCGCTCAGCATCATCGCTGTTTTGCCGCCCGACGCCACCGACGACTACAGCATCGGCCTACCCAACGTGCCGACAGCAGCCAGCGCTTCCTACGTGCCGCAAGCGTTTTCCTGCGAAGTGGACGGCAGCGGCAACGACGTGATTCTCACCGACCAAGCCACCGCTGTGCTGCGCTATACCAGCGTCGTTACCGACACCACTAAGTTCTCCCCGCTGTTCACCGTAACGCTGGCCTGGCACCTGTCATCCATGCTCGCCGGGCCGATGCTCAAGGGCGACGCTGGCGCCGCCGAGTCCAAGCGCTGCGCGGCCATGATGCGGGCCTATTTATCCCTGGCCATTGAATCCGACACCAAGCAGCGCCGCATCGCGCCGCAACATAACGTCGGCTGGATCAACAGGAGATAAGCATGGCAAGCATTCGCACCCTGCAGCGCTCCTTCGCCGGGGGAGAGGTCAGCCCGGAAATGTTCGGTCGGATCGACGACACAAAATATCAAAGTGGGTTGGCGACGTGCCGCAACTTCGTAACCAAACCGCAAGGGCCGGTCGAGAACCGGGCGGGCTTCCAGTTCGTTCGCGCGGTGAAGGATTCCACCAAGAAAGCCAGACTGATTCCGTTCACCTACTCGACCACGCAAACCATGGTCATCGAGATGGGCGCGGGCTACTTTCGCTTCCACACCCTGGGCGCCACTGTAATGAGCGGGGGCTTACCTTACGAGATTACTAACTCGTTCGCCGAGGCCGACCTGTTCGACCTGCACTATGTTCAATCGGCCGACGTACTGACCCTGACGCATCCGAACTATGAGCCGTGCGAACTGCGCCGCCTGGGGGCGACCAGCTGGCAACTGTCCGCCATCGCCTTCACCCCGGCCATCGCATCCCCCACCGGTGCGACTGCGACGCCAAACGCAACCGACACCACATACACCTACAACTATGTGGTGGCCGCTGTCGCTGCCGATGGCTACAGCGAATCTGCCGCCTCGGCAGCAGCCACATGCACCAACAACCTGTTCACCACCGGGCGCTGGAACACGATCAGCTGGAGCACCGTAGCCGGCGCGTCGCGCTACAACGTCTACAAATTGCAGGGCGGCCTATATGGCTACATCGGGCAAACTACCGGGCTTTCGATTGTTGACGACAACATCGCGCCCGACCTGGGCAAGACACCGCCGATCTATGAAACGGCGTTCAACGCTGCCGGCGACTACCCGGCCGCCGTGTCCTATTTCGAACAACGGCGATGCTTTGCCGGCACGATCAACAAGCCGCAAAACATCTGGATGACCAAATCGGGCACCGAATCGGCCATGTGCTACTCGCTGCCCATCCGCGACGACGACCGCATCGCCTTCCACGTGGCCGCGCGAGAGGCGAACACCATCCGCCATATCGTGCCGCTTACCCAGCTTCTATTGCTCACATCGTCGGCTGAATGGCGCGTTACGTCAGTGAATAGCGACGCCATCACGCCCAGCACCATCAGCGTGCGACCACAGTCTTACGTCGGCGCCTCGAATGCGCAGCCAGTCATCATCAACAACTCGCTCATATATGGCGCGGCCCGCGGCGGCCACGTGCGCGAACTCGGCTATTCCTGGCAGGCCAACGGCTTCATCACGGGCGACCTGTCGCTGCGCGCCGCTCACCTGTTCGACACCTTCGACATAATCGACATGGCCTATGCCAAGGCGCCGCAACCCATCGTATGGTTCGTCAGCAGTAGCGGCAAGCTGCTGGGCCTCACCTACGTGCCTGAGCAGCAGATCGGCGCGTGGCACCAGCACGACACGGACGGCGTGTTCGAATCATGCACCGTAGTGGCCGAGGGGAGCGAGGACGTGCTTTATTGCATCGTTCGCCGCACCATCGGCGGCAACTCGGTGCGCTACGTCGAGCGCATGGCCTCGCGCCAATTCACCGACCAGGCCGACGCTTTCTTCGTCGATTGCGGCTTGACCTACTCGGGCGCAGCTGCGACCGCGATCAGCGGCCTGGGCCACCTCGAAGGCAAAACCGTCAGCATCCTGGCCGATGGCGCAGTGCATCCGCAACGCGCGGTTACGGGCGGCGCCATCACGCTCGACCAGGCGGCCAGCAAAGTGCAGATCGGTCTGCCGATTACCGCCGACCTATGGACTCTGCCCCTCGCCGCGCAGATCGACGGCAGTTTCGGCCAGGGGCGCTACAAGAACGTCAATAAGGTATGGCTGCGCGTCTATCGCTCGTCGGGCATCTTCGCTGGGCCTGATGCCAGCAACCTGACCGAAGCCAAGCAGCGCACGACTGAGCCGTATGGCTCGCCCCCGGCGCTCAAGAGCGAGGAAATTCAACTCACGCTGTCACCGTCGTGGGCCGATAGCGGGCAGATTTTCGTGCGCCAGTCCGACCCCTTGCCCTTGTCCATTGTGTCCATGACGGCGGAAGTTGCGCTCGGTGCATGACGCGGTGCACGTAGTCGCGCGGGCGGGCGCTACTGTTGCCCGCAATTATCCGGAGTAAAAGCATGGGGTTTAATTCGACACAACTTGCTCAGGCTTCCCTTGTAACGCAGATCGGCGGCGCGGCCACTTCCGCCGTAGGTAGTTACTACGGCGCCAAGAGCCAGGTATCCAGCATGCAGTTTCAGGCAGGCATGGCGGATATTAACACCCGCATTGCCGAACTCGGCGCGCAGCAGGAACTCTACAAAGGCCAGCAACAGACCGGCACCCTGACCATGAAGGCCGGACAAATCAAAAGCAGCCAGCGAGCCGCCATGGCCGCCAATGGAATAGACCTGGGCGAGGGCAACGCCGCCGAGGTCCAGGCCTCAACCGACATCATGAAAGAAGTTGATAAAAACACCATCGAGGCCAACGCAGTGCGCAGCGCGTGGGGTTATAGGACGCAGGGGGTAAATTACCAGAACGACGCTCTCGTGAAGCGTGCCGGTGCCGATTCCATCAGCCCGTTCGCCTCGGCAGCCACTTCGCTGCTCGGCAGCGCTAGTGGCGTGGCAGGCAGCTGGTACAACTATTCGCGCAACCGCGACAGCATTCAGGCACCCGCGCCGGTTGAGTCAAGGAGCTGGTAATGCCCACCGTCCCACGTTACGACTCCCCACAGGTTTCCCCTACCAGCTTACCGGCGCAGCCTTTCGGCGCCCCCGTTATGCCCGACATCGCCGGGCGCCAAAGTCAGCAGACGGGACAGGCCATGCAGCAGTTCGGTGGCGATGTCGGCAGGATCGCCAACGACATGGCGCAGCAGGCCAACCAATTGCGGATCGACGACGCGCTTAACCAGGCCAAGGAAGCCGCACTCAGGCTGGCCTACGACAAAGATAAGGGCTTCACCAACCTGAAAGGCATCAACGCCCTGGAACGCCCGGACGGCAAACCGCTGGCCGACGAGTACGGTGATAACCTCAAAGACCAAATTTCACAGATCGCCGGCGCTTTGGGCAATGAAAACCAGCGCCAAGCTTTCGCAATGCACTCGAACGACATCCTGACCTCGTTTCGCGGGCAAGCTATCCAGCACGAGGCGGGCGAGTTCAAGACCTACGCCTTGTCCGTTTCTGATGGCGTCCAAAGCACAGCCCTGCGCGACATCGGCCTGAACTGGAACAACCCCGACGCGGTGGATTCCGCCGTCGAGCGCATCCGCGCGGAAACACACCGGCAAGCCCAGCTACTTGGTAAGTCAGCCGAATGGCAGGATGCGCAGGCGCGCAAGCTGACCAGCAACGCGCACAAGGTTGCGCTCATGTCGGCCCTGGAACAGAACAACCCAGCATACGCCGATGGCTACCTCAAGAAGTATTCCGGGCAAATGGACGCCGACGACATCCTCGCCGTGCGTGGCCATATCACCAAGGAAATGGACAACCGGGTGGGCGTGTCGGCGGCCGGCGACGTAATGGGCCGGATGCAACCCCGCATTCAGGTGAGCGAGGGCGAGCGCGCGTTCAACATCGCGCTGGGCACCGAGTCTGGCGGCCACCAGTTCAGCGCGGACGGCCGGCCGCTGACCAGTCCGAAGGGCGCTATCGGCATCGCCCAGGTTATGCCAGACACCGCGCCCGAGGCCGCCAAGCTCGCAGGCCTACCATGGGACGAAAACCGATACAAGAACGACCCGGCATATAACAAGGCCATCGGCATGGCCTATTTCCAGAATCAACTACGGGTCAACGGCGGAGATCTACCCAAGGCATACGCCGCATACAACGCCGGCCCCGGTCGTTTGCAGGAAGCCGTCAAGAAGGCCGACCAGTCGGTAAAGCTCAACAAGAACGACCCAACCGTGCCGGTGCGCACCTGGCTGGACTTCATGCCGCAGGAAACTAAGGACTACGTCGCCAAGAACATGAATGAATACGACGCTGGACAAGGGCAACCGGCCAGGCCGACGTTTCAGGAGATTGACGACCAGCTGCGCGCTGACCCGCGCCTGGCTGCCAGCCCAGCCCGCTACAACGTGGCGCGCGAGGAAGCCCACCGTCAGTTCGAGGAACAAACCAAGGCTATCAAGCAGCGCGAGGATGATGCAGTCGCCAACGCCATGCGCGGCGTTATCCAGAACGGCGGGCGCTGGTCTGACTTGCCGGTGGCGATTCGCGCCGCCGTACCGCCCAAGGAAGTGGACAACCTCCTGGGCTTCGCGCAGAAGGTCAGCAAGGGCGATGATTCCACCAGCCCGTGGCTATACAACAAGCTGACCAGCAACCCCGACACGCTGGCGAAGATGAGCGATAACGAGTTTTTCGCGTTGCGCCGGGAGTTGTCCGAGTCCGATTTCAAACACTTTTCCGACCAGCGCGCCAAGCTCACTGGAGCAGCGCCAGGGAGTAACGGTCCGGGCGACCTCAACACCCAAGCCATCAAGCAATCGCTCGACGAGCGCCTGCGCATGCTGAAAATCGACCCCACCCCCAAAGACGACGGCGGCAGTGATGCGGCCCGCGTCGGAGGGATTCGGCGCTTCGTCGACCAGTACTTCATGACGGCGCAGCGAGAGGCCGGCAAGAAATTCACCGACGTCGAAGTAGGCCAGCACCTCGACGCCTTGTTTGCGAAGAACGCCACCTTCCGTGGCTGGTTCTCCAATTCTTCCGGCCCGATGCTGGGCATGAATGCGGGCGACATCGACAGCGCCACCAAGGACAACATCAAGGCCGCCTACAAGCGCCAGGGCGTCGACAACCCGACCGACGCCCAAGTCCTCAACGCATACTGGAACATGAAGGTCGCCCGTAAATGAGTAATGAATTCGATGCTGCCGTAGCAGCCGCCATGCAACCTGACCAGGGGCAAGCCGCCCGCGTCGGGTTTTCCGCCGCTTCTGACACCAACCCGGACGCCTTCGCCGAGGCGCAGCGCGTCGCGCGGCGCACGGGCGTGCCGGTAGATACCGTGATCAACATGCCCAAGGAAATGAAGCGGCAGGACGCGGCGGGCTCTATCGACTTCGACGCCATGGCGAAAACATCCCCCGCCACGGCGTCGCTGCTGGGCGATATTGAGAAAGCCAAGATCGCCCACGACAACGTGGATAACCTGGTAAGGATCGAGGAAACCCTGCGCCCGATAACGCGCAGTGCGCGCAGCGCTCTAGCCGGTGCAACCTTCGACCTGTCGTCAGGCGCCTATGGCTTGCTCGAAACCGGGTTGAAGTTCATCGCCCCGCTTGGAGACCCACTGGCCGGTACCCTTCTACCGGAAAACCCGCTGCGCCGCGTGGCCTCGGGCTTCGAAGATTGGCGCAAGGGCCAGGCGGCGCTGGCCGACACCGTAGCGGGCGACCAAACCGGAGCGGGCTTCATTGAGCAGGGCATTAACTCCGGTTTTCGTTCATTCGGACAAATGGCCCCCGGCATAGCCGGCACCGTTATGACCGGAAACCCGGCCTTTGCGCTGGGCAGTGCAGGCGCCATGCAGGGCAGCCAGTCTGCCACCAAGGCGCTGGACGCGGGCAAGAGTCCGCTGCGGGCACTGGCCTACGGCGCAGAAGATGCCGCCGCAGAAGTCGCAACCGAAATGATCCCCATGGGGCTCCTGCTCAAGGACTTGAAGGCCGGAGCACCGCTGTTCAGGGTGCTGGGCCACCAGATCGCGACCGAAGTCCCAACGGAAATGACGGCGACCGCCTGGCAGAATTTCAACGAGTGGGCCAACCTAAACCCGGACAAACCTTTCAGCACTTATCTTGAAGCGCTACCGGCCGCCGAAGCGCAAACCGTAATCGCCACCATCACTACTTCGGTGCTCACGGCGGGCATGGGTAAGGGCGTGCACGCCGTCGCTAACCGCATGCAACAAAACCAGGGCAAGGCGCAGCAAGCCAGTCAAAACGCCGAACTGCTGGGCTCGCTCAACCAGCTGGCCGCATACGATAAGCTGCTGCAGCGCGACGCGCCGACCTTCGAGCAATTCGTCGCGCACGCCGCTGAGGGCGGCCCAGTGCAGCAGGTATTCATCGATGCGAATACCCTCATGCAGTCGGGCGTGGCCGAACAGGTGGCGGCAGCATCACCGGCTGTCGCTGCGCAGTTGTCCGATGCCTTGCAAACGGGCGGGCAGATATCTATCCCGATCGAGGAATACACCGCGCGCATCGCGCCGACCGAGTACGCGCAAAGCCTGATCGATCACATCAAGACCGACCCGGAGGGCTTCAGCCGGGCCGAAGCGCAGGAGTACATGCAGAACCACGCCGAGGAAATGCAGGCCGAAGTTGAGCGCACCCTGACCGATAAAAATGGCAACGACACCTTCAAAGCATCTGCCGATGTGGTGCGCGCCGAGATCAAGACGCAACTTGACACGGCGGCGCGCTTCACCCCGCAGGTGAATGACGCCTATTCGGCCATGGTGGGCAATTTCTACGCCGTCACGGCGGCCAAGCTAGGCATGACACCCGAGGGGCTGTTCCAGCGCTACCCGCTGCGTATCGGCGCCGAGCGAGTCGACGGCCTGCAGTTCGACCAGGCGGATACGCCGGATACTCCCGATGCGCTATTGACGGCTTTTGATAATGCTGATGAAATAAGCATCGAGGCTCCGAAAGCATCGGAGCAGGAGATCGACGATGCGCAACATCTTTTCCTATCCGCTTTCCCAGAGAACGCCACGCTGTATCGGCGAAAATCCGGAGTACTTAGCAGAATACGCCAAGCGTCAGACCGCGCCGCCAATGAGCTCGGAGGAAAGGCAGAAACAGCACGAAGCCATGCTGGCGCGCTGGGGCCGTTCTCCGCATACCAAATAGAGGGGGAGGAACTACCCCCCGACAGTTTCAACCCCAACGGCCTGCTGACGGTACGTGTTTTCGGCAAGGAGCAAGTCGAAGCAGGCCTGACGCAAGAACCAGCGCTCACCTTCGCGGTATCCAGGGGCGGCGAACTTACCGTCAACGGGCCGTCCCCCTCCGGCGAAACCTTCGCGGAATTCCAGAAACGCGGATGGGCAGATCTCGGCCGCGATGCCAAGGGTGAACCCCAGCCCGGCTGGTCCACGCTGAAAGACCCGAACAATCCGGGCAAGCCCCTCCCTATTTCACAGATCACGCCCCTGCTGGCCGATGTGCACGCCCGCGTTCGCGCGTGGCGCATGGAAGGTTACGTCGGGTTACACTGGTCGCGTGCCACGGGAGCGCTAGGCGGCCTTCCTGGGATGCTGAACGAGAACGGCACGGCGGTGTTTTTCCAGGACAAAAAAACCCCCCGCGGCGCCTTCAACCCGGCGAGCCTGTCGATTACCCTGCTCAAGGGCGCGGACCTCTCCACGTTCTTACATGAATCCGGCCACTTCTTCATGGAAGTGCATGCCGATCTCGCCGCCAAGCTGCAGCAGGATGCTGAGAGTTTCGGCCTAGATACCCTGGAACCAGGGGAGCGCCAGATCATCGCCGACACCGACGCACTGTTGCATTGGTTCGGCGTGCGCGACCTAACCACATGGCACGCCCTCAACTTCGAGGAAAAACGCGCCTACCACGAGCAATTCGCGCGCGGCTTCGAGGCGTACCTATTCGAGGGCAAAGCCCCCAGTATCGAACTGCAAGGGCTATTCCAGCGCTTCCGCGCCTGGATGCTCAGTCTGTATAAGGAACTGAAAGCCCTCAACGTCGAACTGACCCCCGAAGTGCGCGGGGTGTTCGACCGCATGCTTGCCACGGGCGAACAGATTACCCTGGCCGAACAAGGGCGCAGCATGATGCCACTGTTCACCTCACCTGAACAAGCCGGCATGACGCCCGACGAATTCGCCGCTTATCAAGCCCTTGGCGTGGATGCGACCAACGACGCTATTCAAGACCTGCAAGCGCGCGGCCTGCGCGACATGGCGTGGCTGCACAACGCGCGCGGCCGCGTCGTCAAGCAACTGCAAAAGGAAGCCAAGGCCAAGCGCGACGAAGTGCACATTGACATCCGGCGCGAGGTCATGAGCCAGCCGATTTATCGCGCCTGGCAATTCCTCACCGGCAAAGAAGTTGAAGGCGGCGAGCCAGTTGGGAGGCTGGACGCGGCGGCCGTGCGGGAACTCGATTTGCCGGAAGCAGTTAGCAAGCGCCTGCGCGACTTCAGTATGCTCAGAACAGAAGGGGGCTTGCATCCCGACACCGTGGCCGAAATGTTCGGCTTCACGTCCGGCGACGAACTGGTGCGCAAGCTGGCCCATGTGGAAACCCCCAAGGCAGAAATCGACGCGCTCACCGACGTGCGCATGCTGGAACAGTTCGGCGACCTGTCAAGCCACGAGGCCATTGAGAGGGCCGCCGACAAGGCCATCCACAACGACGCCCGTGCCCGCTTCGTGGCGACTGAAGCCAACGCCCTGGCGAAGGCAACCGGCCAGCGTAGGGTGCTCGCCAGCGCAGCCAAGGAATACGCGGCGGCGATGATTGCCCGCCTCAAGGTGCGCAATATCAAGCCGGGCCAGTACGCTAACGCGGAAGTGCGCGCAGCCAAGACCGCCGAGAAAGCCAGCAAGGCGGGCGACCTAGTCACGGCGGCGGCCGAGAAGCGCAACCAGTTGATTCAGGGCTACGCCACGCGCGCCGCATACGACGCCCAAGATGAAGTAGACAAGGGCTTGCGCTACCTCAAGAAGTTTGAGGGCGACATCAAGAACCTGGACGCAGACTATGCCGAACAGATCGGCAACATGCTGGAACGGTTCGACCTGCGCAAGGGGCAAAGCAACAAGGCCGTCGACAAGCGCACCGCACTGGCCGAATGGATCAGGGCGCAGCGCGAGGCTGGTCTTGAGCCCGACATTCCCCGCGAATTGGAAAACGAGGCATTCCGCACGTCTTACAAGAATCTGACGGTAGAGGAATTCCGGGGGGTCATCGATACTGTGCGCCAGATCGAGCACCTGGGCCGCTTGAAGCACAAGCTGCTGACGGCTGCCGACCAGCGCGCCTATGAGGTGGTGCGCGATGGAATCGCCGCGAGCATCCACGCGCATGCGCGGGACCGCGAGGCGGACACCCGCACGCCGACCACGAACATGGGCCGGGCAGTGCAGGGACTTAAACGCTTTTGGGCGGCGCATATCAAGGTAGCCACGTGGGCGCGCGTCATGGATGGCGGCAAGGACGGCGGCCCCGTGTGGGAGTATTTCGTGCGCAACGCCAACGTGGCGGGCGACCGGGAAACCACGATGCGCGCCGAAGCCACCGCCCGGCTGTCGGAGATCATCGCCCCGGTGTTCAAACTAGGCAAGATGGGCGGCAAAGGGCAGTTTTTCCCTAGCGTCAACCGCAGTCTGAACCGCGAGGCGCGGATCGCCATCGCGCTTAATATGGGCAACGAGGGCAACATGCAGCGCCTGCTTGGTGGCGAAGGATGGACCATGGCCCAGCTCACCCCCGTGCTGCAATCCATGACTGCGCAGGAATGGCAAGCGGTGCAAGCCGTGTGGGATCACTTTGAGACATACCGGCCGCAGATCGCCGCTAAGGAGCGCCGCATCTACGGCAAGGAGCCCGAATGGGTAGAGCCGCAGCCCTTTGCCGTGACTACGGCGGACGGCGCCACCGTCACGCTGCGCGGCGGCTATTACCCCATCAAGTATGACCCGGCTGCCAGCCAGCGTGCCGAGGAGCACGCCGACGCGGAAAGCGCCAAGCGTCAGTTGCAGGGGGCATACACCACGGCCACCACGCGCCGTAGCTTTACCAAGGCCCGCGTCGATGAAGTGCAAGGGCGACCGTTGCTCTACACCTTGTCGGGCTTGTACTCTGGTGTCAATGACGTGATTCACGACCTGGCCTGGCACGAGTGGTTGATCGACACCAACCGCCTGCTACGCTCGCACACCATCGACGCGGCCATCCGTAAGCACTACGGCCCTGAAGCTAAGCAGCAGTTCAAGACCTGGGCACAAGATATCGCCGAGGGCGAAAAGGGCGCGGATGCCGCCGTGGATCTGGCCCTCTCGCGCTTGCGCCAGGGGGTAAGTGTTGCCGGGTTGGGCTTCAACGTCATGAGCGCGCTTATCCAGCCGCTGGGCATTACGCAGTCCGTCACGCGCGTGGGCGCCGAATGGGTTGGGCGCGGTGTGCTCAAGTACGTGGCGCACCCGATTGACCTCACCCGCACGGTCAACGAAATGTCCGACCTCATGGCGAACCGGGCGCGTACCCGCTTCCGCGAACTCAACGAGTTGCGCAACCAGGTACAGGATCAAACCGCATTCAAGGAACTGACCGGGCGCTATGCCTATTTCCTCATGATGCGCTGTCAGCAAATGGTCGACGTGCCGACCTGGTGGGGAGCCTACGAGAAGGCAATAGCCGAGGGCAACGGGGAAACCCGCGCCGTGTCCTTGGCTGACCAGGCCGTTATAGACGCCCAGGGCGGCGGGCAAACCAAAGACCTATCAGCCATCGAGCGCGGCGGACCTTCGCAAAAGCTGTTCACGGTGTTCTACTCGTTCATGAACACGGCCCTGAACATCGGCGTGGACAAGACTATGGGCGCGGGCACCCCAGCCAAGCGCGCGAAGCTGGCGGTTGACTACGCCATGCTCTATGTGCTGCCGGCCATCCTTGGGTACTTCCTCAAGGCGGCACTGACCCCCGGCGACTCGGGTGACGATGATCCAGAAAAGCTCGCCAAGAAACTGATCGCCAACCAAATCGATTACTTGATGGGCCTCATGGTGGTGGCGCGCGAATTCTCGGGGGCGGCTAAATCCGTAGCGGGAGTCGAGGACTTCGGGAGGGCCTATTCCGGCCCAGCTGGTGCGCGTGTGGTATCTGATGCTTATTCACTTGCGATCCAAACGAACCAGGGAGAGTTCGACGATGCCTTCCGCAAGGCCGCCGTCAACACGATAGGGGGCTTGTTCGGCCTGCCCAGCGCGCAGATCAACCGCACGACCACCGGCATCGAAGCCCTGTCCGGGGGGAAGACCAACAACCCGGCCGCTGTCGTTTTCGGTTTTCAGGAGAAGCGATAGGGTGCACGTAGCGGTAATCATGGGGGATAGCCTTACGGCGATATCTCCCAGGAGCGTCAGCAATGTCCATTTCAAGCGCAACGCGCAAAGCCGGGCCCTATTCCTGCAATGGCGCGACGGTAGCGTTTCCATTCTCCTTCAAGGTTTTTGCCGCAGGCGACGTGCGCGTCGTTCTGACCGAAGCGGCCGGTATAGAAAGCGATCTCACGATAGCCATGAATTACAGCGTGGCTATCAATGCAGACCAGGACGCCAACCCTGGCGGTACGGTAACGACCGTTGCGACCTACGCCACCGGCTACCTCATCACGCTAACCAGCCAGGTGCAAAACCTGCAGCCTGTCACCTTGACCAACCAGGGCGGGTTCTATCCGAAGGTCATCAACGACGCCCTGGACCGCCTGACCATCCTTGTGCAACAGGTGGCAGAACAGGTCGGCCGCGCCGTCAAGGTAGGGATTTCCAGTGCGACAAGTCCGGACCAGCTCATCGCCACGCTGCTTACCGCTGTAGCGAACGCCCTGACATATTCGGGCAATGCGAGCAGCAGCGCCACCGCAGCCGCTAATAGCGCCGCGTCAGCCGCCGCGTCAGCTGCTGCTGCTATTGCGACACCGGTGGCTGCCCCCATCCATGCAGCCCCGTCTGCTGCGCTAGTGGATGCTGATGAGATGGGCTTCTGGGATAGCGTATCGCTCGGCCTGAGTAAGGTTACGTGGGCGAATGTCAAGGCAACCCTCAAGACCTACCTTGACACGTTATATGCAGCCAAGGGCTCAAACACCGACATAACTTCGCTCACGCCGTCCTCTCCCGGAACAATCAACAACATGGCGATAGGCGGCGGCACTCCGCTGGCTGGCGCATTCACTACGCTCACGGCGAATGGCGGTATTCAGTCAACCTCACCATCGGCTCTTATCGGTTATGGAACTGGATCTGGCGGAATGGTAACTCAGACCACCAGCAAGTCAACAGCGGTCACGCTGAATAAACCCGGTGGCCAGATCGTAATGAATAACGCTGCGTTGGCATCCGGCGTTGCGGTTACGTTCCAGCTTAACAATTCTTTAATCTCTCCATCAGACATGGTCGATGTTGTCGTTTCTGACTCTGTCGCTACCGCTGGAAGTTATGAGGTGTGGTCTTCTGATGCTAGGGCAGGAAACTGCCAGATCACTTTACGCAACATTTCTGCAGGATCGCTGAGTAACGCGGTAGTCCTGCAGTTCGGTGTAAGAAAAGGGGTAACCGTATGATCTATCTTGCTGGTGTTTGTCATGACATCAAATCAAACACGATGGCGGGTTGGTAAAATGGAGCAAATAATCGACAGAAACATTGGCGTGCATTTCGGGGATATGGACGCGCCATTTCCGTTTGCCGGCGTGGCCTCGATGTTCGATGGAAACCTGGTTGCCAATAATCCGAATTTCGGCGCTTACAAGGCCGGCACAAATGGCTATATCGGGACAGAGTTTACAGCCGGGAAAATTTTCAGCCGAGCGCTTTATTACGGCTGGAATGACCGTGGAATTCTGGACGATGGATCTGCAGGAACGGTGTACATCTATGGTAAAAAAGGCGCGCCAGCAAACGGGACTGACGGGTTGCTGATAGGTCAGGCTTCGTTCAGTGAGCCATCGCCGCTGGCATACGGTTCTCCGCTGACGATCAATTCGATGGATACGGTGAATGCATACACCCACATATGGGCATATGTGACGACCGCTGCGGCGACAGGGATCTGCGGTGCCGAACTGGAAATGTACGAATTGACCAGCGCTGTCCAGCAGCACGTGAAGCCAGCCGCGATCTTTATCGGCGCCGGACAGAGCAACATGGTTGGCGCGGCGCCGGTTCCGGACCAAGCGATTTATGTAAATCGCGCTCGCATCATGATGTTCGCCCTGGATGGAACGGTTAAACCGGCCTCCGACCCGATCATGGACCCAACCGGCTCGCTTTGGCCGCAATTCGACAACTCCGCAGTCGGGTGCGGCACCATGCTGCCTTTCGCAAACAGCGTCGTTGCCAATTTCAAAAATTTCGATGCACTAATCGTCAACTCCTCGAAGGGATCGACCAGCATCGATCTATGGGCAAAGGGCGGAGAACTGTACAACGGCATGATCGCCAGAACCAAGTTAGCGCTTTCGGCCGCCCCATATGGCAGTTTTATCGCCGGGATGGTTTGGCAGCAGGGCGAGAGCGACACATTCACGGAAGCATCGTCAACTGCATGGGTAGATAAATTCCATGCGCTGGTCGCCAACGTGCGAACGGATTTGAACATGCCAGACCTCCCGGTCGTGTTCGTAGGGCTGGGGCCATATGACGCTTTCGCACCTGGTTGGCCACAGCTGCGATTCTCGCAGCAATTCATGCGGCTCCCTGCAAATTGTCTGTATGTGAAAACGTTCGATCTGGCAAACGTTGCGAGTCCGGACTGGCTGGTAACCGGATCAGTAGTGACCATTGGTGAGCGCGTTTCGAAAGCGATGCTGCAGTTGCTTCCAGAAATGTTTTAGCTTAAACCGTGGCACTGCGAGAAGAGTATCTGGATATAACTCGGAAAGAAGAAAAATGGCAGATCAAGAGGAGCAGGAAATGTTGGTTCAACTAGCCGAATTGCGCCAACAGATGACGGCCATGGGGAATTCCGTCGATGAAATAAAATCCTCTGTGAAGGAGGTAATCGCGCTCGATAGAACCATCGCCGAGCTTTCGATTCACTACCAGCAGCAGGCCAAAGAAATCCAAACCCAGTGGGCAAAGATAGACACTAACCATCGTGACATCGAGAACGTCGAAAAGGCCGCACAAAAGAGCACGCGCGATGTCGACAGCAAGGCTGAAGAATGGATCAACAAGGCCCGCGGCGCATGGTGGACGGCAATGATTTTTGGCGGGGCCATTCAGCTCGGCGTGATGGCAATGATGGGGTGGACGTTCACGCATATCCGATCCGTCGAGGATGGCGTGCTGTTGCTCAATCAGCGAGTCATCCAGCTTGAACAACAGAGAGGTCCGCGCCAGTGAAATCCAGAAAATTTATCCTGGCGCTGTTATCCATGCTCAGCGCCTCCATCCTGTGCGCTACTGGCCATATCGCTGATGGCGTCTATTCAGCCGTGGTGATCGCCACGGTCGGGGCGTACATGGCCGCCAACGTCACGCAAAAGGCAACCGCTAAACCATTGGAGAATCCGGCATGAAAACGCCTCGTCATCGTTCGCTTTTTCTTTTCGGCTGGGCCATCCTTGCCGCCCTTGCGTCCTTCTATACAGATCCTGACGCGCATGGCCTGTCGACGCTGCTCGGCGGGCTGGCCATCGTGCAGGGGGTTTGGGCCGTCGCAGCCGCCCACTGGGGCCGCAAAGCGCTTACGGACTATCCGGAGGCCGATCAGCGCAGCCTGTTCGCCAAGGCAGCGGAGAGCCCCTCCGGCGCCGGACTGGCGCTTATTGCCCTGGCCATTGTGTTCGTCGGGTTGCTGATGGTATTCGCGCCGCGCGCCCATGCAGGCACCTTGCCGGCCGGATTCGCCACGTATGGCCCTGTTCTGAAGGCAGAGCAGCGGCGTTACTGGCCAGGACACCCGGATCCGGCCGCTTTGGCCGCGTTGATCGAGCAGGAGTCTTGCGTCAGCCTCAAGTCGCCTCGCTGCTGGAATCCTTCCGCCCGCCTCAAGTCGGCGCGAGAAGAGGGCGCCGGAATGGGCCAGATCACCCGGGGCTATCGCGCCGACAGATCCATTCGATTTGATGCTCTGGCGGAACTGAGCAGCAGATACGGCACGGAGTTGTCCGGATGGTCCTGGGATAATGTCTATCGTCGCCCGGATCTGCAATTGCGTGCCGTGGTGCTCATGTCCCGCGATGCCGCCATGGCTTTTCGCGGTGCGCCTGAATGGCTGGAATTCGGTGATGCGGGATACAACGGCGGCGTTGCCGGTGTACAGAAGGAGCGCAGGGCCTGCAAACTCACCAAAGGCTGCGATCCGGGGAAATGGTTCGGCAATGTGGAATTGCACTGCCTAAAGTCCAGGCAACCGATCTACGGCGGTCGCTCTGCTTGTGACATTAATCGCGAGCATCCGCGCAATGTCTTTTTGGTTCGTCGGGATAAGTACGTTGGAGCAATGTCATGAGCCGTCTTATCGGATTGATTACGGCGAATCCAGCCGTGTTGCTATGGATGGCGCTGGGCGCGTTCCTGCTAGGGCTTTCTTCGGGTGGCGCTGGTGCCTGGTGGGTCCAAGGGCTACGCCTTTCCGCCGTACAAGCCGAGTACGTCGGTTTTGTTGCCACAACCAAAGCCGAAGGCGAGGCCGCGCAGAAACTGGCGACCGCAGCTGCCACAGAAGACAAACGAAAAAAGGAGAATTCCGACCATGACTATAAAACAACTATTGCCAGCCTTAATGCTGACATTAAGCGCCTGCGCGACGCCCGTTCCGGTAGCCGTTTCGTGCCCGCCGCCCCCTCCGGTTCCAGACGTGTTGACCTCGCCTGCTTCGACCGGGACGAGCTTGAGCGCACGATACGAGAGTTCGATACGACAATTCAAGGACTCGTTGACGAAGGCAGCGCGGACGCCGTAGGACTCAACGTGGCACGCTTCTGGGCTGCCAATATCCGCAAAATCGATGCGAAATGAAACGAGCCGTGAGGTTGAACGGGCTGATTGATTTTGAAACGTCAGCCAAGGGTGAGTAGTCCTGCTATAATCCGCCGCACGTAATATTTCGCAAGTTGCAAAAAGTGGGTGCGAAAGTGGGCGGAATCGTAAGCGTTTAATTTTGCAAGTTATTTAACACCCTGCAAAGCCGTTTAGACCGGTTCGATTCCGGTCCCCGCCTCCAAATTCCCAGCCCGGGTGGCGAAATTGGTAGACGCAACGGACTTAAAATCCGTCGAGGCTTATCCCCTCATACCGGTTCGATTCCGGTTCCGGGCACCAAAATCAAAGACTTACAATAAAATTTATGTCCTGATTTGTGATGCCATTTGACCGGCGTATCAGCTTCGTTGTGTCGGAACATTTTACAGCTCAGGTTCTCGGGCTGAACCTTATTCTCTATAAGTATCTAATTAGATACATTTGTCGCTTCCATGGTACGAATATTGCCTTTGCGAAAGAGGCGGATGATATTACCAACGGGAGGCAAATGGTCATCATGGACACTACATCCAACGGTCAAATTCTCTTGACTGACTATGAAACGGCACTCTTGCTTCAACCCCATATTAAAAACAAATCTGCGCTGGATTGGCTTATAAATGATCGCCAGCATGACGCCATTCTCCCCTATGTAATTTCGATGGGGGAGCCGTGCTATCGCGAGGCGGATGTGGTCTTGTTTATTCGCCAGGCACTGAATCCGTCAGCGCGTTTTGTTCGCGTCGACAATCACCTCGTTACTGACACGCGGAAATCATCCGATCGGCGTTTGCAAGGTGGTGCCCGAAGAATAGAAGCAACTCATTTGTCCCCTGGAATTGAACGCCGTCGAAGTGATTACCCGGATCGTCGTATGTTTGCATACCCAGATCGGCGCGCCCAGACAGCCTCGTATTATTAAATTGCCACGCATCGACTCCATTTCTGGAGGTTCATCGCCTCTGCTCTGACAGGTTGGCCGAGCACAGCGTGTGTACCAGAATCGTGGCCGGCAGGCTGTGGATTGAAGAGGGGCTTGTGGGGCGTCAACGGCATTGGCCGATTATGGCGTTCCCAATGTGTGCAACTGCCCGCAATACAACGGCTGTTCGCCGGAATTTGCCGACCTCAACCATTTGCTTGAGATCCTGGTGCGTGGCGCAAACGAGTCTGATGCTTACGGGGATGGTGGGTTTCACCGCCCACACGGTCAATCTGGCGATTCCTGAATCGCCGCAGCAGCTTGACTTTCATCGTTGGGGACATTTCGCCGATCTCATCCAGAAACAATGTCCCGCCGCGCCAGTTCGAATACTCCCTTCTTGTTGCGAACGGCGCCAGTAAAGGCGCCACTGACGTGTCCGAATAATTCCGCCTCCAGCAAGGTTTTCGTCAGCGCCCCCCGCGATGAATGGATTTTTCCGGACATGCCGCATAACGGTCTTCATGCTCCGAAGAATACATAGTTCTATGTATTTCATAGTATTAATTGCTGTGGCTACACTACGCCAAGCGTGTGGGGAGCCTTGCAGATAGGCCATCCAGACCCCCTGACTACTGCGTTGTTACGCGACACCAGCATCCTGTTTAGCGCAAATTCCATAATGATCGGAGGGGTACATGAGATACCAATTCCAACTCAAGAAACTGTTGATCGTCGCATCTGCTGCCGCTGTGTTCGCCTTCTCCGCCGGTGCCATCGCGGCTGTAGACGAGGACGCGGCAAAGGCGTTGGCGCGTGAGAACAGCTGTTTCAAGTGCCATAGCGTCAGCAAGGATAAAGATGGGCCTGCCTACAAGAAAGTCGCCGAGAAATACCGGGGCAAGGCTAACGCCGAGGAACGCTTGATTACTCACATCACCACCGGCGAGAAGGCGAAATTTCCCGATGGCCATGAGGAAGACCACAAGATCATCAATACCAAGGACATGGCGCAGATCAAGAATCTCGTCGACTGGATCCTTTCACGGTAACCATTCACCCGCTCAATACTTAAACCACCGAATTGGGGAGTTACAAATGAGCCATCAAGCACGTACCAAAACTCTGGCTGGCGTGATTGCCGGCGCTTTTGTTCTTTCCTTTTCGGCATCGGCATTCGCTGCCGATGCCATTGATGCGGCGGCAGCGAAAAAACTTGCGCGCAAAGAGAGCTGCTTGAGGTGCCACAACGTAAGCAAGAAGAAAGAAGGGCCTTCGTATCAATCGATCGCTTACAAGTACAAGGGCAAGAGTGACGCTCTCGATATGCTCGTCAAGCACATCACCTCGGGTGAAGACAAGGTCAAGCTTTCCGATGGCCATGAAGAAATCCACAAGATAACCAAAATCAAGGACTTAGATCAGGTCAGGAACCTTGTTCGCTGGATTCTTGCGCAGTAAGAAATATATCTTGCTGGACATTCATTCGTGGTCTCTGCAACACCAAGAAAAGTGGAGAAAAAAATGAAATTAATTCTAAAAGTGCTGATCTTGTGTGCGTTCTTCGGGGGCCTCGGAGGTGCTTCTTCCGCTCTCGCATCGGATGCGCCTCCGCAACAGGGCAAATCCGCGACGGCGACTGTAGCCCTGAATAAGGATGCTGTGTGCACCAAGTGCCACGACGAAAGCGAAACGAAGCCGATTCTGGCGATCTATCAGACCAAGCACGGCGTCAAGGCAGATTCACGCACGCCTTCCTGCCAGTCGTGCCACGGCGATAGCGATAAACACCTGCATGGTGACCCTAAGCAAAAAGGGCGAGCCTCACCTGACATACTGTTCGGAACCAAGCGAGCTACCTCCGGCTCTTATGCGCCGACTGAGGTAAAGGTCCAAAACGCGGCCTGCCTGACTTGCCACGATGAAGATTTGAATCGTACCCACTGGGATGGTGGTCAACACCAGGTCAATGACGTGGCGTGTGCCTCGTGCCACGAGATCCACAATGCCCACGACAAGGTTCGCGAACGGAAGACGCAAACCCAGGTCTGCTTTGCGTGCCACAAGGAGCAACGTGCCGATACCCACAAGATATCCACTCACCCGATCGATGCCAACAAGGTCATTTGTTCCGACTGCCACAATCCCCATGGTTCGGCCGGTCCAAAACTGCTCAAGAAGAACACGGTAAACGAAACCTGTTTCACCTGCCATGCCGAGAAGCGCGGCCCTTTCCTGTTTGAGCATCAGCCCGTCAACGAGGACTGCACCAACTGCCATACGCCGCACGGCTCCAACATCACGCCGTTGCTGAAAGACCGGCCGCCTTTCCTGTGCGACGAGTGTCACGACGGCCCGCACAATAGCAGACAGCCTTATGGAACTGGTGCGGCAGGCATACAGGGTGGTTTGCTTCCCGTCGCCGCTCCGAACAACAACGCAGTTGGACGCTCCTGCATGAACTGCCACGTGATGGTTCATGGCACTAATAGCCCGGCTGGTGCCTTCTTACATCGCTAATTCTTAGGGAGATTACAGTGAAAACCAATTACAGGAATCTTACTGTCAGGGTACTGAATCTGGCGGTGCAAGGGGCGTTGGTGGCGATGTTTGCGATCCCCGCGGTTGCGATGGCGGAAGGCGAGGATGATGTTGCGGCCTTGACGAACCCCACGAACTATTTAGAAATTGGCGTGGAGAACACTTCTCGGAGTTCCGCCAAGTTCGGGGAATACAACGGCTTGAACAAGAAGGGTGTTGATGCAATCGGCAACTTCGGCATTAGCGGCGGCGACGCATATGGCCAAGGGTCAGGCACGATGCGTTGGGGTGTCACGGGTACCGATCTGGGAACGACATCCCGCGAGCTCGGTGCGACGATGAGTAACCAAGGTACATGGGATTTGAGAATAAAGTACGATGAATTACAGCACAATATCACCGATACCTATCAAACACCCTATCAGGGCAGCATGGGCGGGAACAACTTCGTCTTGCCCACTGGCTTTGGCACGGTTGCAAACACTTTCACTTCGTTGACTGCACCTCAAATTGCGACCATCCACAACGTCGACATCGACACGAAAAGAAAAAACACATCGTTCAGCGCGGGGTACCACTTCAATCCGCAATGGGACCTTAAGTTTGACTTCAACCATCTAGATCAGTCCGGCGCGAAGCTGATGGGTTTTGCATCGGATGCGCTAGGTGGGGCCACCGGCGAGAGAATTGCGATTCTGCCGAACCCGACTGATTACACGACGGACACGGTCAATCTCGCGCTTAATTGGGTTGGCGATAAACGCCATCTAACGGTGTCGTACTTCGGCTCCTTCTTTAAGGATAATTACAACGCCGTGACATGGACAACCTTTGCCGGGGCAAATGTGACCGATTCGATGAGCACACCACCGAGCAACCAGTTTCATCAGTTCAACCTGACGGGTGGCTTCGTCATCAGTTCGGCAACGAAACTCGCTGGTGGTCTGTCCTATGGGCGCAATACCCAAAACGATAGCTTTGCGGGCACTTTTACAACAGTCGGCGCATTGACTACCGTTCCTGTACTTCCGGTAAACTCGCTGAATGGCCTCGTCGTAACGACCCATGCCGACCTGAAACTAACCAATCAGACCACCAAGGATTTGGTGCTGAGTGCCGGCTTGAAGTACAACGAGCGCGACAACCGCACGCCATCCAACCTCTATCGGTTTGACGATCTTGGTACAACTTCTCAGGCGTTGACTGGAACTGCGAACCAAGTCGTGTTCAATACTCCGATGAGCCATAGGCGCACCCAGTTAGAGCTCGGTGGGGATTATCGGATCGACAAGCGCCAGAGCCTGCATCTCGGTTACGAGTACGAGCGCATTAGCCGCTGGTGCAATAACTCTGTTGCGTCAAGCGCTTTACTGACGTCAGCAGCAGCACAGGCATATTACGCGCTGGGGGGCACTGGTTGCGCTCAAGTCCCCGAAAACAAGGAAAACAAGGTCGTAATGGGATATCGGCTACGTGCGAACGAAGATGTGAGCTTCAATGCCGGCTACACTTACAGCAGACGCAAAGCCGACATCAACAGCTCGTTTTACAATCCGATGCAGGCTTTGTCCGCGGGCTTTGAGAACTTTGGCTACGTGGCCTTCTTCGATGCTTCGCGCAAGGAACATCATTTGAAAGCCGGCGCCAACTGGCAGGCGACCGAAAAACTTGAACTTGGGTTGAATGGCCGCTACACGAAGGATTCCTATGATGACTCGACTCTGGGTGTGCAGGACGGTCATGCCGCCAGTATCAATCTGGACGCTACGTATGCATATTCTGAAAATAACAGCGTTTCCGCCTATGCTAGTTGGCAGGACCGAGAGCGGAAAATACTGAGTTCTAACCTTGCGGGCAGCCCTACGAACGCGAGTGCGATTCAGGCCGCAGAAAACATGTGGACCAACGATCTGATCGACCGGAATGACACGCTCGGTATTGGCGCCAAGCAAAAAGGGTTGATGGGGGGGCGGTTGCAACTCGCCGAGGACGTGACCTACTCCCATAGTACGACGAGCTATTCGACTGCACTGGTGGCGCCATTTACTCTCGCCACCTGTACCGCCACCTCAAATCTTAGTTGTGGATCTTTGCCTGATATCAAGAGTGAGCTGCTGCAGTTCAAGTTCACCGGCAGTTACCAGGTTAGCAAGCCTGGCAAGGTGGTCGCCGGGTATATGTATCAGCGTCTGAAATCCAACGACTTCTTCTTCAATGCCTACCAGACTGGCTATACGCCTACCGGTGTGTTGCCAACCAATCAGCAAGCGCCGAACTACAGCGTGAATGCTCTGTTCGTGGCCTATAACTATACGTTCAGGTAAGCGTCCCATTAAGGCGGAACATTTGGGGTGCAATGTTTCGTACCCCAATTTTTCCAAGATCAATATGGTTTTAGTTAGGGGACATTTATGGACAGTAATCCGGGTTCTCTGAAACGTGCGTGGATTTTTCTCAGGAGGCCAAGCGCGAAGTACTCAATCCTGACGCTTCTGGTCGCGGGTTTTTTCTCAGGCATCATCTTCTGGGGCGGATTCAATACCGGCATGGAAGCGACGAACAAGCTGGAATTCTGCGTCTCTTGTCATGAAATGCGCGATACGGTGTATCAGGAATACAAGAAGTCCGTCCACTATTCGAACCGCAGCGGCGTGCGTGCTGTTTGCTCCGATTGTCACGTACCCAAGGACTGGGGTCACAAGATGTTGCGCAAGATCCAGGCAAGCAATGAAGTGTGGGAGAAGATTACGGGGTTCGTCGATACGCCGGAGAAGTTCGAAAAGCATCGCATGGAACTGGCGACGCACGAATGGGCGCGCATGAAGGGGTCGGATTCGCGCGAATGTCGTAACTGCCACAGCTTTGATGCCATGAGTGGTGACAAACAAAAGCAAACTGTCTTCAATAAGCACATGAAAGCAAAAGCCGAAGGCCAGACTTGTATCGATTGCCACAAGGGTATTGCACACCATCTGCCCAAGGAATATAGAGATCCGGACGAGGAGTGATCCCGTTTTTGGCGTAAAGAAATAGTCGCATCTGACAAACACGCGACTATTTTTTTAGACGTAGAGTTGCTGCCGCCACGCTTCGTGCGCCTGAACTGAATTACGAATCTTAATATTTCGTAATGTGTTTGCGAGAATGGCACCGCATCTGCGTTTATCCAGTAAAATTGCCCACTTTCTGCCGAGTAGCGGGCTGAACGGCCGTTTCAAAAATATGGGCGATTATTAATGCTGGAAGGGAAAGACCTCGCCTGTGTACGGGGTGAGCGGACGCTGTTCAAGCACCTGAACTTCACACTCGATGAAGGCGAATTGCTGCTGGTGCAGGGCGCCAACGGCAGCGGCAAAACCAGTTTGCTGCGCATGGTTTGTGGCCTCCTGGCACCTGAGTTCGGCGACATTCTGTGGCGCGGTGAAAAAATCAGCGGGGCACGTGAAAGCTACCATGCCGAGATGACCTACTTCGGTCATGCGCCAGCGGTCAAGGAAGATCTGAGTGCCGCTGAAAACCTGAGCTTTTCCTGTCAACTTGCCGGCATTCCCGTGGATCAGGATGCAGTGAAAGGCGCGCTGGGTCATCTTGGGTTGGGACATTGCCTGAACCTGCCGGCGAAATCCCTGTCTCAAGGGCAACGCAGGCGCGTCGCGCTTTCACGCTTGCTGCTGGCCAAGGCTAAACTGTGGATTCTGGATGAGCCGCTGACGGCACTCGATCAGGCGGCTCTGCAACTCGTGCAATCCTTGATCGGAGAACACCTGCAAGCGGGGGGCATGGCTTTGATGACCACTCACCAGCCGGTCATGATCCAAGGTGTCGAGCCCAAAATTTTGCAGTTGAAACCATGAATATGCTGCAAACGGTCAGCGTCGTCTTGCGACGCGAACTCATCCTGGCCATGCGGCGACGCGGCGACGTGCTTACCGTGCTGTTCTTCTTCGTCATCGTCGCCAGTCTGTTTCCGCTCGGTGTCGGCCCTGATCCGAAATTGCTGAGTTTGATGGGGGGCGGGGTGGTTTGGGTGTCGGCCCTGTTGGCGGCAATGCTTTCATTGGGACGCATGTTTGCCAGCGATTACGCCGATGGCACGCTGGAACAGTTGATTTTGACGCCGACGCCACCAGTTATCTGGATAACAGGTAAGATATTGGCGCATTGGCTGGTGAGCGGAGTGCCTTTGATTCTCATGGCGCCGATCCTGGGCGTGCAGTTCGGCCTGACCAGTGATGCGCTTCTTGTCTTGGTCATTTCCCTGCTTCTCGGTACGCCAGTTCTGTCCCTGATCGGTGCAATCGGGGCCGCCCTGACTCTAGGGTTGCGCGGCGGTGGCGTTTTGGTGTCGCTGCTGGTGCTCCCGCTTTATATTCCGGTGCTGATTTTTGGCGCTGGGGCGGTTGATGGGTCGATGTCAGGATTGGGCGCTGAAGCCCACTTGTCCCTGTTGGGCGGTATTCTGGTTTTGGCATTTATTTCGACGCCGTGGGCGGTATCGGCGGCATTGCGGATTTCGATTGAATGATAAACGGACTTAACTGGTACAAATTCGCTTCACCGGCCACTTTCTATACACTCGCGGGTCGGATGATTCCCTGGTTTTACAGCCTGGCGGCGTTGTTATGCGTAGCCGGGCTGTATATCGCTTTTTTTCTTGCGCCTACCGATTTTCAGCAGAGCGAGGCGTACCGCATCATTTTTATCCATGTTCCTGCGGCATGGATGTCGATGTTCATTTATATCGTCATGGCGGCCTGGGCGGCGATCGGGCTGGCATTCAATACGCGGCTTTCGTTCATGATGGCAAGCGCATTGGCGCCTACCGGTGCCATGCTGACGTTTGTTTCATTGTGGACGGGAGCCTTGTGGGGCAAGCCGACCTGGGGCGCCTGGTGGGTATGGGATGCACGCCTGACTTCCGAGTTGATCCTGTTTTTCCTCTATCTCGGGTTCATGGCATTGCAGGCCGCGATTGACGATCCCCGGAGAGCTGACCGCGCCGGCGCTTTGATTGCCCTGGTTGGGGTGGTCAACGTGCCGATCATATATTTTTCTGTCAGATGGTGGAACACTTTGCATCAGGGCGCGTCTATCAGCATGACGAAGGCGCCGAGCATGGCTGCCATCATGCTTGAAGGGATGCTGGTAATGGCCCTGGCCGTCTGGATGTACGCCATCGCAGCAGCGTTGTCGCGGGTGCGCAGCATCATCCTGGAGCGTGAACGCAATAGCCAGTGGGTGGCGCAAATGATGGAGGCAGAAGCGTGAACTGGAATAGCTGGTCGGAATTTTTCCACATGGGAGGCTACGCCTTCTATGTATGGGGCTCATATGCGGTAACTGCCGTTCTGATTGCTGGAGAAATACTTTTTTTGCGCGCGCATCGGCGCAAGGCGCTGGAACTGGCGCGGCGTACGGTGAAATATGGCAAGGTGGAAAATAATGAAGAAACGGCATAGAAATCTTTTGTTGATCGCTGTGGTAGTGGTGGCACTAGGCGTGGTTGCCGCGCTGGTGCTCAACGCTTTTCGCAGCAATCTGGTGTTCTTCTTTTCGCCGACTCAGGTTGTCAATGGAGAATCGCCGCACGAGCGCACCTTCCGTATCGGCGGATTAGTCGAAAAGGGAAGCTTGTCCCGCGAGGCGGACGGTGTGACGGCGCATTTTCGTGTTACCGATACCGTGAAAACGATCCCCGTGACCTATAAAGGTCTTCTTCCCGACTTGTTCAAGGAAGGGAAGGGCGTCGTCGCGGAAGGCCGATTGAGCAGCAGCGGCGAGTTCGTGGCCAGTCAGGTGCTCGCCAAGCACGACGAGAACTACATGCCGCCCGAAGCTGCCAGCGCCTTGGAACAGGCGCAAAAAGCCCAGAAAACGCTAGTGCCACCACAAGGAAAACAATGATTCCAGAACTCGGAAATTTCGCCTTAATCGTGGCGCTGCTCCTGGCGCTGATCCAAAGTATCCTTCCGCTGGCGGGAGCCGCACGCAACATCCCTTCATGGATGGCCGTTGCACGGCCGGCAGCACGCGCCCAGTCATTGTTCGTTGCGATCGCCTTCGGATGCCTTGCCTATTCATTCCTGACCAACGATTTTTCGGTCATCAACGTGACGCAGCACTCATACTCCAAGCTGCCGCCGGTTTATCGCTTCACCGCCACCTGGGGCTCGCATGAAGGCTCGCTGCTGCTGTGGACGCTGATTCTCGGTTTGTGGACATTCGCGGTGACCATGTTCAGCAGGCACCTGCCTCAAGACATGGTGGCACGCGTGATCGGGGTGATGGGCTTGGTCAGTTGCGGTCTGTTGCTGTTCATGCTGCTGACTTCCAACCCATTCCTGCGCATGCCGATGGCCCTGGACGGTTCCGATCTCAACCCCTTGCTGCAGGATCCGGGCATGGTGGTTCACCCGCCCATTCTCTATATGGGTTATGTCGGATTTTCCGTGGCATTCGCCTTCGCGCTGGCCGCGTTGATTTCCGGCAAGCTGGACGCGAGCTGGGCGCGCTGGTCGCGTCCATGGACAACTGCAGCCTGGTCGTTCCTGACGCTGGGTATCATGATGGGCAGCTGGTGGGCCTATTACGAACTTGGCTGGGGCGGCTGGTGGTTTTGGGACCCGACCGAGAACGCTTCATTGATGCCATGGCTGGTGGGGACGGCGCTGATCCATTCCCTGGCAGTGACCGAGAAGCGCGGCAGCTTCAAGGCCTGGACCGTGTTGCTCGCAATCGCGGCTTTTTCGCTGAGTTTGCTCGGTACTTTTCTGGTGCGCTCCGGCGTGCTGTCGTCGGTGCATTCGTTCGCCAGCGATCCGGCGCGCGGGTTGTTCATTCTTGCCTTCCTCGCCGTGGTGATCGGTGGTTCGCTGCTGCTGTTTGCCTTCCGCGCGTCGCAGGTCGGGCTGGGTGGTCGCTTCGCGCTGGTGTCGCGTGAATCCTTCCTGATGGCCAACAACATCCTGCTGCTGACGGCCTGCGGATCGGTTCTGCTAGGTACGCTTTACCCGCTGTTCATCGACGCACTTGGCATGGGCAAGATTTCGGTTGGTCCGCCGTACTTCAATAGCGTATTCGTGCCGCTGGTACTGCCTTTGCTGTTCCTGGTCGGCGTCGGCCCGCTGTCGCGCTGGAAGCAGGCAAGCGTCCCCGAACTGGCTTCGCGCCTGAAATGGGGTTTTGCGGCGAGCGTGGTGGTGGCACTGCTGTTGCCATTCAGCATGGGGGCATGGAAGCCCATGGTTTCTGTGGGCTATCTGTCAGCGCTATGGATCGCCTTTACCGTCGCTATCGCAGTGCAAGGCCGTTTGCGCTCTGGCGCGGGTTGGTCGGCCAATTTCTACGGCATGAACCTGGCTCACCTTGGTGTCGCGGTCACGGTAATCGGCGTCACCATGGTGTCGGCCTACGAGACCGAGCGCAACGTGCGCATGAATGTGGGAGATACCGTGACCATGAAGGGGTATACCTTCCTTTTCAAGGGTGCGCAGGATATGGATGGCCCCAATTACAAGGCGGCGCGCGGCACCCTGGAGGTGAGCCGGGACGGCAAGCCTGTCACAACGCTTTACCCGGAAAAGCGCACTTATGTCGCGTCCGGCATGCCTTTTACCGAGTCGGCGATTGACTACGGGCTTACGCGCGACCTGTATACCGCGATGGGAGAGCCTCTGGATGGCGGTGCATGGAGCGTGCGCCTGTTCCATAAGCCATTCGTGGTGTGGATCTGGATCGGGGCCGTATTGATGGCACTGGGCGGTGTCGTGGCCATCACCGACCGGCGCTACCGCGCGGCGGCACGCAAAGCGGGGAGGGCTGCGGCATGAAGCGTTTCCTGATTCCATTGGGGATTTTCATCGTGCTGGTAGGCTTCCTCGCCGTCGGCCTCAAGCTCGACCCGCGGGAAGTTCCATCGCCGCTGATCGGCAAGCCGGCGCCTGATTTCAACCTTCCCCTGCTGTCCGATCCGGCGAAGCATTTGAGCCCGGCAGATCTGCGCGGCAAGGTCTGGCTGTTCAATGTTTGGGCGTCATGGTGCGCTTCCTGCCGGCAGGAGCATGAAACGCTGCTCGAACTGTCGAGGCAGGGCGGCTTGCCAATCTATGGCATGGACTACAAGGACCAGCCCGCAGATGCTCAGACCGTGCTGAACAGCATGGGCAATCCTTATGTGGAAACCGTCGTGGACCTCGATGGCCGGGCGGGCATCAACTACGGAGTCTATGGCGTGCCGGAAACCTACCTCATCGACAAGAATGGCATCATCCGCTACAAGCTCACGGGGCCGCTGACCCGTGAGGGACTGGACAAGAAAATCTTCCCCCTGGTGAAGGAATTGCAGAAATGAGACTTCTGACAATTTTGCTCGCGCTTTTGCTCCCCCTTTCCGTCATGGCTGGCGAAGCTAAACCGGTTGCTGAAGACCCCGTGCTGGAGCAGCGCATGATCGCGCTGTCTGAAGATCTGCGCTGTCTGGTATGCCAGAACGAATCGTTGGCCGGATCGCGCGCGGACTTGGCCCAGGATTTGCGCCAGGAAATACGCGAACAGATGCGGGCCGGCAAAAGCGATAAAGAAGTGATTACGTATCTTACACAGCGCTATGGGGATTTCGTCCTTTACAAGCCGCCGCTCAAACCGCTGACCTGGTTGCTGTGGTTTGGCCCGTTCGCGCTGCTGATCGGCGCTGCTGGCGGTTTTTATGCTTACCTCAAGCGTCGCACGAGCCGCCTTGCCGACGAATCCCTATCCGAAGAAGAGAAGAAACGTGTGGCCGCTCTTCTTGCTAACGACGGAAACGAATAATGACCAATTTCTGGACCATTTCGCTGTTCTGGATTTTCTTTCTTGTTTTTATCGCCGTGGCACTGGCATTTGTTTTGCCGCCGCTGCTGCGCCGTAACGTCGCTGTTGCCAGAGTGGACCGCAAGGCGCTTAACGTTGCCATCTATCACGATCAAATGGATGAGTTGAAAGCCGATCTCGACAGCGGCGAACTGGACGCGTCGCAATATGAGGATGCCCGACGCGAAATCGAAAAACGGCTGAGTGAAGACGTGCCGGCTGAAACCGGTCCTGCCCCATCTTCTCCATCGGCTCGTTGGCCAGGATACGTGGTGGCCGGCGCGCTTCCGGTACTCGCGATTGCCTTGTACGCATACCTGGGCAACCCGAGCGCGCTGCTGACCTCAAGTGAGGCTGCCGCACCCGAGATGCAGCAAGGCCAGCACGAGGTAGCCCCGATGATCGCGACGTTGGAGGCCAAGCTTAAAAAGAATCCGGACGATGCTGCCGGCTGGTATATGTTGGCGCGCAGCTATGGTGCGACGGGACGCTTCGCCGACGCAGCGCAGGCTTTTTCAAAAATTGCCGAGTTGGTTCCCGATAATTCCAGCGTGCTTGCGGATTACGCCGACGCACTCGCCATGGCGCAGGGCGGGAATTTACAGGGTAAACCGCTTGACCTGATCAACCGTGCCCTGAAGCTCAACGAGCAGGACGAGAAAGCCTTGAACCTTGCTGGAACTGCTGCCTATCAGGAGAAGAAGTTTGCCCTGGCGGCCGAATACTGGCGCCGATTGCTGAAAGTCATTCCGCCCGACAGCGACGCATCGAGAGAGGTTGCCTCGGCGATTGCTGAGGCCGAAAAGGCCAGCGGTGGAGCTCCCGCTTTGGATAACCTGTCCAGCTTCGATGGGAAAAACAGTAGTGAAGAGAATGTCAGTAAGCCTTTGACTAGTTCGTCGGTAAGCGTTTCCGGCACTGTGTCAATAAGCAAGGAGTTGGCCGGCAATCTGGATCCTGCCGATACGGTATTCATCTTTGCGCAACTGCCGCAAGGCCCGAAAATGCCCTTGGCGGGTGTGAAAATTACCGTTAAACAGCTTCCTTATCACTTCACGCTGGATGATTCTGTTGCGATGATGCCGAACAACAAGCTATCGGACCATCCTGAAGTGATAATCAATGCGCGAGTTTCAAAGTCTGGCCAGCCCATGGCCCAGAGCGGTGACTTGCAGGGGAAGGTCGGCCCCGTCAAGCTGGGACAGAAAGACGTGAAGATCACCATCGATTCACGGGTGCCCTGAATCAAGGCACCCTGATATTCAGGCGGGGTGTTTTTGATAGCGCTTGCGTGAAGCAGCCATCAATCTCCCAGGTGGTGTGTCTCTTCTCCCGGTAATCCGGTATCGGGGTCGATCCAGTCGGCAATGCCAAGCTCCGCCTCCGCTTCTTCGAGCGTTTCACCCGGCTCGTAGTCCGAGTCGTCGTTGTATTCCATGTCGTGAATGGCATCGAGTAGGGAGGGGAAAGGGCCAAACATCTTGTCGATGGTTTTGTCCTGCCAGAAAAACCCGTCCGGACGCTCGATAATGCGGGTTCGGTCGTATTCGGTAGGGGCGGGGATGCGCTCGGCCATGTTGATACCTCCTCTGTATGGAACATATCTCCAGGAAATTATAGTCCCAAATTTGCGCCCGCGTACTAGCAGTATTTAGGTTAAACTAATTTGACTTAACCTTATCGCTACCGGCTGTTGGGGAGGATTCGCCTCGAATGCCTGCATTCAGCAAGCCCTGAAAATATGTCGCTCAAAAACCTCCTGATCGCCCTGATTCTGACGTTGTCGGCAGAGTTGCTTTGGCGGCAACCTTTGGCGGATGCCACGTCTTTTTCCGAACGTCCCGATGTCCAGCAATTTGTGGCGGAAATGGCGAACAAGCATGGTTTTGACATGGATAGCTTGACCAGCCTGTTCGCGCACATCACGCCGCGTCCCGGCGTCGCGAAAACCATGACCGGGCAGGTGGTCAAGCCGCCTTCCTGGACCCGTTATCGCAGCAATTTCGTGAATTCATGGCGTATTACCCACGGCGTCAGCTTCTGGAGCGAAAATGCCGAGAGTTTGATGCGCGCGCGGCATATCTACGGCGTGCCAGAGGAGGTGATCGTAGCCATTCTCGGCGTGGAAACTCGCTATGGTAGCTACCCCTTGCCATACCCGGTACTCGATACTCTGGCAACGCTAGCATTCGATTATCCGCGTCGCGGCGAATTTTTTCGCGGGGAGTTGGAGCAGTACCTGCTGTTGATGCGTGAAGAAGGACGGGACCCGCTGTCGGTGCGGGGGTCTTTTGCCGGAGCGATGGGGATTCCGCAGTTCATGCCCAGCAGTTACCGCAGCTATGCGGTGGATTTCGACGGCGACGGTCACCGTGATTTATGGGACAGCACTGCTGACGCCATCGGCAGCGTCGCCAATTATCTCAAGACTTATGGCTGGGAGAGCGACCAGCCGATCGCCGTGCGCGCCTACCTTCAGGCGGACACGGCTAGCGATCTGCTTACCGGGTCACTGAAGCCAGGTTTCAGCATCGAGCAACTGGAGGCGCGCGGCGTCAAGCCAGACGAGTCTTTGGCGCCTTCGACGCAGGCTGCACTGCTGGCTGTGGATGTGGAGGACGGCCGGGAATATTGGCTCGGGATGAACAATTTTTACGTCATTACGCGTTATAACCGTAACCTGTTTTATGCCTTGGCAGTTTATCAGTTGAGCAATGAAATCAAGCTTGCGCGCATGGTGTCGCTCAATTAACGGAATTCACATGATGCTTAAAATATTCGTTTATGGATGCGTACTGCTTGTTTCCATGGTCATGGTCCCGATTCGGGCTGCTTCCGGTATGGAAGTCGCTAAAGAGGAAATACTCAGTTCCCTCAAGGATCAGCAGGAAGTGGCAGTCACCATCTATAACGAGAATCTTGCCTTGGTGAAGGATCAGCGGCGGGTCGCCCTGGAGCGGGGAAAAAACCGTTTGGCCTGGCGCGACGTAAGCGCGCGCATCATGCCCGAAACGGCCTTGCTGCGCAGTCTGGGCGGTGGCGATGGCGATGGCGTGGTGTTGCTGGAGCAGAACTTCGATTTCGATTTGCTTACGCCGCAGAAGCTGCTGGATAAATATGTAGGTCAAAAAGTAACGGTCATCAAGACTAACCCCGCTACCGGGGCAGAAAGCAGCGAGTTCGCCACGGTTCTCAGCACCAATGCCGGTGTGGTGCTGAAATTCGCCGACCGCATCGAAACCGGCGCCCCCGGCCGCATCGTCTTTAAAGCAGTGCCGGATAACCTGCGAGATCGACCGACTCTGGTGATTACTCTGCACAGTTCAGGCGCTGGACAGCAGCCGATGGAGTTGAGCTATCTTACGGGCGGTTTGTCGTGGCGTGCCGATTATGTCGCGGAACTGAGCCCCAAAGACGACCAGCTTGATCTCAACGGCTGGGTTACGCTGACCAATGTCAGCGGCACCAGTTATCCTGACGCAAAATTGCAGTTGGTGGCCGGTGATGTCAACCGGGTGCGGCACGAGATGGATTTTGCCCAGGACGGTCGGGTGATGAAAGCGATGCCCATGGCGGCGCCTGCGATGGCCGAGGAAGGCTTGTTCGAATATCACCTTTATTCCCTTGAGCGTCCCACCACGATTGCCGAGCAGCAGACCAAGCAGGTCGCCTTGCTTTCCGCACAGCATGTTCCGACCCGCAAGGAACTGCTGCTGCAGGGGCGCGATTATTACTATCGCAGCAGCTACGGCGATCTGGGGCAAAAAATGAAGGTCGGCGTGTACGTCGAATTCGAGAACAAGGCCAATGGACTGGGTGTGCCCCTGCCCAAGGGCGTGATCCGGGTTTACAAGAAAGATTCGAAAGGAAGCGCCCAGTTCGTCGGCGAAGACCGCATCGACCATACGCCGCGCAACGAAAAAGTGCGCCTGAAACTGGGCGAGGCCTTCGACGTCACGGCCGACAAGAAGCAGACTGATTTCCAGAAGGTTGGTGGGAGCGGACGCTATAACTATATTTTCGAGAGCGCTTACCAGATCGAGTTGAAGAATGCCAAGGACGAGGCGGTTATGGTAAAAGTGATGGAACCTGTTCCTGGCGACTGGGAAATTCTGAGCGAAAGCCAAGTGCACAAGAAGGAAGCCAGCAATACCGTGGTATGGCAGGTGACGGTTCCACCCGGAGGCCGCTCCATCCTGAATTACCGGGTGAAAGTACGGCTGTAAATGAGGCGCAATGTGGAGAAAATCTCGCCAGCCGCCATTCTGGAATCGGTTATCCACATAACGCGAAACTCGGACCGCAACGTGCTGATCAAGGGCATGGTCAGCACGCTGCGCGAGATGTTCGATGCAGAACAGGCATCTCTATATTGGCTAAAGCCTGCACCGGAGGGTAGCGAAGTCTGGCTGCTGGTTAGCGCAAGCCGCAGCGGCGGCGTGGCGGAATATCAAAACATCAAGCCGTTTGCGCTCGCCGATAATCCGGCTTTCATGCGCTGCGTCGAAACTCGCCGCTGCTTCTCTATTCCGGCGCAACAACAGACCGGGAAAATTCGCCATATTCATCCCATCCTCAGTCGCGATGGAGTAATGGGACTGCTCGAAGTCGTCGGCAATGAGCACGCCGATGGCGACGTCAGAATGATTAAAGGCTTCCTCCAGGTTTTTAGTAATTACGTTCAAATCATAGATGAAAGCGAGCGCGATACCCTGACGGGTTTGCTGAATCGGCGCACTTTCGACAAGAATATCGGCAGGATGTTGTCCGAGTCACGCCAGGCCGGGGATGAAAGCGCCAGCAGTGACGAGACAAATTCCCCGCGCCGCCGCGGGGGTGCAAGGGCCGAAAGCCGCTGGCTTGCAGTGCTTGATATCGATCATTTCAAACGTATCAACGACAAGTTCGGCCATCTCTATGGCGACGAGGTGCTGTTACTGCTGGCGGGGATCATGCGACGTTCTTTCCGGAACAACGACAATCTGTTTCGCTTCGGTGGTGAAGAGTTCGTCGTGGCGCTTGAGCCAACGGATGCCGATGGTGCACGCGCTGTTCTTGAACGTTTTCGCCAGTCGGTGGAGAGCTACGAATTTCCCCAGGTCGGCGAGGTGACCATCAGCATCGGATATGTCAGGATCGGCAGCCAGGATGCGCCAGCAACGGTGGTCGGACACGCCGATGAAGCACTCTATTATGCCAAGCACCACGGCCGCAACCAGGTGCGTTCCTACGAAATGCTGGTAGAGGCGCACAAGATCGCCACCTCGGCTTTAAATGTGGATGTAGAGTTGTTCGAGTAGTAGCCTCGATATTACGTCCGTGCAGGGCAGTGAATAATGTCGAGTCAGCTTTTGTAATAGTTGATCAGGCCGTTCGTCGAGGCGTCGAAGGCGGTTGATGTTTTTGGTTTGGTCAGTTCAGGCAGGATTTTGCTGGCCAGCTGCTTGCCCAGTTCCACTCCCCATTGGTCGAATGAGTTGAGGTTCCAGACGATCCCCTGCACGAACACCTTGTGCTCATACAGCGCAATCAGTGAGCCCAGTGTATGCGGCGTGAGCTTGCGGAAAAGCAGGGTGTTGGTGGGTTTGTTGCCGGGAAAGACCTTGTGAGGCAGCAGGCGTTCCAGCGCAGCGCCGCTCATACCGGCTTGCTCCAGTTCTGCCCGCGCTTCTGCCTCATTCTTGCCCTGCATCAGTGCCTGTGTCTGGGCAAAACAATTGGCGAGCAGGATGCGGTGATGGTCGCCCAGTGGGTTGAGGCTCTCGACAGGGGCCAGAAAGTCGGCCGGGATCAGCTTGGTGCCCTGGTGGATGAGCTGGTAGAAAGCGTGCTGGCCGTTGGTGCCAGGCTCTCCCCAGATCACCGGCCCGGTCTGGTAATCAACCGTTTCGCCCTCGCGCGAAATGCGTTTGCCATTGCTTTCCATGTCCAGTTGCTGCAGATAGGCTGGCAGGCGGTGCAGATATTGGTCGTAGGGCAGCACGACGTGGCTCTGTGCGTCGAAGAAGTTGTTGTACCACACCCCGAGCAGGCCGAGGATGACCGGCATGTTGTTCTCGAAAGCGCTGGTGCGGAAGTGCTCGTCCATGTCGAAAGCGCCGTCGAGCAGCGCCTCGAAGTGATCCATGCCGAGGTACAGCGCAATCGACAGGCCGATCGCCGACCAAAGCGAATAGCGTCCGCCTACCCAATCCCAGAATTCGAACATGTGCGCGGTATCGATGCCGAATTTGGCGACTTCCGCGGCGTTGGTGGAGACGGCGACGAAATGCTTGGCGATTGCAGCTTCGTCCTGTGCCGAGCGCAACAGCCATTCGCGCGCGGTGCGGGCGTTGGTCAGCGTTTCCTGGGTGGTAAAAGTCTTGGATGCGACGACGAACAAGGTGGATTCCGGATTGAGTCGCTTGAGCGTTTCCGCGACATGGGTGCCGTCCACGTTGGAGATGAAGTGGACGTTGAGGCCGGGCTTTTCATAATGTTTCAGCGCCTCGGTAACCATTACCGGCCCGAGGTCGGAACCGCCAATGCCGATGTTGACGATATCCGTAATCGTTTTGCCGCTGTATCCGAGCCAGATTCCGTTGCGCACTTGTTCGGAGAATTCGCGCATATGGGCCAGCACGCGTTTTACGTCGGGCATGACGTCCCTGCCATCGACCAATACCGGTTTGCTGGAACGGTTGCGCAGGGCGGTGTGCAGCACGGCGCGGCCTTCGGTGAAGTTGATGGCTTCGCCCGTGAACATTTTCTCGATCCAGTCGGCCAGCTTTGTTTCCCGGGCCAAAGCTAGCAGGAGCGAAAGCGTTTCCGTTGTGATCAGATTTTTTGAGTAATCGAGAAGTATCTCGCCTTGCTTGAGGGAGAAGCGGGCAAAGCGCTGGTCGTCGCTTCGAAACAGGTCGCGCAGGTGTTGTTGCGAGAGGTCTTTTTGATGCGCTTTCAGGGCTTGCCATGAAGGGGAGCGGGTGAGATTGGTCATGTTTCGGCTAAAGAATTATTTGATCGGAGTCAGGATGATGCCCGCCAAAGGTGGCACGGTGATGACAAGGGATTGCTCGAATCCCATCCAGGGCTGGCTCTCGCTCATCATTCCCGAACCGTTACCGGTGTTGCTGCCGCCGTAATAGGCAGAGTCGCTGTTGAAAATTTCCCGGTACGCGCCGACCTTGGGTACGCCTATACGGTAGCCTTCGCGCGGTACCGGAGTGAAATTCAGGACTACTGCCACCATGCTGCCATCGTGGCCCCAGCGCAGATATGACAAAATCGACTGGTCGGCATCGTGGCAATCCACCCAGGAGAATCCCGTGGCTTCAAAATCCTGCTGATATAGTGAGGGCATCTCGCGGTAAAGGCGGTTGAGGTCGCGGTTGAGATTCAGCATGCCTTGGTGCCAGTGGACTTGCAGCAGCTGCCAATCCAGTTCTCCGCCCACGCGCCATTCGCGACCCTGGCCGATTTCATTGCCCATGAAATTGAGCTTCTTGCCCGGGTAGGTCATCTGGTAGGTGAGGAGCGCACGCAAATTGGCGAATTTCTGCCAGGCGTCGCCGGGCATCTTGTCGAGCAGCGAACCTTTGCCGTGCACTACCTCGTCGTGGGAAAAAGGTAGTACGAAATTTTCGGTGTAGGCATAAAGCTGGCCGAAGGTCAGCTCGTTATGGTGGAAGCGGCGGTGGATCGGTTCGTGGCGGATGTATTCGAGGGTATCGTTCATCCAGCCCATGTTCCACTTCATGGAAAAACCCAGTCCGCCAAGGTAGACAGGCCTGGAAACCATGGGCCACGAGGTGGATTCCTCGGCAAACGTCAGGGCGCCCGGAAATTCGTCGTGCACCATGATATTGAGGCTGCGAAGGAACTCGATGGCATCCAGGTTCTCGCGTCCGCCGAATTTATTTGGAATCCACTCGCCCGCTTTGCGCGAGTAATCCAGGTATAGCATGGATGCCACGGCATCCACGCGCAGCCCGTCGAGGTGGAACTCATGGAGCCAGATATGGGCGCTGGAGAGCAGGAAACTCTGAACTTCATGGCGTCCGTAGTTGAAGATATGCGTGCCCCAGTCCTGGTGGAAACCGAGGCGCGGATCCTCGTGCTCGTACAATGAGGTGCCGTCGAATTTGGCGAGTGCCCATGCGTCCTGGGGGAAGTGCGCAGGAACCCAGTCGAGAATGACCCCGATGCCAGCCTGATGGCAGGCATCCACGAAGAAGCGGAAATCGTCAGGCGTGCCGAAACGTGAAGTCGGCGCAAAATAACCGGTGGCCTGGTAGCCCCAGGACTCGTCCAGGGGGTGCTCGGATACCGGCATCAGTTCGATGTGGGTGTAGGCCAAGTCCACCACGTAGGGCACCAGGTTTTCTGCCAGTTCGCGCCAGTTGTAAACACGGTTGTCGGGATGGCGCCGCCAGGAGCCGGGGTGAATTTCATAGATGTTGAAAGGGGCGTGCAGCCAGTCGAGTTTGCCACGTTGCTCCATCCATGTCTGATCGCCCCAGACGTGCTGCTGCGGTACGGTTACTTTTGCCGCGGTCCCGGGACGCAACTCGTACTCCTGGGCAAAGGGGTCGGTTTTGACCACGATCTGGCCGCTATGGCGATTGCGCAGTTCGAACTTGTAAAGGTTTCCGGCCGGAAATTCCGGTATGAACAGTTCCCATACACCGCTCGAACCAAGGCTGCGCATGGGGTGTGCTCTTCCATCCCAGCGGTTGAAGTCGCCTACCACGCTGACGCGCTCGGCGTTGGGTGCCCAGACGGCAAATCGGACGCCCTTTACCCCCATGTTTTCGGCGGGTTGCGCGCCCAGCATGCGGTATCCCTGGTAGAGGCGTCCTTCGCCGAACAGGTGCAAATCCAGGTCGCTGATCAGGCTCGGGAACGCGTAGGGATCGAAAAATTCGTGGTATGCGGCGCCGCGCGCGACTCTCAGTCGGTATGGCAGCGGCGGTTTGCTCGCGCCATGCCAGAAAAATACGCCATCAGAATGAATTTTATCCAGTGCAACCCAGCCGCTGTCCATCTGGATTTCGGCTTGTTGCTCGAAAGGCAAAAACAACCGCACCGACCATTCTTCACCTTCCTGATGCAGCCCCAGAAATGAGAACGGATCATGGTGCCGGGCCTTGAGCAGCGCTTTCAAATTTGTATTGACTTTGGCGCTGAGGTTGGGTTTCATAGAGGCATCACTGCAGCATTGAGATGTGCCAAGAATATGCCAGAAGGCGGCTTTAGGCAAACTCACTGCTGTGCCAAGGGGTATAATTTCGAAAACTGTTTTTAGTTAGTCCGGGAGAACTACTTGCGCTCGTCTACCACCCCTCGCTTCATCAGTTTATTGACCAAAAATACCGTAGCTTTGATTCTCGCCGGAGGCCGCGGAAGCCGGCTGAAGGATCTGACGGATTGGCGTGCCAAACCCGCGGTGCCTTTCGGCGGCAAATTTCGCATTATCGATTTCCCTCTTTCCAACTGCGTCAATTCCGGCATCCGCCGCATCGGCGTCGTGACTCAGTACAAGGCACATAGCCTGTTGCAGCACCTGCATCGAGGCTGGAGCTTCTTGCGCGGTGAATTCAATGAGTTCGTCGAGTTGCTGCCCGCCCAGCAGCGCGTTCAGGAAAGCTGGTACAAAGGCACCGCGGATGCAGTGTTCCAGAACCTGGATATCCTGCGCGGCTATAAATCCGAGTACGTGCTGATCCTTGGTGGTGACCATATCTACAAGCAGGATTACGGCGAAATGCTGGCGTTCCATTCCGCTCATGCAGCTGACTTGACCGTGGCGTGCATGGAAGTGTCGGCTGAAGAAGCATCGGCGTTCGGGGTCATGACGATCGATGAGCATCAGCGCGTGGTGAAATTTACCGAGAAGCCGGATGTGCCTGACGAGATTCCCGGCAAGCCAGGTCGCGTCATGGTGAGCATGGGAATCTATGTTTTCAACTCGGCATTTCTCTATGAGCAATTGATCCGCGATTCGGACGACTCACACTCGTCTCATGATTTCGGCAAGGACATCATCCCCTATCTGGTCGAACGCTATCGCGTATTCGCGCATCCCTTCGAGGCAAGCTGTGTCGGCGGCAGAGAAGGCGTCGAGCCATATTGGCGCGATGTAGGTACGATCGATGCCTACTGGGAAGCGAACATGGAGATGACCAAGATCACACCGTACCTCAATTTATACGATGAAGAATGGCCAATCTGGACGTACCAGGAGCAGTTGCCGCCAGCCAAGTTTGTCTTTGACGATGAATCACGGCGCGGCATGGCGGTGGACTCCCTGGTGTCCGGAGGATGCATTATCAGCGGTGCTGCGGTTCGTCGTTCTCTCCTGTTCTCCAATGTGCATGTGCACAGTTATGCCGACATCGAGGATTCCGTCATCCTGCCGAACGTTGAGATCGGACGTTACGTTACGCTGAAGAAAGTGGTGCTCGACAAGGGCTGCATCATCCCGGAAGGCATGGCGATCGGGGTGGATCCCGTGGAAGATGCCAAGCGTTTTTGCGTCACCGAGAAAGGTATTACCCTTGTTACTCCTGAAATGCTCGGGCAACGCATTCATCAAGTGCGGTAGTTGCCACTACAAATCAATGTTCCCGGATCCATTCGGTCCGGGAACGTCACTCCCTGAATCTTCATGAATCCCCAAAAAAAGCTCAAGCTGATCCTTTGCTGGCATATGCACCAGCCGGATTACCGTCATCATGTCACCGGAGAGTTTGCTCTGCCATGGACCTATCTCCATGCCATCAAGGATTACACCGACATGGCATACCACCTGGAGCAGTCGCCTCAGGCGCGGGCGGTGGTGAATTTTGTGCCCATTCTGCTCGACCAACTGGAAGACTATACCGAGCAGTTTCGTAGCGGCAAGATGCGCGATCCGCTGTTGCGCCTGCTGGCAGCCAAGGATCTGGAGCACTTGACGCTGGAACAGCGCAAGCTGGTACTCGACAGCTGTTTCCGCAGTCACCACAGCAAGATGATCGAGCCCTATCCTGCCTACAAGCGCCTTTATGATCTGTTCAAGCTACATGAGGGGCAGGGGACGGAAAATCTGCACTATCTCTCCAGTCAGTATCTGGCGGATTTGCTGGTGTGGTATCACTTGGCCTGGACCGGCGAAAGCGTGCGTCGTGAGCACGAACTGGTAGTTTCCATGATGTCAAAGGGTTGCTTGTTTACCTACAAGGAGCGTCTGAAACTCTTTGCCCTTATCGGGGAACTGATTGCCGACATTATCCCGCGCTATCGCAAGCTGGCGGATGATGGCCAGGTTGAGCTTTCCTCAACGCCCTATTACCACCCCATTGCGCCGCTGTTGCTCGATTTCGAGAGTGCGCGCGAAAGTCTTCCGGAGATCGATCTGCCGGTGTCGCCGCGCTATCCTGGCGGAAAGTCGCGCTTGTCGTTTCACATCACCGAAGCGATAAAGATGCACGAACGGCATTTCGGCACCAAGCCGCAGGGGATGTGGCCTGCAGAAGGAGGCGTGTCGCAGGCTGCAGCGATGCAGATGGCACAAAACGGTTGTCGCTGGATTGCTACCGGGCAGAAAGTGCTGAGCAATAGTCTGCATAATGCGGCTCAGGCGGGATCTCTGACAGATCCGTTAACTTACTTGTATCGGCCGTATCGAGTCAGCGACGGCAAAAACGAAATCGCATGCTTCTTCCGCGATGATCGTCTGGCGGATAAAATCGGCTTCGAATACGCCAAGTGGTTCGGGCGCGACGCCGTGCTGAATTTCGTGCACTCCCTGGAGGAAATCTGGCAGCAGAGCAGCGGCCATGAGAATCCGGTGGTGAGCGTCATACTCGATGGCGAAAATGCATGGGAATATTATCCCTACAATGGCTATTACTTTCTCTCGGAAATGTATGCGATGCTGCAAGACCATCCCTACATCGAGTTTACGACCTTCGGGGATTATCTAGATAACTGCCGCGATGAAGCGCGGCACCCTAAACGAACGTCAAACGCTTGTGCGGAGATGCGTGATTTGCCACACCTCGTGGCAGGTAGCTGGGTATATGGAAATTTCAGCACTTGGATCGGTTGCCAGGAAAAAAACCGTGCCTGGGACCTGCTGTGCCATGCCAAACAGAGCTATGATCTTGTCATTGCTGGCGAGCGCCTCAACACTGAGCAGCAGTACAAGGCTGAGCGTCAACTCGCACTGTGCGAGGGTTCGGACTGGTTCTGGTGGTTCGGCGACTATAACCCGGGCGATAGCGTGAGAAGTTTTGACAAGTTGTACCGGGAAAATCTGGCCGATCTGTACCGCTTGCTGATGCTGGATCCTCCGCATGAACTGGAAATTCCACTCAGTCAGGGAGGCGGGTATGCAGAAGCCGGGGGCGCGATGAGAAGAAATACCTAAATTTTAGAGTTACCGGAATTATGACCAAACAAATTGCATTACTACTTGGCGTTCACGCTCATCAACCCGTCGGCAACTTTACTGAAGTGTTGCACGACGCTCACCTGCGTTGTTACCGCCCATTTATTCATACCCTTTACCGCTATCCCGAGTTTCCATTTGCGGTGCATTTTTCCGGCTGGTTGCTGGATTACATGCTGCAGCATTATCCCGAAGATATGGCGATGCTCAAGGAAATGGTGCAGCGCGGTCAGGTGGAGCTGGTCGGTGCAGGCGATACAGAGCCGGTCCTGGCAATTATTCCGAACCGTGATCGCATCGGCCAAGTGCTTACGCTATCAGATAAGTTGGAAAAGAAGCTCGGTCAGCGCCCCCTGGGGGCATGGCTTACCGAGCGGGTGTGGGAAGCGACTGTGGTGCCCGCACTGGCGGATGCAGGTATCCGGTACGTAACCGTGGACGATTACCATTTTCTCTGTAGCGGGAAAAAGATCGGCGACCTGAACGGCTTTTACACTACCGAAGAAGATGGCAGGCGGCTCGATCTGTTTCCGATTTCCGAGGGCTTGCGCTACCGTTTTCCGTTTTCACCTGCGGCCGAAGCCGTGCAGTACCTGGAAAGCCTTGCGGGGGAAGGGGAAGAAGCAGCGGTCTATTTCGACGATATCGAGAAGTTCGGCATCTGGCCGGAAACTTATGAATGGGTTTACGAAAAGGGCTGGCTGGAAGACTTTATCCGCGGCGTACTCGCTTCACCCCTGATCAAGCCCATGAAATACTGCGATTACCATGCCCAGGCGCACACGCGCGGTATCGTGTATCTGCCCACCACATCGTATATCGAAATGAACGAATGGACGCTGCCTGCGCAACCGGCCAACGATTATGCGGACCTGATCCAGGCATCGAAAGCGCAGGGACGCTTCGAGCGCGACAAGGCATTTCTGCGCGGGGGCATCTGGAAGAATTTCCTCAGCCGCTACCCGGAGTCCAACTGGATGCACAAGCGCATGCTGCAATTGTCGCAGCGTTATGAAGCGCTTCCGGAAAGGAAAAAAACCAAGGCAATGCGCGAAATGCTCTACGAGGCGCAGGCAAACGACGCTTACTGGCACGGCTTGTTCGGTGGGCTATATCTGCCGCACCTGCGGCGTGCCGTTTACCATGCCATTGTGGCGCTGGAGAGCATGCTGGACAAGGTTGTGGAGCGCCCTGCCAAGATCGTTGAAGACCTGGACCTTGACGGCAAGGCAGAAATCTTTCTTCATAACGATGAAATTCAGGCAGTGGTACGCCAGGATGGTAGTGCCGCGGTCTGCGAGTTCGATGCCTACGGCCTGCATCATAATTTCGGTGACACGCTGGCACGTCAGGCAGAGCACTACCACCGCAAAATCCACCTCAACCAGCATTCGCAGCATGACGGCAAGGGGATCGCCAACCCCCATGAGCGCGTGAGTTTCAAGCACGAAATTACGCCCGCGGATATGGCTCTGGACGATGGTCCGCGCATGTTGTTCCTGGACAGCGTGGTGAACGGCGATGGCGAAATTCCGTTGCGCGGCTATGTGCTGCGTTCGGGCGAGGACAAGGCTGCCCATGTCAGCTACAGTTGCGAACAGGGCAAATTGCTGATCGACAAGCGTGTTGCCGTATCCGGTTCGCGCTTGCGGGTGACCTATCATTTTAATGGCGCGACGGACGGCAAATTCCGCACCGAGATCAACCTCGCGATGCCCAGTTGCGACGGGCCTGCCGGTCGCTTTGTGTACAACAACCAGATTCCCGGCGGCTTTGGCCAGGTGCTGGAATTCGAGGCGGTGAAAAAACTGGAGTTACAGGACGAAGTACTGGGTGGGGCTTTGTCCTTGCATCTGAGTGCGCCAGCACAGGTATGGAGCCGGCCACACTTCACCGTATCGCAATCTGAAGCGGGCTTCGAAAAAATCATGCAGGCCGTGACGTTGACCCTGACTTGGCCTCTGTTGCGCCAGACGAAGGAGTTGACGGTGGACATCGAGGTGGGCAACCTTGGTGGCTAGTGCTTCTCAGGCTACAATCTCACCTTTTTCGGAATGAAGCGCACGCCATGAGTGAACAGAAAGTAGCCAGAAACAAGGCTGTATACCTCACCTATTCGATTACCGACGAGTCAGGCTCGGTGTACGAACAATACGACATGCCGATAGGCTATATTCATGGAGGAAACAGCCCGCTGTTCGAGAAAATAGAAGCTGCGCTGGAAGGCCACAAAGTCGGTGACCGGGTCGAAGTTTCGCTCAATCCGCAGGAAGGGTTCGGAGAACGTGATCCTGAACTGAGTTTTACCGACGACATCGACAATGTTCCGCCAGAGTACCGCCGTCTTGGTGCTGAAGTCGAGTTTCAGAACGAGCGTGGCGAGAGCATGCAGTTCCGTGTAAGCCGGATTGCCGACGGCAAACTCACCGTTGACGCCAATCACCCCCTGGCTGGGCAGACCGTTACCTTTGTGGTGGTCGTGGAACATATTCGTGACGCCACCATGGACGAGATCGTCAGCGGCTTGCCGGCAGACCAGAGCCAGCAGCTTCATTAATGGCTATAGGGGTTTCCCCTATAGCCGTATAGTCCTCAATTAGTCTATGCTAAGCAAAATTATTAATAAGGGTACCAAGCATGGCTTTCATCGCGTTCTATATTGTTGCTATCGCAATTCTGGTCGCGCATTTTACCGGCTGGCTGGCACGGCACAACATAGAATGGCTGGTGCTGGTACTGGCTGCTGCGGTATTCCCGGCGGTGATCTTCCTCTAGTCTCATCCTTCTGTGGTTGAGTATCAGCCCATCTCCTGTGCGCAGCATGAACGTCTGGAATTCAGCGTGCTGCGCAAAATCCCTCTGTTGCTTGAGTACCGCGAAGGTGCGGAGAAATTTCGCCATACCGTTCTGCCACTGGACGTGGCAACCCGAAACGGGGCGGAATGGCTGAAATTCAAGAAGCTGGATGACGAGGCAGTGGCTGAAATTCGTCTTGACTCTATTATCTCTTTTGCCGAGGCGCGGCGATCTTAGCTTTGGAAGGTCGGTGGTAAAGCAGGAATACCGTAGGCCGCTTGTTGCAGTCCGGCTGGTTTTTCTTCCATTCGCCGATGCGTTTCGTCATCACATATTCGGACGCCAGCGTCAGGTCCGAAGCCACGCATAGTTCCGTTTCCGCACCGCAGGTTTCCACCAGATCCTGAAGCAACTGGTTATTGCGGTAGGGTGTCTCGATAAAAATCTGTGTCTGGTTCAGGCGTTGCGACGTCAACTCGATTTCGGCGATCTTTTTCACTCGCTCCGTTTTTTCTGCCGGCAGATAGCCGAGAAACGCAAAGCTCTGGCCGTTGAGTCCCGATGCCATCAGGGAGAGGAGTATGGAAGAAGGTCCCACCAGGGGAACCACGCGGATATTGCGGCTGTGTGCGAGGCGCACCAGGTTGGCGCCCGGATCGGCTACCGCCGGGCAGCCAGCTTCCGACAGCAGGCCGACATCTTCTCCGGCCAGCAATGGCTGCAGCAGGGCCTCGAGTTCCTCATGATGGGTGTGCTCGTTCAACGTGAGCATGCGGATTTCCTGCAACGGGATGGCCGTGCCGGTTTGCTTGAGGAATTGGCGTGCTGTTTTGGGGTGTTCCACTACAAAGGTATGCAGTGAGGCAGCCAAGCGTTTTGCCTGTTCAGGTATGACGGCGTTGAGATCGCCGCCTTCGCCGAGTGGGACGGGGATGAGGTAGAGCGAACCGGTTCCCATGGGTTAGATGACCGCGAAGCCCTCGTTTTGCAGCATGTCGATCAGGGCGATCAGGGGCAGGCCGATCAGGGCATTCGGATCGTCGCCTTCCATCCTGGCGATGAGCGCGATGCCGAGGCCCTCCGATTTGGCGCTGCCGGCACAGTTGTAAGGCTGTTCCTTGAGCAGGTAATGCTCGATCTGCGCATCGCTAAGGTCGCGGAAGCTTACCGTGAACGGAATCAGACGGTTTTGCACGCAGCAGCTTTGACTGTTGTAAAGGCACAAAGCGGTATTGAATACGACACTTTTGCCTCGCATCATGCGCAGTTGCCTGGTTGCATTTTCGTGGGTATGGGGCTTGCCGAGTTGCATGCCATCAAGCGTTGCCACTTGATCGGAGCCGATGATCAGGGCTTCCGGAAACCGTGCCGCACCGATGCGCGCCTTGGCTTCGGCCAGGCGTGTCGCGGTTTGTTCGGGCGATTCGTCGGGCAGCGGCGTTTCGTCCACTTCCGGTGCAAACACGGTAAACGGTATTTTCAGCCGCTCAAGCAGTTCACGCCGGTATGGGGATGTTGACGCTAGTATTAGTTGCATAGTGCGTAGGGTGGGGTAGGCGTAAGCCGTAACCCACCGACCTTTAATTTATTATTCGGGCTGAATTTCGATCAGGGCCTCATCGGGCGTGACGGCATCGCCTTTGGCCACAAACACGCCAATAACCGTCCCGCTGATGGAGGCCTGCACTTCGTTTTCCATCTTCATTGCTTCAATCACCAGGACGGCATCGCCGGCTTTGACCTTCTGCCCGGTCTTGGCCAGCACGTCGACGATGGTGCCGGGCATGGCGGTTGTGACGTGGCCCTGATGCGAGGGCCTTGGCCGTTTGCCGGCGGCAGATTTCTTGTCGCTACTCTTGACCTTGCCGCTGCCCGTGGCGACGCCACCGGGTCCACCGTAGACTTCGATTTCGGCCAGGGTTTCCACCAGCACTTCTTCCGGCACACCATCGACGGAAACGTAGAACGGCCGGGCGTCTTCGCCGGGCCGTCCGGAGCCGGTGACGTGAATGTGGTAGGTCTCGCCATGCAGCGTGACATTGAACTCGTTGGCGGCGTAAAACGGGCCGCAGGCTGTATTGGTGCCCATCGGCAACAACTGCTCCGGCTTGAGCGCATCGGCGGCGCGTTCCTGCAGAAAGTTGCGGCCCAGTTCCGGAAACATGGCGTAGGTCAGGACATCTTCCTCGCTTTTCGCAAGACTTTCGATTTCGCCGCGCAGCTTGTCCATCTCGTCTTCCAGCATGTCGGCCGGGCGGCAGGTGATGATTTCCTGATTGCCGATGGCGAGGCTGCGTACTTCTGAATTGACTGAGCCGGGAGCCTTGCCGTAGCGGCCCATGAAGTAGTTTTTTACCTCGGTGGTGACCGACTGGTAGCGTTCGCCGGTGAGCACGTTGAGTACGGCCTGGGTGCCGACGATTTGCGAGGTCGGTGTGACCAGGGGAGGAAAGCCGAGGTCTTCGCGTACGCGCGGGATTTCCAGCAGCACCTCATCCATGCGGTTGAGCGCGCCTTGTTCCTTCAACTGGTTGGAGAGGTTGGAGATCATCCCGCCCGGGACCTGGTTGACCAGCACGCGTGTATCCACGCCGGTGAATGCGCTTTCGTACTGCCAGTATTTTTTGCGCACTTCGCGGAAGTAAGCGGTGATTTCCTGCAGTGCCGCCAAGTCGAGGCCGGTATCGTATTCTGTGCCGGCCAGGGCGGCGACGATGCTCTCCGTCGATGAATGGCTGGCGCCTTCGCCGAAGGAAGAGTTGCAGGTGTCGAGTATGGTCGCGCCGTTTTCCACGCCCTTGAGGAAGCACATCGCGGAAAGTCCGGAGGTGGCATGGCTGTGCAGGTGGATCGGTATGCTGGTGGCGGATTTCAGCGCCTTGACCAGTTCGGCGGTGCTGTTGGGGGTCAACAAACCGGCCATGTCCTTGATGGCCAGGGTGTCGCATCCCATGGCTTCGAATTCCCTGGCCATGGCGACGAAATAGGGGATGTCATGCACCGGGCTGGTGGTGTAGCTGATGGCACCTTCGGCGACCTTGCCGGCCTTCTTTACCGCCTCGATGGAAACTTTCATGTTGCGCAGATCGTTCAGCGCATCGAACACGCGGAACACGTCGACGCCGTTGTCGGCGGACTTCTGCACGAAGGCGCGCACCACGTCGTCGGAATAGTGGCGATAGCCGAGCAGGTTCTGGCCGCGCAGCAGCATCTGGATGCGCGAGTTGGGCAGCGCCTTGCGCAGCTTTTTAAGGCGATCCCATGGATCTTCGCGCAGGAATCGTACGCAGGCATCGAAAGTGGCCCCGCCCCAGGCTTCCAGTGACCAGAAACCGATATTGTCGAGTTTCGCGCAAATGGGCAGCATGTCCTCGGTGCGCATGCGGGTTGCGATCAAGGACTGGTGGCCGTCGCGTAAAACCAGTTCGCTGATGAAAACTTTAGCCATGCTCTCGTTCCTAAAATTGATGTTACAGGACTATTTTACAGACCCAGGTGTGCCGCGATTGCCGCCGAAATGGCGGCCGCCAGCATGTCCTTGGGGGGGCGCACGACATAATTGGTCAGTTCCGGATGCGTTTCCACAAAGCTGGTGTCGAATTGCCCGCGGCGGAAATCCGGGTGGCGCAGGATTTCCTGGTAGTAGGGAATCGTCGTTTTGACGCCATATACCACCATGTCGTCGAGCGCGCGGCGACCGCGTTCCACCACGCCTTCCCAGGTCAGATTCCATACCGTGAGCTTGGCGCACATGGAATCGTAGTAGGGCGGAATCACATAGCCGCTATACATGGCAGCGTCGGTGCGTACGCCGGGGCCGCCTGGCGCGTAGTAGCGGGTAATCCGGCCGAAGCTAGGCAGGAAGCCATTCTTCGGGTCTTCGGCGTTGATGCGGAATTCCATGGCGAAACCGCGATAATGAATGTCTTCCTGCTTGTACTGCAGCGGCAAGCCGCTGGCAACGCGGATTTGTTCCTGCACGATGTCGATGCCGGTGATGTTTTCCGTGATGGTGTGTTCGACTTGCAGGCGGGTGTTCATTTCCATGAAATAGAACTGGTTTTCGCCGTCGAGCAAAAACTCCACCGTGCCGGCGTTCTCGTAGCCCACTGCTTTCGCGGCGCCTACCGCCAGGTCGCCGATGTAGCGGCGCTGCGCTTCGGTGAGCTGAGGGGAGGGGGCGATCTCGATCAGTTTCTGGTTGCGGCGCTGGATCGAGCAGTCGCGTTCGAACAGGTGGACGGCATGACCGAAACTGTCGCCGATCACCTGCACTTCTATATGTTTGGGGTTGACCACGCATTTTTCGAGGAACACTTCCGGCTTGCCGAAGGCCTTGCTGGCTTCGGAAACCACCCGGTCGTAGTTGGGGATCAGTTCAGCCTCGCTGTTGCAGCGCCGGATGCCGCGTCCGCCGCCGCCGTTGGTGGCTTTCAGCATTACCGGGTAGCCGATCTTGTTGGCCAGTTCTCGTGCTTCGTCAACGCTTTCCAGGTTGTGTTCGCTGCCGGGTATCACCGGGATGCCGGCTTCGATCATGGCCTTGCGCGCCTCGATCTTGTCGCCCATCTGCTGAATGACCTTGGCGGAAGGGCCGATGAAGATGATGCCGCGCTTTGCGCAGATTTCCGCCAGTACCGGATTTTCCGAGAGGAAACCGTAGCCCGGATGCAGCGCGTCGCAACCGGCGGCGACCGCCAAGTTTACAATGTTGTGCGCATTGAGATAGCCGATAACCGGGTCGGAACCGATGTTATAGGCTTCATCGGCCTTCTTGACGTGCAGCGCGTGGCGGTCGGCGTCGGAGTAGATGGCCACCGACTTGATGCGCATTTCGGAACAGGCGCGCACGATACGGACGGCAATCTCACCGCGGTTGGCAATAAGAATTTTTTTGATCACGTGAAAACCCGAATCTCAATTATTTTTGGCTGGGGCAGGCTTTGGCGATGCATGAACCGCCCAACGTAAACCCCGATCCAGCAAAACGGCCGTTCGTGGGCGAAACTCTTAAAGGCTTTTTGACACAAAAGCCGAAAAATTATATCATGTGCGGCTTATGTCTGAACAGGCTGTGGTCGATAACCTAGAATTTGCGCGGCACGGAGCGGTGTTGCAGGGTGAGTTCGCCATCGCGGAGCTTGATCGGTTGCGGGAGCATCTGCTCTCGAATCAAGGTGTACTGAAGTATACCCTGTTGGGCAAAACCGGCGCAAAAGGCGAGAGCCTGCTGGAGTGCAGTATCGATGGTAAGCTGGTTTTGCAATGTCAGCGATGTCTTGAAGCGTTGGAGTATCCGCTGCATGTCATTTCCACCCTGAAAGTGGTAAAAGGCCTGACGCAGTTCGACGATATTGGTGATGAAGATGAAGCTGTAGATTCGATTCCTGCCAGTAAGGCAATGGACGTGTCGGCTTTGTTCGAGGAAGAAGTTTTATTGAATTTGCCGATTTCACCTCTGCACGCCCCCGGCGCTTGCCGGGAGCAGGATGAGGCAAAGCCGGTGAAAGATGAAAGAACGAATCCTTTCGGTGCCCTGGCGGCCCTGAAAGGGAAACTGTAATTTAAGGAGTTTGAAATGGCTGTCCAGCAAAACAAGAAATCCCCTTCCAAGCGTGGCATGCACCGCGCACATGACTTTCTGACCAACCCGGCCCTGGCTGTTGAGCCGACCACCGGGGAAGCGCATTTGCGCCACCACGTAAGTCCGAGCGGCTTTTACCGTGGCCGCAAAGTTACGCGCGCCAAAGGCGAGTAACAGAAGCGCACCTCTGCGGCCGGATTCCCGGTCGCTAACAAATGGAAATTACTGTCGCGATTGACGCTATGGGCGGTGACCATGGCGCACATGTCACCGTGCCCGCCGCTCTGGAGATCCTGCGCCGGGATCCAGACGTTAATATCGTTCTGGTGGGGCTCGTTGAAGTTATCGAGGCCGAGTTGCGCGCGCATCGCGCCGCGGTGAGCTCGCGTCTGCGTATTCACCCCGCGAGCGAGGTCGTGACCATGGACGATCAGCCGGCCCTGGCATTGCGCAGTAAAAAAGATTCTTCGATGCGCGTGGCCGTCAATCTTGTGAAGAGCGGCGAGGCCAATGCCTGCGTTTCCGCCGGTAATACTGGTGCGCTCATGGCGATTTCCCGTTTTGTCCTCAAGATGCTGCCCGGCATCGAACGCCCGGCCATCGCCTCCGTGCTACCCACCCTCAATGGCCATACCCATGTGCTGGATCTTGGCGCCAACGTGGATTGCAGCGCCGAACATCTGCTGCAGTTTGGCATCATGGGCGCCATGCTGGTCGCGGCGGTGGACCATAAGGAGCGCCCGAGCGTCGGCCTGCTCAACATCGGCGAAGAGGACATCAAGGGCAACGAGGTAGTGAAACGTGCTGCCGAATTGCTGCGGGCAAGCGGTTTGAACTTCTATGGCAACGTGGAAGGCAATGATATTTACAAAGGAACCACGGATGTGGTGGTTTGCGATGGGTTCGTTGGCAACGTCGCGCTGAAGGCATCCGAGGGGCTTGCCAAGATGATCGGAGAATTGCTCAAGCAGGAATTCAAGCGCAACTTGCTGACCAAGCTCGCCGGGCTCATGGCGACGCCGGTCATGAATGCTTTCAAGAAGCGCGTCGATCCGCGCCGCTACAACGGCGCCAGTTTGCTCGGATTGCGCGGCATCGTGGTGAAAAGCCACGGTGGAGCGGACATATTCGCTTATGAACACGCCATCGAAACGGCAGTGGAAGAAGTGCGCAACGGTGTGCTGCGCCGTATTACCGAACAGATTTCGTTGTTGCACCCAGAACAAGGAGCAGCCTGAATGTACTCCCGGATCACCGGCACCGGCAGCTATTTACCTCAGAAAGTGCTGACCAATCACGATCTTGAGCGCATGGTGGATACCTCCCATGACTGGATCGTCAGTCGCACGGGTATCGAAGAGCGGCATATCGCGGCGGACGACGAGTCCACTAGCGACCTCGCACTGCACGCTAGCCGTCGTGCCATCGAGGCGGCCGGCATCGACCCGCAGCAGATCGATCTGATCATCGTTGGCACGACCACGCCCGACCGCATGTTTCCCAGTACCGCCTGCCTGTTGCAGGACAAGCTGGGCATCAAGAGCGGCGGCCCGGCATTCGACATTCAGGCGGTGTGCAGCGGTTTCGTTTATGCGTTGTCCACAGCCGATCAATTCATTCGCGGCGGACAGAGCAAATGCGCGCTGGTGGTCGGCGCGGAGACCATGTCACGCATCGTGGACTGGACCGATCGCAACACCTGCGTGCTGTTCGGCGATGGCGCCGGTGCTGTTATTTTGCAGGCCAGCGAAACCGAAGGCATCATTTCCACTCATCTCCACGCCGATGGCGGTTACAAGGATTTGCTGGCTGTGGAAGGTGGCGGCTGCGGCGTGAACCGTGCCGGAACGCCGCACATGGTGATGGACGGTACGGCAGTATTCAAATTTGCCGTCGGCGTGCTGGATTCCATCGTGGAAGAAACACTCAGCGCCAACGGCATGCAAAAATCCGACATCGACTGGCTGGTGCCCCATCAGGCCAATGTCCGTATTATTCAGGCTACTGCCAAGAAGCTCGGTCTGCCCATGGAGCGCGTGGTGCTGACGGTGAATGCGCATGGCAATACTTCTGCGGCTTCGATTCCCCTGGCCCTGGATACGGCGGTCCGTGAAGGCAAGATCAAGCGCGGCGAGACGATTCTCATGGAAGGCGTAGGCGGCGGCTTTACCTGGGGTTCGGTGCTGCTGCGCTGGTAATCATAGCGAGGATAAATCATGAAATTGGCATTCGTTTTTCCCGGCCAGGGTTCGCAATCGCTCGGGATGATGCAAGGTTTCGATGCTTTGCCAGTCGTGCGCGAAACTTTCGAAGAAGCAGGCACGGTACTCAAGCAGGACCTGTGGCAACTGGTCGCGTCCGGCCCGCTGGAAGCGTTGAATCAGACCGTCAATACCCAGCCGGCCATGCTCGCGGCGGGCGTGGCGGTGTACCGCGCCTGGCAGCGGGTGGGCGGTAATCAGCCGGCATTCATGGCCGGCCACAGCCTGGGCGAATACAGCGCGCTGGTGGCCTCCGGCGCCCTGACTTTTGCCGACGCGCTGCCGCTGGTGCGCTATCGCGCCGAGGTGATGCAGGAGGCGGTGGCCGAAGGCGTGGGCGGCATGGCGGCGATTCTCGGCCTGGACGATGATGCGGTGCGTGCCGTTTGCGCCGAGGCGGCGCAGGGTGAGGTATTGGAGGCAGTCAACTTCAACTCGCCCGGTCAGGTGGTGATCGCAGGGAACAAGGCCGCCGTCGAGCGCGGCATGGAACTGGCCAAGTCCAGAGGCGCGAAACGTGCGCTTCCGTTGCCGGTTTCGGTCCCTTCGCACTGCAGTCTGATGAAACCGGCCGCAGAGAAGCTTGCGCAATATTTGCAAACAGTGAAGCTGAACGCGCCGCAAGTGGCGGTTTTGCACAACGCGGATGTGAAAAGTTATAGCAGCGAGGCGGATATCAAGGATGCGCTCGTGCGCCAGCTCTACCAGCCGGTACGCTGGGTCGAAACGATACAGGCCCTTGCCGCCGCCGGGGTGACGCATGTCGCCGAATGCGGTCCAGGCAAAGTGCTGGCCGGGCTGAACAAGCGCATCGTGGCGGAAATGCAGGGCCTGGCGCTGACCGACGCGGCTGCGCTGGAACAAGCCAAGTCAATCTAAAAGTTAAGGGAGAAACGATGCTGCAAGGACAAATTGCGCTGGTCACAGGCGCCAGCCGCGGGATTGGCCAGGCCGTGGCGCTGGATCTGGGCAAGAATGGTGCGACCGTGATCGGAACCGCCACCAGCGAAAGCGGCGCGGAAAAAATCTCGGCATACCTGAAGGAGGCCGGCGTCAAAGGTGCGGGCTTTGCCCTGGACGTCAACGACAAGGCGCAAGTGAGCGCCGTGCTGGATGCCATTCAGAAACAGTTCGGCGACATAGCCATCCTGGTCAACAATGCCGGCATTACCCGTGACAACCTCCTGATGCGCATGAAAGAGGAAGAGTGGGACGCGATCATGGAGACCAACCTCAAATCGGTATTCCGCATGAGCCAGGCCGTGCTGCGTGCGATGATGAAGGCGCGTTATGGCCGTATCGTCAGCATCGCTTCGGTGGTCGGCACCATGGGCAACGCCGGGCAAACCAATTACGCCGCCGCCAAGGCGGGCATTATCGGCTTTTCCAAATCGCTGGCACGCGAAGTGGGGAGCCGCAACATCACCGTCAACTGCGTTGCGCCCGGTTTTATCGATACCGACATGACGCGCGCGCTGTCGGATGATCAGCGCAACGGCCTGCTGACACACATTCCCCTGGCGCGTCTCGGGACCGTAGATGACATCGCCGCGAGCGTCACCTTCCTGGCTTCCCCGCGCGCGGGTTACATCACAGGCGCCACCATGCACGTCAATGGTGGCATGTATATGGATTAATGCGGTTCTTCCCGCCATTGGTGCGGCGGGGAAACTCTGTTAAAATGCGGCGAATTTTTCGCATGTACTGTCAAACGAGAGGATAGAAATAATATGAGCGATATCGAACTGCGTGTTAAGAAAATTGTGGCCGAGCAGCTGGGCGTGAATGAAGCTGAAGTCAAAATCGAGTCCTCCTTCGTGGACGATCTCGGTGCGGACTCCCTCGACACCGTGGAACTGGTGATGGCGCTGGAAGAAGAATTCGACTGCGAAATCCCTGATGAAGAAGCCGAAAAGATCACCACCGTGAAACAGGCTGTTGATTACATCAACGCCCACCCCAAGTAATTTCCAGTTTTAACCCGAAACGGAGTCACCTTGGCTAAACGCAGAGTTGTCATCACCGGCTTGGGAGCAGTATCCCCGGTCGGTATCGGCGTCGGCGAGACCTGGAGCAACATCGTCGCTGGCAAATCCGGTATCACCAGGATTACCCGCTTCGACGCATCCGCCTTCGCTTCCCAGGTCGCTGGGGAAGTGAAGAATTTCGACGTCACCCAGTTCCTTTCCGCCAAGGAAGCGCGCCGCATGGATATTTTCATCCATTACGGCATGGTGGCGGGCATGGAAGCCTTCAAGGATTCCGGCCTGGAAGTGACGCCGGAAAATGCCGACCGTATCGGGGTCAATATCGGCTCTGGCATCGGCGGCCTGCCGATGATCGAGGAAACGCACACCACCTACCTGGAAAGCGGACCGCGCAAAATTTCACCGTTCTTCATTCCGGGTACCATCATCAACATGATCTCCGGCAACCTGTCGATCATGTTCGGTCTGAAAGGCCCCAATTACGCTGTGGTGACGGCTTGTACCACCGGGCTGCACGCAATCGGCATCGGCGCACGAACCATTGCCTACGGCGATGCGGATGTGATGGTTTGCGGCGGCGCGGAATCGACCGTATCTCCCCTTGCTGTCGGCGGGTTCGCCTCCGCCAAGGCGCTCTCCTCGCGCAACGACGATCCCGCGACCGCCAGTCGGCCTTGGGACAAGGGGCGTGATGGTTTCGTGCTGGGCGAGGGTGCCGGTGTGCTGGTGCTGGAAGAGTATGAACACGCCAAGGCCCGCGGCGCCAAGATTTACGCGGAACTTGCGGGGTTCGGCATGAGTGGCGATGCTTACCACATGACAGCGCCCGACACCGATGGTCCGAGACGTTCCATGGTCAAGGCCTTGCACGATGCCGGCGTCAACCCGGACGAGATTCAGTATATCAATGCCCACGGCACTTCCACGCCGCTGGGCGACAAGAACGAAACCGAGGCCATCAAGCTGGCCTTCGGTGATGCCGCCCACAAGCTGGTGGTCAATTCCACCAAATCCATGACCGGTCACCTGCTGGGTGGCGCCGGCGGTCTGGAGTCGGTGCTGACCGTTCTTGCCGTGCATAATCAGGTGTCGCCGCCCACCATCAACATCTTCGAGCAGGATCCGGAGTGCGATCTGGATTATTGCGCCAACACGGCGCGGGACATGAAGATCGACGTGGCGCTGAAGAACAACTTCGGCTTCGGCGGCACCAACGGTTCGCTGGTGTTCCGCCGCGTTTAAAACTTTCCTGGAGGGCCAGGCGTGCCGGCCATTGCATTAACCGGCGCGCTGCCTGATCTGCTGGCGCTGCATGTCCTGAACCGGCAGCGCTATCCCTATCTGTTGCAAAGTCTCGGCGGCACCGGCCGCTGGGATATTCTCTTCGCTTTCCCGCAGCAACATTACCCGTTTTATGCATCCGGCTCCGCCCATGCCTTCCTTCCGTCTCTGGACAAGCTGTGGGGCGATGCGTCTCAGCAGGCAGAGACCGACATCTCTGCTGCGCAATTGCCATTTCGCGGCGGCTGGTTCGTGTTTTGCGGCTATGAATTGCTGCACGAGATGGAACCGTCGGTCAGCGTCAGGCATGCGAGCGACGGGTTTCCGCTGGCCTGGCTGACGCGCATCCCCGCCGCGATTCTGGTGGATCGGGAGAAAAACCAGTGCTGGTTGATGGCAGAAGCCGGTTGCGAGGATCTGTTGCCGCAACTGCATGATGACCTTTCCCGTGCCGACTCGTTTCAGCCCAGGCCGATCTCCGTTTCCGGGCTGGTCGAGGAAGAGCCGGCGCAGTTCCTGCAAGGGGTGGAGAGCATCAAGCGCTATATCAGGGACGGGGACGTGTTTCAGGTCAACCTGGCGCGGCGCTGGGAGGCGCGGCTTGCAAAGGGCGACAGCGCCGACCTGTATGCCATGCTGCGCGAACGCAACCCAGCGCCGTTTGCCGGGCTTGCCGATTTCGGAGACAGCAGGATTATCAGTTCCTCGCCGGAGCGCCTTGCATGCATTCACGACGGTGAAATCGAAACCCGTCCCATTGCGGGAACGCATCCCCGGGCCTCTTCTCCGCAAGAGGATGCCAAACTGCGCGAGGCGCTCATTTCCAGCACCAAGGAACGCGCCGAGCACATCATGCTGGTCGACCTGGAACGCAACGATCTGGGGCGCATTTGCCAGCCTGGCAGCGTGCAGGTGGACGAACTGATGGCGGTGCGCAGCTATTCCTACGTCCACCATATCGAATCCGGCGTGCGCGGGCGCCTGCGCGCGGGCATCACGCCGGGGCAGGTGCTGCGCGCATTGTTCCCGGGCGGCACTATTACCGGCTGTCCCAAGGTCCGGACCATGCAGATCATCGCCGAACTGGAAGCCAGTCCCCGGGCGGCCTACACCGGCAGCATGGGCTACATCAATCACGATGGCAGCATGGACCTGAATATCCTGATCCGCACTTTCATGCAGCAGGGGGAACAATTGAGCTTTAAGGCAGGCGCGGGTATCGTGGCAGATTCGGACCCCGAGCGCGAGCTGGCTGAAACTCGCGCCAAGGCCAAGGGTTTGCTGAGGGCGCTGGATGTGCCGCCGTGACTGGTTGAACGCGGGGCGATTCGGTGCGGCGCAGGGCAGGAAAACAATAAGGAATAACAACATGGCAAATATTCAGCTACTGACCAATCCGACTGTTCAGGACCGCGAAGCGCTCGGCGAGTTTGCGGAATCCCTGCTGGATCGGGCACCCGAAATCGAGAAAGACATGGCCCGCCTGGGCAAAGCGCCCGCCGATCGGGTGGTGATTGCCGACCTGTTTCGCTCCCTGCACAACATCAAGGGTGACGCTGCGCTGTGCAAAGTCGAATTCGCGATCCAGATCGCTCACCCGATCGAATCCCTGTTGACGCGCCTGCGTGCCGGAGAGTTGCGCTATTCACGGCTGATGGGGGAGGTCATCCTGCTGGCGGTTGACCGCCTGGAACTGGCGACCGAGGCGCTGGTTGCGGGCAGGGGCGTGAGCCATTTGAAACTGGTTGCCCTGGTGGAAGGGTTGGAACAGTTGAGCCAGTCATCGCAGGGCGATCTGGACCGTGTCGCGGCGCAAGTGATCAAGGCGGTGACGGGCTTCAACCCGGCGCCTGTGGCACCAGCTCCTGCGGCAAAACCACAGATGCAATTGAAAAACCAGGATCTTGTTTCTTCCGATCTGCAGTTTTTTCATTCTCTTGCCTTGCAGTTCGAGGCGCGTTCCCCTCTTTTTCAAGGGCGTACCGCGCGGATACTAGATCTGGCTCTTGAAACCAACCATGCTGCCGGCGCCCCGGTGGATCGCGTGCAATTGGAAGCGGCCGTTTACATGCACGATGTCGGGATGATGTTCCTGCCCGAATATCTGTGGTTGAAAGTCGGCAAAATCAGCGACGATGAGAGGCGCATTCTGCAGGGCCACAGCGCGTTCGGCGCGGGCATTCTGCAGCGCATGGACGGCTGGCAGCAGGCTGCGGAAATGGTCTCGCAGCACCACGAAATGCCCGATGGGGCGGGCTATCCGAACGGGATCGGCAACGCTAAAATCAGCGCAGGAGCAAAAATTCTCTCCATCGTGGACGCGTTCGAGGCAGTCACGCTCAAGCATCGCGCCCGTGGCGACAAACGCTCGATATTGCGGGCCATCGCAGAAGTGAATGCCTGTGATAACCAGTTTGCCGCGGAATTCATCGAGCCCTTCAATACCGTGGTTCGGCACATGCTGGAACAGCAATAGCAAAATGACGATTATCAATCAAGAAGACTTCATCTCCAGCATCGCCGATGCGCTGCAATATATTTCCTATTATCATCCGCTCGACTACATCCAGGCATTGGGCGAAGCCTACCAGCGGGAACAGTCCCCCGCAGCCAGGGACGCCATTGCCCAGATACTCACCAATTCGCGCATGAGCGCATTAGGCCATCGGCCCATTTGCCAGGATACCGGCATCGTGGTGGCGTTCGTCAAAGTCGGCATGGCGGTGCGCTGGGATGCAACGATAAGCGTGAGCGACATGGTGAACGAGGGCGTGCGTCGCGCCTACCTCAACCCGGACAACGTGTTGCGCGCCTCGGTGGTGGCCGATCCTGCAGGCGCGCGCCGGAACACCCGCGACAATACCCCGGCGGTAATCCATTACGAAATCGTTCCCGGCGACAAAGTCGATATCACGCTCGCAGCCAAAGGCGGCGGCTCGGAAAATAAATCGAAATTCGCTATCCTCAACCCTTCCGACAGCATCGTCGATTGGGTGCTGAAAACTGTCCCTGACATGGGTGCCGGCTGGTGCCCGCCGGGGATACTGGGCATCGGTCTCGGCGGCACGGCGGAAAAGGCCATGCTGCTGGCCAAGGAAGCCCTGATGGAGCCGGTGGACATCCACGAGTTGCAGGCTCGCGGTCCGAACAGCCGGGTGGAAGAACTGCGCCTGGAATTGTTCGACAAGGTGAACGCGCTGGGCATCGGTGCGCAGGGTCTGGGTGGCCTGACCACCGTGCTGGACGTGAAAATCAGGGATTACCCCACGCATGCCGCCAGTCTGCCGGTGGCGATGATTCCCAATTGCGCGGCCACGCGCCACGTCCATTTCACCCTGGACGGCAGCGGCCCGGCGCTGCTGCCCCCGCCCTCCCTGGACGCGTGGCCAAAGGTGGAGTGGCAGCCCGCGGCGGACGTAAGACGCGTCGATCTCGACCGCGTGTCGCGGGAGGAAGTGGACAGCTGGAAACCGGGAGAAACGCTGCTGCTGAGCGGCAAGCTGCTGACCGGGCGCGATGCCGCCCACAAGCGTATTGCGGATATGTTTGCCAGGGGGGAGGGGCTGCCGCCCGGCGTGGATTTTACCAACCGCTTCATTTACTACGTCGGCCCGGTCGAGCCGGTGCGCGACGAGGTGGTTGGTCCTGCGGGGCCGACGACTGCGACGCGCATGGACAAGTTCACCGACATGATGCTGGAAAAGACCGGCCTGATCGGCATGATCGGCAAGGCGGAACGCGGCGAGGCCGCGATAGAGAGTATCCGCCGCCACAAGGCGGTCTACCTCATGGCCGTCGGGGGGGCGGCTTACCTCGTGGCCAAGGCAGTCAAGTCGGCCAGAGTGATCGCCTTCGCGGACCTGGGCATGGAGGCGATCTACGAATTCGTGGTGCAGGACATGCCGGTAACGGTGGCGGTGGATTCCGGCGGGACTTCGGTGCACAACACCGGGCCGGCAGAGTGGCGCGGAAAAATAGGGAAGATACCGGTCTTGCGGGGTTAATGGCAGTCGTGTGAGCGGTGGATGAGTTGCGAAGCCGCTCGTGGAGGTAAAAATGATGCGTATGAACCTGTTGTCAGCTATGGCGCTTTCCCGGTGGCAAAAAATCCTGCTGCGCCTCGGCATCGGTGTGCTGGCTCTGCTGGCTTTCGGATTTCTCGCGCTGCCGCCGCTGGTGAAGTATTTTGCGACCCAGGCCCTGAGCGAGAAATTTCACCGCACGGTGGCGATTCGGGAGGTGAGCATCAACCCGCTCAAGCTGTCGTTGCGGGTCAAGGGTTTCTCCATGTCCGACAAGGGCAGCAGCACGCCTTTTTTTGCCATAGAGGAGCTGTACGCCAACCTGGAATCGGCGTCCCTGCTCAAGGGCGCACCGGTGCTGGATGCAATCCAGATCAATTCGCCTTTCCTCAGGATCGTGCGGCGCGAGAACGCGTCCTACAACGTGGATGACATCCTGGCCGAGTTGCTCAAGCCTTCTGAAGACCCGCCGGTAAGGTATTCGCTCAACAATATCCTGCTCCAGGGCGGTAAGATCGAGTTCGATGATCGGCCTAACAAGGCGCAGCACACGGTTTCGGATATGCGGCTCAGCATCCCGTTTGTATCCAACCTGGTCTACCAGGCCAACATTTACGTACAGCCGGATTTTTCCGCCAAGGTCGATGGTTCGGCGCTGCATCTGGGCGGAAAATTGAAGCCCTTCAGCAAGAGTCGCGAGAGCGTCGTCGATCTGGAGCTCGCCGGACTCGACGTGGCCCGCTATTTCGAATATGTCCCGCTGACGCAGAAATTTAACGTCCCCTCCGCGCACCTCGACGCAAAGCTCAGCATCACTTTCGCGCAGCCGCCCGAGCAGCCGCCGGCCATCACCTTGTCCGGCACGGCTGCGCTGCGCGATGCCGTGATTACGCAAGGCAAAGAGCGCCCGCTGGCTCGTTTTTCCCTTTTGGCGGTGGATATTCAGAAGGCGGACTTGCTGCATAAAAGGCTGCAGCTCAAAAGCCTCAAGCTGCAGCAGCCGGAGCTGCAGCTGGCGCTCAACGAGGGGCATGAAGTCGCTGCAAGCGCCGGAGAAATCAGCCTGACCGGTGGCGAGCTGGACTATGCGGGTAGCGCGCCCGCACTGCGGCAGCCGGCGCTGGACGTGACTGCCTTGCACATGCGGCGTACGGGCGAGAAAGAGCCTTTCCTCGATATTTCGGCGTTTGCGCTCAAGGATGTCGCTCTGGACCTGGGCAAGCGCAGCGTGACGCTGGGCGAGGCGTCGAGCCCGGGGGGTAATATTCAGCTCAGGCGCGGCAAGAACGGTGCAATCGACCTGGTCGAACTGTTCGGCGGCGAGTCGGGCAAGGCTGCGTCCCCGGCACAGACCCCGTTCCAGTACGAAGTGCGGAAACTCTCACTGGCCGGGTATGGTGTCAAGTTTTCCGATGCTTCAAAGGATGCCCCGGTCAACCTGAACGCGGAAAATATCAGACTCGACGTGGAGAATCTCTCCAGCCAGAAAGATCGCCAGTGCAAGTTGATGCTGGCGCTGAACCTCGACAAAACCGGTGCGCTGTCTGCTGCGGGCGAACTGGGCATCAACCCGCTGGCCACGCGCCTGGCAGTGGATATCAAGGGTATCAAGCTGAGCCCGTTCCAGCCGTATTTTACCGACCAGCTCAATATCACCGTCACCGATGGTGCCGCGTCTGCCAAGGGCGAGCTCAAGGTGGCGAACGAGGGCAAGGATGGGCCAAGAGTTTCGTTTGTCGGCGATGCAAGCCTGGATCGTCTCGCCGCTATCGACAAGCTGGATGAAGAGGATTTTTTGAAGTGGAACCGTTTGAACTTCAAGCGCGTCAACGTTGCTACCCAGCCGTTGCGAGTCAATATAGCCGAGGTCGCGCTGGCAGATTTCTATTCGCTGTTGATCATCCATCCGGATGGCAGCCTGAATCTACAACACATCGTAAAAGAGCAAAAGTCCGGGACGCCAACAAAAGGCTCGGCAGCGCGTACTGCCGGCGCGCCTCTCAAACAGGCCGTTGCAGCGGCAGACAAGCCGCGCATCACGATCTCGAAACTCACCCTGAAAGGCGGCCAGGTGGACTTTTTCGACCACTTTATCCAGCCAAATTACTCGGCTCACCTGACCGGGGTGGGGGGCGATGTCAAGGGACTCTCGTCCGACGCCAGTACCCTCGCCGAAGTGGCGCTCAAGGGCAGGGTGGATAACCAGGGGCGGCTGGATATCACGGGCACGATCAACCCCCTGTCAGGCAATCTGGCGTTTGACCTGCTGGCCAATCTGAACGATTTCGAGCTTTCTTCCCTGACACCCTATTCCTCCAAGTACGCGGGCTATGGCATCCAGAAGGGCAAGCTGTCGTTCGACGTGAAATACAAGATCGAAAACCGCAAGCTGACTGCCGAGAATCACCTCTTCCTCAATCAGCTGACTTTCGGCGACAAGGTGGAGAGCCCGAGCGCGACCAAACTGCCGGTGATGCTGGCGGTGGCGCTGCTAAAGGACCGCAACGGCAACATCGATATCAGCTTGCCGATCTCGGGTTCGTTGGACGATCCTCAATTCAGCGTCGGCGGCATTATCATCAAGGTGATCGTGAATCTGATCGTGAAAGCAGTGACCGCTCCATTCGCCTTGATCGGCAGCCTGTTTGGCGGAGGCGAGGAACTGGCGTATCTGGAGTTTGATTACGGCAAGGCCGAAATGCCCGCAGGTGGACAGAGCAAGCTTGAAAAGATTGCCAAAGCGCTGCGCGATCGCCCTGGCCTCAAGCTGGAGATAGCCGGTCAGGTGGATCCCGAGCTTGATCGCGAAGGACTGAAGCATGCCATGCTCGAACATAAAGTTAAGGCGCAAAAATTCAAAGACCTGCAGGGCAAAGCGAATGACGTTGCTGCGATCGATCAGGTCAAGGTCGAGCCGGCGGAATATGCAAAGTACCTGGCCAAGGCCTACAAGCAGGAAAAAATTCCCGATAAGCCGCGTAACTTGGTCGGATTTGCCAAGGATTTGCCGGTAGCTGACATGGAAAAATTGATGCTCGCTTATTTTCAGGTGGACGAAGATGATCTGCGTGACCTGGCCAATCACCGTGCCCTGGAGGCCAAGGAATACCTGATCAACGAGGGCAAGGTGGAGCCGGAACGCATCTTTATCGTGACCAAGCTGGCGGCCAGGTCCGGGCAGGAAAAAGAAGCCGCCAAGGGCAAACGCAGCCGGGTTGATTTTTCGCTTGGAGCGCGCTAATCGATTGGCGGTGGCATGGCACGAGGGCTGGATAGTCAAATCTACCTATTTATCTAGGTGAAGAGCCCAATAGATTCGATGCATCAATAAACTAGACTCCGTTTGTGAGAAACTAAACGTCATCCACCATTATTTGGGCACTAAATTGCAATCCAGGATTTCCGACTTTTTCTCACGAAAACATTTGCCCAAATACCTTTTATCACCCGTAACTGCCGTTTTGCTTGTCGCTTTCGTTATTGCCGACATTCTGGCGTTCTTGCGGAAACACCTGCGCAAATATTTTTTGTTGCCGCTCACGGTCGTTCTGGTCCTCGCTTTAGTTGTCACTGGAATCCTGGCGTACCGGGAAGCGGAAACGTCCAGCTATCAGGCGCGCTACCTCAGCCACCTGGCTGGCAAGCTGCACTATGAACTGAAGAAGGGGCCCAATCCCGGACTGCGGATTCCCCAGGCGGGCCCCTATGATGTGCGACTCGGCTACAGTCGTCTTCCCTCCATGATCAAGCGGTTGCAGGAGAACGGGTTCGAGGTGGGGGCACAGGCGCGAATTTCTCCGCGCATGCAGGAACTCATCGACAAAGGCCTGTTTGCGCCTTACCGGGAGAAGACCCAGGCTGGGCTCAGAATTCTCGACGAGAAAGGCCAGGCACTTTACCAGGCCCGCTTCCCGACGCGAGTTTATGAGCGTTTCGAGACTGTCCCTCCCTTACTCGTGAACAGCCTGCTTTTCATCGAGAACCGCGACCTGCTCGATCCAGATCACCCCAAGAAGAATCCGGCCGTGGAGTGGATGCGGCTCGGTCAGGCGGTGATCGACAAGCTGATTCAGTCCGTCATGCCCGGTCATGACGTGCCGGGCGGCAGCACGCTGGCCACCCAGATCGAGAAATTCCGCCACTCGCCCGATGGCCTGACCTTGACTGTCGAGGACAAGATGCAGCAGATGGCCTCCGCCTCGGTGCGGGCTTACCTGGACGGGGAAAAAACGCTGCCCGCGCGTAGAGCCATCGTGGTGAGCTACCTCAACACGGTTCCGCTCGCGGCCGTGAACGGTTTCGGCGAGGTCAACGGGATTGGGGATGCGTTATGGGCCTGGTATGGACTGGACTTCGAACAGGTCAATCGTACCTTGCGTGCTTGGCCGGCAAACAAGTCCAACCTGGCCGAAGTCGCTAGCGCCTACAAGCATGCCTTGAGCCTCATGATTTCCCAGCGGCGTCCCTCGGATTATCTCTCCGGGGATCATGTCGCTCTCGAGGCGCTCACGGACAGTCACCTGCGGGTGCTGGCCAGGGAGGGAGTCATTCCATCCGATCTCAGGGATGCCGCATTGAAGGTCAAGCTTCATTTCAGGCGCGGCGCGTTGATTGAAGAAAATGGTGCTTATGCGTACCGCAAGGCGGCCAATGCCGTGCGCGTGCGCCTGGCTTCCGAGCTGGGTTTGAGCCGTTTGTATGAACTGGACCGTATGGACCTGTCGGTGAACACCTCCCTCGACAAGGACCTGCAACAGAAGGTTACGGAAATCCTGCGCAAGCTCAAGGACCCGGCATATTCGCGCGCCGCCGGCCTGTATGGCGATCGCCTGCTCGGTGCCGCCGATCCCGGCAAGATCATTTACAGTTTCACGCTGCACGAACTAACCCCGGAAGGCGCCAAACTGCGCATTCAGGCCGATAATTATGACCAGCCCTTCGACATCAATCAGGGTACCAAGCTGGACCTGGGTTCCACGGCAAAATTGAGAACCCTGGTGACCTACCTGGAAATCATCGAAAAACTGCACCAGCAATATGCCGACGCAACACCGGAAGCGTTGCGCGACGTCGCCGTCGCGCCCAACGACCGCATCACCCGCTGGGCTATCGATTACCTGCTCCAGGACGGCGACAAGAGTCTCTCGGCCATGCTCGATGCGGCCCTGGATAGGCAATATTCGGCAGACCCGGGCGAACTGTTCTTCACTGGCGGCGGCGCGCAGTATTTCAAGAATTTCAAGCATGAGGAAGACGGCGAGGTGATGAACCTGCGCGATGCGACTCGCAACTCCGTCAACCTCGTGTTCATCAGGCTCATGCGGGATATCGAACGCTATTACATGTTCCAGATTCCCGGCTCGTCGGCAAACATCCTCAAGGATATCAACGACCCGCAGCGTGAAAAATACCTCAAAAAATTCGCCGACAAGGAAGGCAAGGAGTTCATCGGACGCTTCTATCTCAAGTACAAGGGCAAGACAGCGCAGGAAATCAACGATCTTTTCTACGCCGGCCTGAGATCGACCCCACGCAGGCTCGCTGCGGCTTACCGTTACATCAATCCGAACAGCACGCCGACACAATTCGCGGCTTTTATGGAAACACGCTTGCCGAGTTTCAGAAATTCCGGCGCACATGCCACGCAAACCCTCTACGACACGTATGCGCCGGGCAAATATTCCCTGGCGGACCAGGGTTATGTCGCCCATGTGCATCCGCTGGAGCTCTGGCTGGTCCAATACCTGACGGCGCATCCCGGCGCCCATTACAAGGACGTGATCCAGGCCAGCAGCGCAGAGCGCATCGCGGTATATAGCTGGCTGATCAATACCGGGCGGAAAAACGTGCAGGACACAAGGATTCGCGACCTGCTCGAAGTGGAGGCCTTCCTGGAAATCCACCGCAGCTGGCAGCGTTTGGGCTATCCCTTCGACTCCCTGGTGCCTTCGCTGGCCACCGCCATCGGCAGCTCGGCGGATCGCCCAGCCGCCTTGGCGGATCTGATGGGTATCATCCTGAACAATGGCGTCAAGGTGCCGACCGTGATGATCGAAGGGATGCACTTCGCCGCAGGTACACCCTTCGAAACCGTCATCCGCAAACCGGCCGTCAAGGGTCAGCGCATGTTTTCCCCCGAGCTGGCATCCGCGGTGCGCAGCGTCCTGATCGGCGTGGTGGAAAGGGGGACTGCAGCAAGGCTCGCGCATGCCATCGTGAAAGAGGATGGCACGCAGATTCAGATCGGCGGAAAGACCGGCACTGGCGACCATCGCTACGTCACGTTTTCCTCGGCCGGGGTAATCAAGGAATCGCGGGTGGTGAACCGCTCGGCTACCTTTGTATTTTTCATCGGAGACCGCTTTTTCGGCACGCTCACCGCCTTCGTCCCAGGTGCCAGCGCAGCCGATTACCGCTTTACCTCGGGACTATCGGCGCAAATCCTGAAGTTCCTCCTGCCGACGCTGAGGCCGCTTACCGATACGGCTCGCCCGGTACCGGAACAAGTCCAGCAGGAGCGCAAAATGAAAAAGAAGATTCCGTCGGAAGAGCCTTCAGGTGATGAAGAGATCGATGCCACGCCGCCACCTGAACCGGTCGGTGAAAAATCAGTAGAAATTCATGCTCCGCTTTAGGCGGATAAAGGTAACATTCCTCTTCCTCAAGCAAGCACGAGAACATTGAATGGGTATTCTGGTAAATATCGTCAGCGCCGACGAGGAAGATGTCGAGGCCATCGGCGAGTCGCAGCATCCGGTCGTCGAGTGGAGCGGCATCGAGGCAAGAGACATCGACACGGCCAAGATCGTGACGCTGCACTGCCTCCTGACCGGCGAGGGACTGGAGGACGCTGTATATGCCTACGAGCCGGTGTACATTTCCGGCGACGACGGGCCAGTTGTGCTACGGATACCGGACGAAATCACGGAGAAGCTTGCCGGCCTCGAAGAAGAGGCCATCGAGCTGGTGGGCGAGGAACTGGCTGCCACCGAAGAATTCGAAATGAACGACTGGCCGGCCGAAGAGGTCCTGTCCCTGGTGGAAGAACTCGCGGCGCTGGCCCGGCTTGCAGATTCCCAGGGGCAGGCCATGTTCGTCTGGATGCACCCGCTGCTGACTTGACCGAATTTGGCCTTTATGCGCGCCGCTGCCCTCTCTTGCGAACAGCCGCAATGTGAGGCTCGGATTGTTTGGCGAGCTGTTCTCGTCGCATCATCTCTTCGCGCATGCCCTGAAACTGTTCGCGGACCTCGCTGCTGACCAGGCTTGGGCCGATCAGCGGCGGGATTGACAGCGTTGGTGTGAGCGTTGCGTTGTAGTTAACCCGCGTATTCTGGCCATCGGCTTCCAGGTAGGTCACGCTGTCCATGCTCTTCATGCTGCCGCCGGTGGCGTGAGACGTCACCTTGGAATACGGAAAGAGTTCCACGTCGCGCATGGATTCGAACGGGAAGCTCCACAGCCCCAGGGTGTAAGCGCCTTTCTGGGCCACCTTGAGAAGGTTGCCGTTGCGCGCCACGACTTTGCTGCTGGACAGATTGGGAATGAATCCCGCCATGCGGTCGAAGTCCGTCATGACTTCCCAGGCCCGTCTGGGTTTGACCGCCACCCGCATATCCACGGTGACGTGGAGGGTGTCGCCGTCCCGCTCAGTGTGGACGCTGATGTCCTGTTCGGGCGTGATGAAAACCTGTGCCAGACAAGCTTGCGACGCGACGAGCAGCAGGGCCAGGCAGGCGCGCATGACCCGCATGGCGCCTACTTGACCCGCATCCCGGGCTGAGCGCCGTCGTCCGGGCTGAGGATAAACAGCCCCGGCGCATCGCCCGAGGCGGCCAGCACCATGCCTTCCGACAGACCGAATTTCATCTTGCGCGGGGCGAGATTGGCGACCATGACGGTCATGCGGCCGATCAGCTTCTCTGGTTCGTAGGCGGATTTGATGCCGGCGAATACGTTGCGGGTGTTCGCCTCACCGATATCCAGCGTCAGGCGCAACAGCTTTTCGGCGCCTTCGACGTGCTCGGCATTGACGATCCTGGCGACGCGCAGGTCGACTTTGCTGAAGTCGTCGATGGAGATGGTTTCGGCGATGGGGGCGGTAGCGTGTTGCTGATGCTCTGCGTGACGAGTTTCGGAATGTGATTCGGTCATGGGTTTCAGGCTTTCCTGATTAGCGGCGACCATGCCTTCGATCAGTTTGGGATCGAGGCGGGTTGCCAGATGTTGGTAGGGATTGACGTGGGTCGGCAGAGTGGCGAGATCGGCCCAGCTGAAGTCCCGCTCCATGCCGAACAGCTCGCGCGCGACGCGCGAGGTCAGCGCCGGCAGCACCGGGCTCAGCAGGGTGGAGAGCACGTAGAAGCCGTGCAGCGCGCGCGAGCAGATGTCATGCAGTTCGGCACGCTTGGATTCATCCTTGGCCAGCGTCCACGGCGCGGCGGCGGCGATCTCGCCGTTGATGCGGTCGGCCAGCGCCATGATGTCGCGCAGTGCGCGGGCATAGTCGCGGGCCTCGAAAGATTCGGCGACAGTCTGGCCGCTGCCGATGGCGCCGTCGAGCAGTGGTTTGGAATCTGCGAAGGCCAGCTTGCCGTCAAAGAACTTGGTCAGGAACCCAGCGCAGCGGCTGGCGATGTTGATGTACTTCCCGATCAGATCGCTGTTCACCTTCGCCACGAAATCCTCAAGGTTCAGGTCGATGTCTTCCATCGTGCCGTTCAGCTTGGCAGCGTAGTAGTAGCGCAGGTATTCGGTGTTCCTGATGTGGTCGATGTAGCTGCGTGCGGTGATGAAGGTGCCGCGCGACTTGGACATTTTCTGCCCGTTGACGGTCAGGAACCCATGCGCAAACAGTTTGGTCGGGGTGCGGAATCCGGCGTGTTGCAGCATCGCGGGCCAGAACAAAGCGTGGAAATAGAGGATGTCCTTGCCGATGAAATGGTACAGCTCGGTTTCGGAGCCTTGCTTCCAGTATTCGTCGAAATCGAGGCCGTTCTGCGCGCACAGTTGCTTGAAACTGCCCATATAGCCGACGGGCGCATCCAGCCAAACATAAAAGTATTTGCCTGGCGCATCGGGGATCTCGAAGCCGAAGTAAGGCGCATCGCGCGAAATGTCCCAGTCGCTCAGCTTGTTCTCGCCTTCGCCGCCCAGCCATTCCTGCATCTTGTTGGCGGCCTCGGCTTGCAGCGAACCGCTACGCGTCCATTCGCGCAGGAATTGCTGGCAGGAGTCGGCTGAGAGCTTGAAGAAATAATGGTCAGAGTTACGCAGTTCAGGCTTGGCACCGGACACGGCGGAAAAAGGTTCGATCAGGTCAGTGGGAGCATAGGCCGCGCCGCAGACTTCGCAATTGTCGCCATATTGGTCTTTGGCATGGCACTTGGGGCATTCGCCCTTGATGAAGCGGTCGGGCAGGAACATGTTTTTGACCGGGTCGTAGAACTGCTCGATGGACCGCACCTCGATCAGGTCGTTCTTTTTAAGGGTGCGGTAGATGTCCTGCGCGCATGCCTTGTTCTCGTCCGAGTTGGTCGAGCCGTAGTTGTCGAAAGCTACATGGAACGCGGCGAAATCGTCGAAATGCTCCTGCCATACCCGCGCAATCAGCTGTTCCGGCGTGACGCCTTCCTTTTCGGCGCGCAGCATGATGGGCGTGCCGTGGGTGTCGTCGGCGCAAACATAGAAACACTGGGTGTCCGCTTGCATTTTGTGAAACCGTACCCAGATATCGGTCTGGATGTATTCCACCAGGTGCCCCAGGTGGATGCTGCCGTTAGCATAGGGCAGGGCGGACGTGACCAGGATTTTGCGTGTCATGGGAAACTCGGAACTGAAAAGCTGAAATTGTAACAAAGTCGGCCGCATGTAGTATGCGCGCTACTTTTTATTGTTTAAACTCTGCTATTTTTCGCAATAGCCCGGATTTATTTAGGAGCAAGCATGGCCGTTTCTGAACAGCAAGTGCAGGATGCACTCAAGGATTTGATCGATCCGCATACCAAGAAGGATTACATGTCCAGCAAGTCCGCCAAGAACATCAAGGTGGACGGCGGCAAGGTTTCTGTGGACGTGGTGTTGGGCTATCCCGCCAAGAGCGTGATGGACGACATCAAGAAGCTGGTGACGGACAAGTTGAAAACGATCGCCGGCGTGAGCGACGTAACCGTCAACATGAGCCAGAAGATCGTCTCCCACGCGGTGCAGAAGGGCGTCAAGCTCATCCCCGGCGTGAAGAACGTGATCGCGGTGGCGTCCGGCAAGGGCGGTGTGGGCAAATCCACCACCGCCGTGAATCTGGCGCTGGCGCTATTGGCTGAAGGCGCTTCTGTCGGCATCATGGACGCGGACATTTACGGTCCGTCCCAGCCCACCATGCTGGGCATCACCGGCCGCCCCGACTCCGCCGACGGCCAGAGCCTCGAACCCCTGATGGGCCACGGCCTGCAGGCCATGTCCATCGGCTTCCTGGTGGATGTGGAGCAGCCCATGGTATGGCGCGGCCCGATGGTCACCCAGGCGCTGGAACAACTGCTCAACGACACCAAGTGGAAAGACCTCGACTACCTGGTGGTCGACCTGCCGCCTGGTACCGGCGACATCCAGCTGACCCTGGCGCAGCGCGTGCCGGTCACCGGAGCGGTGATCGTCACCACGCCGCAGGACATCGCCCTGATCGACGCGCGCAAGGGGCTCAAGATGTTCGAAAAGGTGGGCATTCCCATCCTCGGTATCGTGGAGAACATGAGTCTGCATATCTGCTCCAACTGCGGCCACGAAGAACGTATCTTCGGCACCGGTGGCGGCGAGAAGATGTGCCAGGACTATGACGTGGAATTCCTCGGCTCGCTGCCGCTGGACATTCGCATCCGCGAGGAAACCGACTCGGGCAACCCGACCGTGGCGGCAGAACCGGATTCGCGCATTTCCCAGATCTACCGCGGTATCGCCCGCCGCGTGGCGATCCGGGTGGCGGAGCAGGCGCAGGACTTCAGCGCACGCTTCCCGAACATCGTGATCCAGAACACCTGATTCGCGGATTCAAGTAGAATGACGGCCAGCCCAAAGCTGGCCGTTTTCTTTTCGGACAAAGGTTGAGAAATGAGCATTAAATCAGACAAGTGGATCCGCCGCATGGCGGAGCAAACCGGCATGATCGAGCCGTTCGAGGCAGGCCAGGTGCGCGAGGTGGACGGGCGCAAGATCGTGTCCTACGGCACTTCGAGCTACGGCTACGACATCCGCTGCTCCAACGAATTCAAGCTCTTTACCAACATCAACAGCACCATCGTCGATCCCAAGAACTTCGATCCCAATTCCTTTGTCGAGGTGCATGCGGACTACTGCATCATCCCGCCCAATTCCTTTGCCCTGGCGCGCACCGTGGAGTACTTCCGCATCCCGCGCAACGTTCTCACCATTTGCCTGGGTAAATCCACCTACGCGCGCTGCGGCATCATCGTCAACGTCACCCCCTTCGAGCCGGAATGGGAAGGCTACGTGACGCTGGAATTTTCCAATACCACACCCTTGCCGGCAAAGATATACGCCAACGAAGGCGTGGCCCAAGTGCTGTTTTTCGAGTCCGACGAAGTGTGCGAAACCTCCTACAAGGACCGGGGCGGCAAGTATCAGGGGCAGGTCGGCGTGACCTTGCCGAAGATTTGAGCGTCTTCGCCTGAGTTGATTTAGCTTGCGTTGAATTTAGACCAAGTTTAATATCGCCCCCATGTCTACCAGCCGGAACAAATTTGTTCTCCTCCTTCTGCTGGCACTGCTACAGTGCTTTGCGCCCTTGCTGCACGCGCATACGCATGGCATTGGCGGTGCGAGTGGGGTGCACCTGGACGGGGTGGACGAACTTGTCGTCGCAGATTCCGGCAAGCCTGCTTTCATGGCGGATCGGAGCGATGCGCCGGCCATTGCCATGGTCCAGGAGTACCGTCAGAACAGGTCGATATCGTTGCATGCTGACGATCAACCCGCCCTGGCCGCATCAGCGTTATCTTTCTCCACCGTTTTCTTCCAGTTGCCTTTCCTGGCGCCTTCCGTTGTCACTACGCTCCCCGGCGGGCCGCTGATTTATTCCCGTCCGTTCTCGCAAGCTCCCCCTGCGGCCCTGATTTAGTCTTTGTCGTCGTGCCGTGGTTTCGCATGCGAAGCCTCGGCAGTGGTAGTTCCAAACAAAGCATTACCTCCATGTCCATGGAGGGAAGGGAATCAATATGCATTTAATCCGCGTTTTATCCGTCGTTATCATGTGCTGGACCGGGGTGGCGGCTGCCGCCAACGATATTCCGATGACGGCCAAGCAATCCCAGGCGCTGGGAATCGAAACAGTACCGCTGGCCGCACCTTCGAGTGCCGCCGGAAACGGCCTGCCGGCACAGGTGGTCATTCCCAACCAGCAGATCCGCATCGTCAGCGCGCCTCTGGCGGGCATGGTCGAGAGCATGGAGGTGGCGGTCAATCAGCCGGTGAAAAAAGGCCAGACGCTGGTGCGCCTGCAAAGCCCGATGCTGGCTGAATTACAGCGCGATTTTCTGCAGACGGCCCTGCAAGCGCAATTGGCGCAGAACACCTTGAGCCGCGACGAGAAACTGTTCAAGGACGGCATCGTGGCGGAAAGCCGCTATCTTGCGGCAAGGAACAACGCCGCGACGCAGGCGGCGGCGGCCAGCGAGAAGCGTCAGGCGTTGCGGCTGGCCGGCATGAGCAATGCCTCCATGTCGAAGCTGCAAGCCGGCCATACCATCGACAGTGCGCTCGAAGTAGCGACGCCCATTGACGGCGTGGTGCTGGAGCAGATGGTCGCGCCGGGACAGCGTGTGGATGCCGCAGCTCCCTTGTTCAAGGTGGCCAGGCTGTCCCCCCTGTGGCTCGAAATACAGGTTCCCCTGGCACAGGCCGGCGGCCTTCAGGCGGGCGCGTCAGTGCGCGTGCCGGCGGCGACGGCCAGCGGCAAGGTGATTTCTGTCGGCCGTAGCGTCGCCGAAGCCAATCAGACCGTCATGGTGCGTGCCGAAATTACCGACGGCGCCGACAATCTTCGCCCCGGCCAGTTCGTCGAAGCCGTAGTGGGTATGGCTGTCGGCCCCAAGCAGTGGAGTGTGCCAAACTCCGCTTTGGTGCGAGCGGAAAACCAGACCTACGTTTTTGTGCAGACAGCTGCCGGATATCGCCTGCAACCAGTCAGGATAATGGGGCAGACCACTGGCGCGGCGACCATCGGGGGCGAACTGCGCGGCAACGAGCGGGTGGTGGTGAAGGGCACCGTGGCGCTTAAAGCCGCGTGGCAGGGCGTCGGCAAGGGCGGGGAATAACCATGCTGGCCAGAGTCATAGAATTTGCGCTGACCCAGCGCCTGCTCATGGTATTGCTGACCCTGCTGCTGATCGGCGGGGGCGGCTATGCTCTCAAGAACCTTCCTATCGACGCCTTTCCGGACGTTTCCTCGACCCAGGTAAAGATCATCATCAAGGCGCCGGGCATGACGCCGGAAGAAGTGGAAGCGCGCATTGCCGCGCCCATCGAGGTGGAGTTGCTCGGCATCCCGAACAAGAAAATGCTGCGTTCCGTTTCCAAATACGCCCTGACCGACATCACGCTGGACTTCGAGGACGGCACGGACATCTACTGGGCGCGCAACCAGGTGGGCGAACGGCTGGCCAACGTGATGAAGGACCTGCCTCCCAATATCAGCGGCGGCATGGCGCCGATCACTACCCCGCTGGGCGAAATGCTGATGTTCACCATCGAAGGCGGTGACCTTTCCCTGGCCGAACGGCGCAGCCTGCTCGACTGGGTGATCCGCCCCGCACTGCGGACTTTGCCCGGTGTGGCGGACGTGAATTCCCTCGGCGGCCTGGTGCGCAGCTTCGAAGTGGTGCCTGACAATGCCGCACTGCAGGCGCGCGGCATTTCCCAGGATCAGTTGCAGCGTGCGCTGGAGGCTAATAACCGCAACGACGGCGCCGGGCGTCTCGGCGATGGCGAAGAAGTGCTGCTCGTGCGTGCCGAAGGTGCGATCAAGACACTGGACGACGTGCGCGCCATCGTCATTTCCGCGAAAGACGGCATGACGGTGCGGGTGGGCGATGTAGCCACCGTGCGTATCGGCGCCTTGACCCGCTATGGCACGGTCACCAAGGACGGCAAGGGCGAGGCGGTGGAAGGGTTGGTGCTGGGGCTACGCGGCGCCAATGCGCAGAAGGTGGTCGATGGCGTTCATGCCAAGCTCAAGGAGCTGGCGCCGATGCTGCCGAAGGGTGTCACCACCCAGATATTCTACGACCGTGGAAACCTGGTCGAGCGTGCAGTTGGGACGGTCACCAAGGCGCTGATGGAAGCCATTGTGCTGGTGGTCATCCTGTTGCTGCTGTTTCTCGGCAACCTGCGCGCGGCCTTGGTCGTGGCTGCCGTGCTGCCGCTGGCGGCGCTGATCACTTTCATACTGATGAGCTGGTTCGGCCTGTCGGCCAACCTGATGAGTCTGGGCGGGCTGGCGATCGCCATCGGCATGCTGGTGGATGCCGCGGTGGTGGTGGTGGAAAACATCGTCTCCCATCTTGCCCATGACAATACCGTGAAGAAGCTGCCTTATCTGCACGTGGTATATCGGGCGGTGCGCGAGGTGGCTGCGCCGGTGCTGGCGGGTATCCTGGTGATCATCGTGGTATTCCTGCCGCTGCTCACGCTGCAGGGGCTGGAGGGCAAGTTGTTCATCCCGGTAGCGCTGACTATCGTGTTTGCCTTGGCGGGCTCGCTGCTGCTGTCATTGACCATCATTCCGGTGCTGTCCTCGTTTTTCCTCAAACAGGCTAGCCATGACGATCCATGGTTAGTGCGCAAGTCCCTTCAGGTGTACGAGCCCTCCCTGCGCTGGGCGCTGGTCAACCAGCGCAAGGTGGTGGTTACTGCCCTGGTGGGGATCGTTCTGACCGGAGCGGTTTACACCCAGATCGGCAAATCCTTCATGCCGACCATGGACGAGGGCGACCTCATCATCGGTGTTGAAAAGCTGCCGTCCATCAGTCTGCAAGATTCGGCTGCGCTCGATTTGCGCTTGCAGAAAGAAATCATGGCGCGTGTACCTGAAGTGAAGGGGGTGGTTGCGCGGGTCGGTTCCGACGAACTCGGTCTCGATCCCATGGGGCTCAATCAGACCGACACCTTCCTGATCCTCAAACCGCGAAACGAGTGGCGCAAGCCCGACAAGGAATGGCTCATGGACCAGTTGCGCGTGGTGCTCAAGGACTTCCCCGGCATCGCCTACAGCTTTACCCAGCCGATCGACATGCGGGTGTCGGAAATGATCATCGGCGTGCGCGGCGACGTCGCGGTAAAGTTGTTCGGCACCGATCTGGACACCCTTAACAGCCTGTCTGCACGGATCGAAACCTTGCTCAAGGGGGTGAAGGGCAGCGAGGACGTGTACCGGGTCATGAACGACGGGGTGCAATACCTGAAAGTGGAAATCGACCGTCTCGCCGCCGGGCGCATGGGTCTCAGCGTCGACGAGATCGAAAATGCCCTGCGCGCCCAGCTCGAAGGGGTGACGGTGGGCACGGTGCTGGAAGGCAACCGGCGCACGCCGGTGCTGCTGCGCGGTGCCGACGAATTGCGCCTGTCGCCGTCGCGTTTTGCCGAGATTCGCCTGACCATGGCCAATGGCCAGAGCGTCCCCTTGTCCGCCGTGGCGCAGTTGAAGCGGGTCGGCGGACCGGTCAAGATCGACCGCGAGAATGCCAGCCGCTACGTGGTGGTGCAGGCCAATGTGCGTGGCCGCGACCTGGTGGGCTTCGTCGAAGAAGCCAAGCAGGCAGTAGCCAAGCAGATTCCGATGCCGAGCGGCTACAGCACGGTGTGGGGCGGGCAGTTCGAGAACCAGCAACGTGCCGCGGCGCGCCTGGCGATCGTGGTGCCGGTGGCGCTGGGGCTGATTTACATGCTGCTGTTTTCCACCTTCGGTTCCTTGCGCCAGGCGGCGCTGGTGTTCGCCAATATCCCGTTTGCCCTGATCGGCGGCGTGTTCGCGCTATGGATATCGGGCGAATACCTGTCCGTTCCGGCCTCGGTAGGCTTCATCGCACTGCTGGGTATCGCCGTGCTCAACGGCGTGGTGATGGTGAGTTATTTCAATCAGCTGCGCGCCCAGGGCATGTCCCTGGCGGAGGTGGTGGTGGAGGGGGCCAAGCGGCGCTTGCGCCCGGTCATGATGACCGCCGGGATCACCGCCTTCGGCCTGGTGCCGCTGCTGTTCGCCAGCGGGCCGGGGTCGGAGATTCAGAAGCCTTTGGCGATCGTGGTGATCGGCGGACTGGTGACATCCACCTTGCTGACCCTGATATTGTTGCCTATGTTTTACCAGCGCTTTGCTATTAACGAAAGTCGCGTAGCGACACCCCGTCCCCCTCGCCCGCCTGTGGGAGAGGGCAGGGGTGAGGGCGAAATAAGGAATAAATCATGAAACAACTGGACTGCTGTCTGACTATCGTTTTTCCCCAGGCGCTTGAGGAAAACCTGGTCGATCATTTATTGAGCCACCCCGAGATGGCGAGTGGCTTTACCACCAGCGTCGTCGAGGGCCACGGCGCCGGTGCCGCCTTTCACAGCGCGGCTGAGCAGGTGCGCGGGCGCGCCAACCGGGTGCAGATGGAGATTGTCATGAACCGCGAAGACGCGGCCACGCTGATCGAGCATTTGAAACAGGATCTGCCGAACCGCGAGGTTGCTTACTGGATCTCGCCGGTGCTGGAATTCGGGAGATTCGCATGAAACGGATATGGATTGCCGCCCTCATGGCGGTTGCATTTTCAGGTTACACGCAAGCGGCCGAGTTCCGGGATTACCCCGACCTGCCCTCGCAGCAGGTGGTGCAACAGGTGTTGCAGAACTATCCTTCGGTGCTTGCCGCACAGTCAGGCATCAAGGCCGGCGAGGCGGTGCGCGACCGGCTCGAAGCGGGCAGCCACGAATTCAATGTGACTGCCGGCACAGCGCGGCGGCGCGTCAGGGACACCGGGGAAAACCTGCGCGACTGGAATGTCGGGCTGGAGCGGGCGCTGCGTTTGCCGCGCAAGGCGGAGCTGGATTCCGCGCTGGGTAAGCAGAACGTAGTCCTGGCACAGAACGGCTATGGCGACGCCATGCACGAGGCGGGGCGGCGGCTGCTGTCCAGCTGGTTTGCCTGGTTGCGCGAGCGGAACAGCAGCGAGCAGTGGCAGCAGCAGGTGGAAGTGCTCAAGCAGCAGCTGGATGTGGTCACCCGCCGCGTCAAGGCGGGCGATGCCGCGCAACTGGAGGAGGAATTGGCGAGGGCTGCGGTGATGCAGGCGGAAATCGATCTGCAGCAGGCGAAACTGCGTGCCGATAATGCCACCGCCGTTCTGAAGCGACATTTTCCCGCTTTGCCGTTGCCGTCCTCGCCGGCGGTAGGCGCGCCCCAGCCCTTGACGCAGGACCTGGCCTATTGGCTCGATCTGGGGCTGGACCACAACCACGAGCTATTGCTTGCCCGCGCCGAATCGAGGATCGCCCAGCTCAGCGCTCAACGCGCCGACGCCGATCGCATTCCCGACCCCACGGTGGGGCTGCACTACATCTCCGAGCGCAACGGCAGCGACAACATCACCGGGGTGTCCGTGACGATCCCCCTGCCGGGTGGCGCGCGCCGTGCCGCCAGCACTGAGGCTTCCGCCCAGGCCGACATGGCCACGCAACGGGAGGCTTTGGTGCTGCGTCGCCTGGAGGCTGACATCACCTCGGCCTACAACAGCGCCCGGGCGTCCTATGCCACCTGGCAAAGCGCCACGGCAGCGAGCGAGCTGATGCAGCGCAACGCGGACAAAATGGCCCGAGCCTATGCCCTTGGCGAATCCGGGCTGAACGACGTGCTGCTGGCGCGCCGTCAAGCCATGGGGGCGCGCCTGGCCGGCTCATTGGCGCAACTGGAATCTTCGGAGTCCTTCTACCGCCTGCTGCTGGACACGCACCAGTTATGGCCGCTGGGGAACGAAGAGGAAGAAGGGCACCATTAATTAGCCATGGAGCGAAGAGCGTCTCGTTGTCTGCCGTAAGGTTCTTGTAAGTACCGCCGGTTTAAAGTGTTTCCAGGTTACAAATTGTGTGCGAGCCAGCAGCAAGTCCTCGAGAGGGACAAGCTGGCGAGTACGCATGATGAGCACCTTACATACCGGGGGAACAATGAGAATAACCATGAGAAGATTTACGGTGGGGGTGTCACGAGGCGCTTTGCGCAATGTGGCTCTGGTGTTCGGCGTGCTGGGAATATCCGCGTCGATGCTCCCCATCGATGCGCAGGCACTGCCGCTTTTTGCACGCCAAACCGGGCAAAACTGTGTGGCTTGCCACGCCGGCGGGCAGTTTCCAGAACTGACGCCCTACGGTCGCGCGTTCAAGTTGACCGGTTACACCATAGGCGACCGTGTCGCTGTGCCGTTGTCGGTTATGGGATACGCCTCTTACACCAAGGTCAGCGACACCTCGAAAAGCGACAATCCGGCAGCGGATTTCGCCAAAAACGGTAAGCCCGTTATCGGGGGCGGGAGCGTTTTCGCCGGCGGCAAAATCACCGATAATATCGGCGCGTTCATCCAGTGGACCTACGATAACTACGCGGCACAAGGCGTCAATGGGGAATGGCATGGCCATTCCTCGATGGATAACGTCGATATCCGCTATGCCGACCGGTTCATCAGCCCGAAGCGGGATCTGATCTTCGGCGTCAGCCTGAACAACAATCCCTCGGTTTCCGATCCATGGAACACTGCCTCAGCCTGGATGCAATATGTTCCAGGGGCCGGTGTGCCCGCCAACCAGTTCAACGATGCGGCCACGCCGTATCCCGGCAACAGTTCCGGCGGTAATGTCGCGGGCCTTACCGCGTATATGTATCTGAACAAGCTGCTCTATGCGGAATTGGGCGAATATCGCACGGCCAACGGGGTTTTCTCCCCGTTTTCAATGGGAAGTGACAATGTGGGTACGACACACCTGCAGGGCAGTAACAACCCCTATTGGCGGCTGGCGCTAACGCACGAGTGGGGGCCGCATAACATCATGGTAGGCACTTCCGGAAATATCGCGCACATCTACGATGACCCTACGGACACATCCGATCCGAACAGCGTTTCCAAAATATTGAGTACCGGTCTCGATGCTCAATACCAGTACATTCTCGATCCGCACACGATCACGGCACAGCTTGCCTACATGCGGCAAAGAACGAACTATTCGGCAAACACTGTCGCCGGCAATGCCGGGGCCGGGTCGCCTTTGGGGTTTGTTGCTGCAGACGGAGTTACTCCCCTGGCAGACCCCAATAATTCCGATACGACCAACACGTTCCGCGCCAAGTTGTCCTATGTCTACCAGGCCAAATACGGCGGCAGTTTGGCCTACTTCAACCTGACCGGCTCCACTAACACAGCGAACCAGACTTCCGGTTACGACCCAACAACCGGACTGATAACCAGCGATCCCAATGGCTTGCTTGGTGCGACGGCTTTGTCCACGCGCGTTAACGGCAACCTCTCAGGCAACCCGGCCACCCGCGGCTTTACATACGAAGCCTTCTGGATGCCGGTGCAATATGCTCGCGTCGGTGTGCAATACACCGCTTACAGCAAGTACAACGGCGCAACCGACAACTACGATGGCTTGGGCCGAAACGCAAGCGACAACAACACGCTCTTCTTCTATGTGTGGGGTGCATATTGAGATATCTGTCGAAGTTCCTGCCCGAAATGCTTATGCCGCGTACCCGACGCGAACGTCGGAATCTTCGGAGATTCGAGATGAAGAAAATTTTATTAACGCTGGCTGTCGGACTGGCTGTTGGCAGTTCCGGCTGCTCCAACATAGAACGCTCGCGCGACCTCGCCAACCCGAATGTCCCGGCATCGGTGACCGCCGTCCAGGTCTGCTCGAACTGCCATGGCATCGACGGCAATTCCGTATCACCGAATTTTCCGCGACTCGCCGCCCAACAGCCCGCCTACATCGTCGAACAGCTGACGAATTTCAGAGGTCAGCACCGCGCCGATCCAGCCGGCTTCGAGTACATGTGGGGCTTGAGCCACCACCTTACCGACGATCAGATCAAGGGGCTCGCCGACTATTTCTCGAAGCAGGTTGCGCAGCCCAATGCGCCGGTCGATGCGAAGCTGGCGGCCGCGGGCAAGGAAATTTACGAGAAAGGTTTGCCGGCCAAGGAAGCGCCTCCCTGCATCGCGTGCCACGGACCCAAAGGGGAAGGGCTTGCCAACTTCCCACGGCTTGCAGATCAGCACCAGGACTACATGATCAAGCAACTGCAAGTCTTCCAGAGAACCGATGAACGGCCGAATACGCCAATGACACAGGTTGCGCATTTGCTTTCTCTCGAGGAGATGAAGGCGGTAACCGGCTATTTGCAGGCGTTTCCAAGCGACAAATGACCTGACTCCGTCGCCGCTGGCGCCAGCCGGTTGCGATGGAGTTCCAACGGAGGATTTCATGAAAAGATACTTAGCTGCTTTCGCTGTTATGGGTGCGCTGGCCACGCCTGCGCGCGCTGCCGACAGCTACACCACCGATCCCGACTTTACCGCCCCGACTTTCGAGGTGACTCACCTGGGTTTCACGACACAACATGGCCGTTTCAACAAGTCGAGCGGCAAAGCCATGATCGATTTTGCGGCCAGGAAGGGCAGCGTCGACTTCACGGTCTACACCGAGTCGCTCGATATGGGTTCGGGCGCCTGGACGAAGCACTTGTTCGACGAGGGCTTGTTCAATGTGAGGAAGTATCCGACCATGACTTTCAAATCGGACAAACTGATTTTCGATGGCAACAAAGTTGTTGCGGCGGAAGGTCAATTCACCATGATCGGCGTAACCAGACCACTCAAGGTTTCGGTGAACGGTTTCCAGTGCGGCAGCCATCCGGCGAACAAGAAGGCGATGTGCGCCGGCGATGTCACTGCGACCATCAGGCGCTCTGATTTCGGGTTGACCAAGTACATACCGGCGGTGAGCGACGAAGTCCAAATCAGCGTTCCGGTCGAAGCCTACAAGAACTGAATTCGGGTGGGCTGAGTCGACACCCGCTACGCCCCTGCTCATTCCTGAGCAGGGGCGTTTTTCGTGACTGTTACGCCACCGTCACATTTTTTGCCAGATACACGTCCTGAATCGCATTCAGCAGTTTCACGCCGTCCGCCATGGGTTTCTGGAACGCTTTGCGTCCGGAGATCAGCCCCATTCCGCCAGCGCGTTTGTTGATCACCGCAGTGCGTACCGCTTGAGCGAGGTCGTCCGCGCCGCCCGATGCGCCACCGGAATTGATCATGCCTGCGCGGCCCATGAAGCAATTCACCACCTGGTAGCGGGTCAGGTCGATGGGGTGGTCGCTGGTGAGTTCGCTGTATACCTTGGGGTGAGTCTTGCCGAACTTGATGGCGGTGTAACCGCCGTTGTTCTCGGCCTGCTTCTGCTTGACGATGTCCGCCTCGATGGTGGCGGCGAGGTGGTTGGCCTGGCCGGTGAGGTCGGCGCTGGTGTGGTAGTCGATGCCGTCCTTCTTGAAGCCGGGATTGCGCAAATAGGCCCAGAGGATGGTGGCCATGCCCAGTTCGTGGGCGTGGGCGAAAGCTTCGCTGATTTCCTGGATCTGGCGCCGCGACTCCGGGGAGCCATAGTACACGGTGGCGCCGATGGCGACCGCGCCCATGTCGAATGCCTGGTCCACGCTGGCGAACAGGGTCTGGTCGTAGATTTCCGGCAGCGACAGTATCTCGTTGTGATTTATTTTCACGATGAAGGGAATCTTGTGCGCGTATTTGCGCGCCACCGAGCCGAGCACGCCGAGGGTCGAGGCTACCGCGTTGCAGCCGCCCTCGATGGCGAGTTTGACGATGTTTTCCGGGTCGAAATAGATCGGGTTGGGGGCGAAGGAAGCGCCGCCGGAGTGTTCGATGCCCTGGTCCACCGGCAGGATGGAGAGGTAGCCGGAGCCCCCCATGCGCCCGTGGTCGAACAGGGTCTGCATGGCGCGCAGCACGCCGGGGCGCAGGTCTTTCTGGGACACGATGCGATCCACGTAATCCGGGCCGGGCAGGTGCAGCATGTCCTTGGATACTTTGCACTGGTGGGTTAGCAGACTCTCGGCTTCTCCGCCGAGCAATGCGGTGATATCGGTCATGGCAAACTCCTTATTCACGCAACGGGAAAGGGCCAATATATCCCTATGTCTGCTATGCTTCAACCGTCATTTTATGACGGATAAAACCTAAAAACCTCAGTTGACCGCTTTCTTAATGAGTACATCACGCAATGGATTTAACTGGTTTATCCGTGAATTATGGGTTCACCTGTTTAGCATCATCGCTCCGCGGCGGATTATGCGGTTTTTGCGGCGCATGGCGGCGTTGCATCTCCTTGGAATGGAATAGCCATTCCGCGTCGTTGCGCCTTGCCCTGCACCGTAAAAACCACATACTCCACCACGTCCAACCAAGGTTTCTAGGTTAATACTGGCATGAGCGCAAAAATTCTGGCCGAAGGCGTGCGTCCGCGCGAGGTTTGGGCCTGGGCGATGTACGATTTCGCCAACTCGGGCTATACCACAGTGGTGATTACCGCTGTTTTCAATGCCTACTTCGTGTCCGTGGTGGCGCAGGGAAAGGACTGGGGCACATTCGCCTGGTCGGCAGCTCTTGCGCTGTCTTATTTTCTCGTCATGGTAACGGCGCCGGCCGTGGGCGCTTATGCTGACGCGTTCGGTGCCAAGAAGAGACTCCTGCTTGTCACTACCATCGGCTGCGTGGCTTTCACCGCCGCACTGGCGCTGGTAGGGAAGGGCGATCTGTACCTGGCGGTCGCGCTCGTGGTTCTCAGCAATTATTTTTTCGGCAGCGGCGAGAACCTGATCGCAGCCTTCCTGCCGGAACTGGCCAAGGGCGACGCCTTGGGCAAGGTCTCCGGGTGGGGGTGGAGCATCGGCTTTGTCGGCGGGCTGGTCAGCCTGGGTGCTGCGCTTGCCTATATCTCTTGGGCTCAAGGGCAGGGGCATGAGGCGGACAGTTTTGTGCCCGTAACCATGCTGATCACAGCCGGACTGTTCGCGCTTTCTTCGCTGCCCACCTTTCTGATTCTCAAGGAGCGTGCCTTGCCGCAGCCACACTTTGCGGGGCGCGGCATGGTCGCGGAGTCCCTGTCCCGTCTGGGCGACACGCTGCATCATGCGCGCCGCTATCGCGATCTGGCACGCTTTCTGTTGTGTCTGGTGTTCTACCAGGCGGGTATTCAGGCGGTCATTGCGCTGGCGGCCATTTATGCCCAGCAGGCTATGCATTTCGGCACGCAGGAAACCATCAGGATGGTGTTGCTGGTCAATATCATGGCAGCGGCCGGGGCCTTTGTGTTCGGCCACTTTCAGGACCGTCTTGGCCACATCCGCACCATCGCGCTGACGCTGCTGGGCTGGATGGTGATGATCCTGGTCGCCTATGACGCCGATACGCCGGGTAAATTCTGGCTGGCCGCGAACATTGCCGGCCTCTGCCTGGGCTCATCCCAGTCGGCCGGGCGCGCGCTGGTCGGTTACCTCAGTCCGCGCGAGCGCAGCGCGGAATTCTTCGGCTTGTGGGGGCTGGCAGTGAAATTGTCATCCATTCTGGGGCCGCTCACTTACGGCCTGGTGAGCTGGATTTCCGGGGGCGACCATCGTCTTTCCATGCTGATCACCGGCAGTTATTTTCTCGCTGGGCTGCTGCTCTTGATGGGCGTGAACGCAGAACGTGGCCGGCATGCAGCGCTGGCTGAGGACAACACCCCTAGTCGGGCTTCCTGAGCTTGCGGTACAAGGTGCGCTCGCTCATGCCCAGGTGTTCGGCCAGGGTCTTTCGGTCTCCCGGGAAATTTTCTGCCGCCCAGGCGAGGTAACGTTTCTCCAGCTTTTCCAGCGGGAGTATTTCGTTGAATGGAGGGGCTTGGGGCGGAATAATTTCGGCCCCTTTTTCTGTTTTGTCTGTTTTGCTCGTGTCGGCAGGCAAATGCTGCGGCAGGATGGTATTGCCGTCGGCGAGGATCGACGCACGCTCCAGAATGTTGCGCAGTTCCCGCACATTGCCGGGAAAGTCGTGGTTCAACAGGCGGTTCATGGCTTCCTTGCTGATGGTGATTCTCCGGCCTGGATCGAGGCGTGCCAGCAGTCTTTCCGCCAGCATCGGCAGGTCTTCGGTCCGCTCGCGCAACGGCGGCAGCGGGATGGGGAATACGTTGATGCGGAAGTAAAGATCCTGCCGGAACGACCCGTCCCTGACCATTTGCGCCAGATCGCGGTGGGTGGCGGCGATCAGGCGGAAATCCGCGCGCAGCGGTTCCACGCCCCCGATGCGGCGGTAAGTTCCGGCCTCCATCAGTCGCAGCAACTTGACCTGGAGCGACAGGGGAATATCCCCGACCTCGTCGAGGAACAAGGTGCCTCCGCGCACTGCTTCAACCAGTCCGATCTTGCGTCCGATGGCGCCGGTGAAGGCGCCTTTCTCGTAACCGAACATCTCGCTCTCGAACAGGGTTTCGGTCAGACCGGAACATTCCACCGCCACGAAAGGCGATGCCGCGCGTGGGCTCATGTCGTGGATGGCGTGCGCCACCAGTTCCTTGCCGGTGCCTGATTCACCCAGCAGCAGCACCGAAGTTTCACGTGCTGCGACGCGCTTGGCGAGCTCGAGCATGCGATTGAACGAGCGGGAGTAGCCAACCATTTCGTGATCGCGGACGCCGCCATGAGCATGGCGCAGGAAGTGCATGGTTTCCATGAAGTAGGTCGTGTTTCCGGCCTCGTTCCTGACCGGAACCACTTCCACTTCAACGTGTTCTCTTCCTGCCGAAGTGTGATGGACGTGGAACACACGGTTGAGCTCGCCGTTTTCCATGGAATCTCGCAACGGGCAGTTCTCGCCGGCCTGGTCGCAGGGCTTGTCGTAATGATGGGACAGCTCATAGCAGTAACTCCCGACGATTTTCCGGTTGCTGCCGAATTCGCGCCGGTAGGCTGTATTGGCAGCAAGTATGCGGTAGTGCTCGTCAAGAAGAATCTTCGGTTCCGGGAAGCTATCCAGTAGCGAAATGAGTTCGGCAGGAATGTTTGTGTCAATGGTGGCTGTCATGGGTGGCTTTGTATGTCATATATGGCGTAATTCAAGCATATTAACACCATATGTCCTTGTTTTATCAGGTTGATAAAAGTCATACCCTAATACCCGTCCCGGCACGGTGTTTTTTGCCCATCGCGCTGAAGATCATGCCCCTGGCGCATGGCCACTAAGTATTGTTGCGGCAGGCGCAAATAATCCGCTATGCCATTTTAGGATCATCTATAACTTACAACCGCCATTTCTGGCATACAAATAGCCGAGTATATCTTTGCTATTTGCCAATGGATTTTTGTTACGCTTTGATTTTAAACATAATTGTTCAACCTGCATGGGGTGGTACGCCTATTGCTTATGTTTAATCGGCGATTGATGCAACAGCTGCTAAGTGGTTGCAGTTTCACCCTGGCGGTCCCCCCACCGTCAGTTTTTTCCCCCCGATGCGCCTAGCGCCTCGGGGGTTTTTCTTGGCGGAGCAATTGGGGGCAGGACAGGAAGGTTGTCTGTAACACGCATCTTGAAAATTGAATCATGGGAAGGAAAGCCAATATGAAAGTCGCCGTAACCAGTCAGAACTTCAAGAGTATTACCGGGCATGCCGGCAAATCGCGCCGTTTTCTGATTTTCGACGTTACTGTTCCCTGTGACCCGGAGGAGGTGGGGCGACTCGACCTGCCCATGGAAATGTCGTTTCATGAATTTGCCGGCGGTCCCCATCCTCTCGACGACATGGATGTCATACTCACAGCAAGCGCCGGTCAGGGTTTTATAAATAAACTGGCACAACGCGGCGTAAAGGTGGTCATCAGCGGAGAAAAAACCCCGCGCACTGCGGTACGGGATTTATTCATGGGGCTGGTCAAGCCTGCTGCGCCCCATGTTCATGAACATGAACTGGATATTCTCCAGGCTAAAGGCCATTCCTGTTGCAGCGGGCATGCTCAGAAATGCTGACTCGATTGTTTTTTGCCCTTTAATATCTGCAAATGCTACATTTCGAGCAATTTCAGCATTTACCGTTCAAGAGGCAGCATGAGAGAAAAACAATCGCACATCCGGTTTTCCGCGCATCACTTTCGCAATTCGACGGGCGCGGGCTGTCGCTGCGATTGCCAGGGCGGAATCTGCGTAGAAGATTAGGCGGGATTTCGTTTCATGATTGCCTGGCTGCATCCCGGCGACGCTTTTCCGCACGTAACGCAGGCGTTGCACGACCCTAACGGACTGCTTGCCGCGGGCGGGGATCTGTCCGTACCGCGTTTGCTTGAGGCCTACCGGCACGGAATTTTTCCATGGTTCAATCCCGGCGACCCGATTCTGTGGTGGAGCCCCGATCCGCGCATGGTGCTCTTTCCCGCCGAACTCAAGGTTTCGCGCTCGTTGCGTAAGACACTCAAAAAACGTGATTACGAGATTCGTGTCGACAGCGCTTTTCGCGCCGTGATGCAAGCCTGCGGCGCGCCTCGGGCAGGAGCCGGCGGAACCTGGATCAGCGATGAGATGGTTGCAGCTTATAGCGCATTGCATGGAAAGGGCCTCGCCCATTCGGTGGAAATCTGGCGCAACGGCGAATTGGTCGGCGGCCTGTATGGCGTGGCGCTAGGCCGCATGTTCTACGGTGAGTCCATGTTTTCCCGTGCCACGGACGCCTCCAAAATCGCCTTTGTCCACCTAGTGAAGCAACTGGAGCGCTGGGGCTTCGGCATGATCGACTGCCAGATGAAGACAGCCCATCTGGCCACGCTCGGGGCGCGAGAAATTCCCCGCGCCGCGTTTGTGCTGGGTCTGGCTCAGCTGATAGAATTGCCGCATCAACCCGGCCGCTGGCAGTTCGACCATGACCTCATTGAGTGATCTTCCTCCTCGCCAGATCCAGCTTTACCTCACGGCGCCTTACCAGTGCAGCTACCTGCCGGAACAGAGCGCCCGTTCCCAGGTTGTGACGCCCAATGAACTGGTGGACGATGCCGTCTACAGCCAGCTGATTCGCGCCGGTTTCCGCCGCAGCGGCCTGTATACCTACCGCCCCCAGTGCGACCTTTGCCGCGCCTGCGTGCCGGTGCGTTTGCTGGTGGACGAATTCAAGCCTAATCGTTCCCAGCGCCGCACCTGGAAGCGCAATCAGCAGCTTGAGGCAACGCTGCGCGAACTGGTGTTCGACGTCCGGCATTACGCGCTTTACCGCCGCTACCAGGCGAGCCGGCACGCGGGTGGAGGCATGGACCAGGACAGCGAGGATCAATATCGCCAGTTTTTGCTCTTAAGTGGACTGAATACGCTGCTGCTGGAATTTCGTGATTGCGCCGGCCTGGGTGCGGCAGACAGCCTGCACATGGTGAGCGTGGTGGATGTGGTCGAAGACGGCTTGTCGTCGGTTTATACCTTTTTTGACCCCGATATGCCGCAAGCCGGTTTCGGTACGTACAACATCCTGTGGCAGGCCGAGTTGTGCCGCCGCATGGGTTTGCCTTATCTATATCTCGGCTACTGGATCGCCGAAAGCGACAAAATGGCCTACAAAGCCAATTTTCAACCGTTGGAAGGATTGATCGATGGACAGTGGCAACGCCTCGGCTAGGAAGCCGTTATGCGCCATGATCGAGCGGGCGCGTGTCGATGTGGTGGTGCACGCCTTTTATGACAAGCTGCGGGCTCATCCCGAGATGAGCGGTTTTTTCTCGCACATCGAGGATTTCGCGCAACACGAACAGCATATCGCCGTGTTCTGGTGGTGGGCCATGGGCGGGCGGGCCGAGCGCCAGCGGCCGTTCGACATGAATGGCAGGCACCAGCCACTGGGCCTGAACGAACGGGCGTTCGAACAATGGCTGGCGATTTTTTGTGAAACGCTGCATGAACAATTGCCGCGGGAACTGGCGGAGGCGTGGTTCGATCTGGCGCAAGGTATCGGCGCCAATCTGCAGCGCATGATGCTCGAGGGGAAACGGCCGTTCATATTGGATCGCCTGTAGTCGTACTGTTGCGCAACGCCGGGTGGACGCGAAAGAACGCCAGATCACCCCATTCGAAGGAAAGCATGTTCCATGGATAAGTCATTACAGTCACTTGATCAGGTGAAGGCGTCCGTTCTGGATATGGCCATCAGGTTCGGGCCGAAGCTGATGGTGGCGATCGTCATCCTCGTCGCCGGCTACATGGTCGGACGCTGGGTTGGCCGTCTCATCGAGGGCCTGCTCGTGCGGTTGAAGCTGGAATCTCAGGTTCGCGATCTGCTGGTGCGGGTCGCACGGGTACTGGTGCTGGGGCTGTTTGCGATAATGGCGCTGCAGAACCTCGGCATCGAGTTATTGCCGCTCATCGCCGGACTCGGCGTGGCCGGTGCGGGGGTCGCACTGGCGATGCAGGGCATCATCGGCAATGTCGCTGCGGGCCTGACCATCATCTTCACGCGTCCCTTCCATGTCGGAGATTACATCTCGATTTCCAGGGAGGAAGGGGAGGTTCTCGATATCAGCCTTTTCAGCACAACTTTGGGGCATACGGACCGGTCGAAGGTTGTGATTCCGAACCGCAAAATCGTCGGCGAGATTCTGCACAATTATGGCCGGATACGACAGCTCAACATCGAGGTGGGGATTGCTTACGGCACCGATGTCAATGTCGCCTTGCAACTGATCGAGAAGATACTGCGCGCGAGTTCCCGCGTGCTGCAGGATCCTGTGCCAGTATTCGGCGTTGCGCGGCTCGCCGAATCCAGCGTCACGATCAGCGTCACCCCGTGGGTGACTGTGTCCGACTACGTTGTGGCTGTGAGCGAGGTCAACAAGGCAATATTGGAGACGTTTCGCGAGCAGAACATCACCATGCCATTGCCGCAACGCGAAGTCAGAATGCTGGGAAGCGATGCGTGAAGTTTTAACGGATCCGAGATATCTCGAAGCCAGTCGCTGCATGGCGGCTTGGGGGAAAAGACGGAATCATGATTGTCGGCGCGTGTCAGTCCAAGTCCGGAATTCCGCAACTTTAGAAGTTATACTAGCGCGATAATTTTTACCGCACTATTTTAAGGGTTCGTATGCAGCAATATCTCGATCTGATGCGCCATGTGCTGAGCCACGGCGACAAGAAATCCGACCGGACGGGTACCGGCACGGTGAGCGTGTTCGGCCACCAGATGCGATTCGACCTCGCCCAAGGGTTCCCGCTGGTGACGACCAAGAAATGTCACCTCAAATCCATCATTCACGAACTGCTGTGGTTCCTGCAGGGCAGTACCAATATCAAATACCTCAAGGACAACGGCGTCAGCATCTGGGACGAATGGGCCGATGAAAACGGCAATCTCGGCCCGGTCTACGGCTATCAGTGGCGCTCCTGGCCGACACCGGACGGGCGTCATATCGACCAGATCAGCCAGGTGATCGAGCAGATCAGGAATAATCCGGACTCCCGGCGCCTGATCGTTTCCGCCTGGAACGTGGCAGACGTGGACAAGATGAAGCTGCCGCCATGCCACGCCTTTTTCCAGTTCTACGTCGCCGACGGCAAGCTGTCCTGCCAGCTTTACCAGCGCAGCGCCGATATCTTTCTCGGGGTGCCGTTCAACATCGCCAGCTACGCCTTGCTGACCATGATGGTGGCGCAAGTGTGCGGCCTGAAACTCGGGGATTTCGTGCATACGCTGGGCGATGCGCACCTCTACCTCAATCACCTGGAGCAGACCAGTCTCCAGCTCTCCCGCGAGCCGCGTCCGTTGCCGGCGATGCGCATGAATCCCGATATCAAGGACATATTCGCGTTCAAATTCGAGGACTTCACCCTCGAAGGCTATGATCCCCATCCGGCGATCAAGGCGCCGGTGGCGGTATGAAGCCGCGTCTTTCGATCATCGCGGCAATAGACCGGAACCGCGTCATCGGCGTCGACAACAAGCTGCCCTGGCGCTTGCCGGCCGACCTCGCGCATTTCAAGGCGCTCACCATGGGGCATCACATGGTGATGGGGCGCAAGACCTATGAATCGCTGCCCGGCGGCAAACCTCTGCCGGGGCGGATTTCGGTGATCGTCACGCGCGATGCCGCCTTCAGCGCGCCCGGTTGCGTCGTGGTGCACTCCCTGGAGGAGGCCGTGGCTGCCTGCGCGGGGGATGACGAAGCGTTTTTCATCGGCGGGGCGGACATGTATCGGCAGGCGCTGGATGTTGCGCAACGCATCTATCTCACCGAGGTGAAAACCGCCGTTGCCGGCGATGCCTGGTTTCCCGATTTCGACCGAAGCGTTTGGCGCGAGGTGTCGCGGACGAACTGCCTGGCCGATGAAAAGAATCCCCATGATTACGATTTCGTGGTTTTTGACCGTGTGACAAGCGACTGACAGGAGGCCTTATGCGCAAATTGAATTGGATTCTTGCCCTGGTTCTGATGGTTCCGGCCGTGGTGCTTGCGGCTGGCAAGACGGAGCTGACGTGGTACGGACACTCTGCCTTCAAATTGACGACCCCTTCCGGCAAGGTGTTGCTGATCGATCCCTGGATCACCAACCCCGCCAACAAGAACGGCAAGGAAGACCTCGCCAAGCTCGACAAGGCGGACCTGGTCCTTATCACCCACGGTCATTTCGACCATGTCGGCAATAGCGTGGAAATCGCCAAAAAAACCGGTGCGAAGCTGGTAAGTACGTTCGATCTGGGCAAGGCGCTGGCCACCTATGGAGGGTATCCGGAAAAACAGATGGGTTTCGATACGCAGGGTAATTTCGGCGGGGAGCTGAATCTGCTCGACGGGGAGGTGAAAATTACCTTCATTCCAGCCATCCACAGTTCCACCGTGGTGGCCCCGGAAGGAAGCGCGGACAAGGACATTCACGATGGCGGCAACCCCGGCGGGTTCGTCGTCTCGGTCAAGAACGGCCCGACCATTTATCACACCGGCGATACCGATGTTTTCAGCGATATGGCCTTGATCGCCAAATTCGACAAGGTGGACGTGATGCTTGCCTGTATCGGCGGTCATTTCACCATGGGGCCGAAACGTGCGGCGGAAGCGGTACGGCTGGTTCACCCCGGTATGGTGGTGCCGATGCATTACGGCACCTTCCCGGTGCTGGATGGGACACCCGAAGCGTTCGGCACCGCGCTCAAGAAAGAGGGCGCGAAAGCCAGGCTGCGGGTGATGAAAATCGGCGAAACGCTGACTTTTTAAAGCGTTAAAGCAGCGCGGCCCATGGGCGCCTTTAAGCCGCCCATGGGCCGAATGAGTCTGCCCCTACAGCGCGCTACTCCCCCGGCAAGGCGATCCGGTTGTCGGTGCTGAACTGATAATCGTGGAACACATGCTCGGCAGTGAGGATCTGGAATGAGCCATCCTTCAACTGGCGTGTCGTGTCCTTGAGGCGATAGGTGTAGTGCCCGCAGGTCCAGCATTTGAAGTTGCGCATGTGGGTGCACAGGCAGGTCTTGTCCATCACCTCTATTTTCTTGGCGTCCGGGTGTGCCGCGACCTCGCGGTTGTAGGCGTCGATGTAAGCGCAGTGGCCGTTGGCATCGAGCAGGTAGCCGTAGGATTCGCAGCCCGGACGGATGCCGGAACCGATGGAAGGACTGTTTTTCAGCATGCGCATCGGGTAGCCGGTGGGGGAGGTGGTGTTGACCTCGATGTCGTTTTCCCCGGCCTTGAAATATTCCTGCATGACGTTTTTCGGCAGACCGCATTCGTCGGTCACCGTGAATCGTGTCGCCACTTGCACCGCCGCAGCACCCTCTTCGAGGAAGGACGTTGCATCGCTGCCGGTAAAAATTCCGCCTGCCGGTATGACCGGGATATCGAGTTTTTCATTGCGCAGGTACTGGTGGACTTCGTTCACGATGGTGCGCAAATCGAATTTCATCCAGTCGTCCAGGCCGAAGCCCAGATGCCCGCCAGCCAGGGGACCTTCGACGACGATAAAATCGGGAAAGCGGTTGAGCTTGGCATTCTTGCGCAGGAACAACTGCAGTGCCCGGACCGATGAAACGATGATGCCGAGCTTGGCGTCGCGGAAGCGCGGATGGTCTTCCATCAGCGTGAACGAACCCAGGTGCAAGCCCGCGCTCAGGGTGATTCCGTCCACTCCGGCCGACAGTGCCTCGTGCAAACGCACGCGCAGCGTCTCGCGCGGCGCGTTCATGGTGAGCTTCTCCATGCAGTTGATGAAGATCATGCCCGACCCGCGTTTGGCTTCCATCGTCCTGCTCACGTGCAGACGGGTGGATTCGGCCACCTGGCCGAGGTCGAATTTCACGGCGGATTTGTCGGAATTGTCGAGGTTGTACGTGTACAGCTTCAGCTTTTCCTTGACGAAGTTGGTGTCGTAGCGACGATCGGAGACCGTAGGCAACATGGCATCGGAGATGTGCCCAACGCCGCCCAGTCGTGCTGCTTCCAGTGCCAGTTCAGCGGTGGAAATGTCCACGCCCATCCCGCCAATCATGATTGGTACCAATTCCTGCTTGCCAAAGCGCAGGCGAAAATCATCCACTCGTTTCATTGCTATCCTTCAGTTTCGAATCAAGGAATTATTTTTCCTTGGGGCAAGGCGTATTTTCCCACTTTCTGCCGCTTAATAGCTACTACCTCTTCAATCTAGGCAAAATAATCGCATAATGAGACTTGTCAGGCTGTTCCAAAACTGCAAAAAGGAGTTGATGACCATGTTGCTGCGCGATGTCCTTGCTGTGAAAGGGGGCGAGATTTTCAGTGTCGCTCCGGAGGCCCTGGTGACGGAGGCCATCGGCATGATGGTGAGTCGCAATATCGGCTCTCTGGTGGTGTTCGACGCGGGGCGGAAGGTGGCAGGCATCATCACCGAACGCGACGTAATGCGGGCTGCGCACAAACATGCCTGCGACCTGACCCGTCTGAAGGTGAGGGATCTCATGACCACGCGCCTCATCCAGGGCGGCCCGGAAGACACTGTCGACTATACGCGGAGCATCATGACGGAAAACCGGATTCGTCATCTGCCGGTGATGCTGGGAGACGAACTGCTGGGCCTGGTCACTTTCCATGATGTGGCACGCGCCGTCCTGGAGCAGACCAACTTTGAAAATCAACTGCTGAAGAAATACATCAAGGACTGGCCGGAAGAGGAGTCGGAAACGTCCTCGGCGGCCAAAAGCTGAGGCGTTCCGATTCGGCCTCCCGCCCCATCTTCACGTTCGTTGTCGCAGTAAAAAAGGCCCGGCGCTGAGCCGGGCCTTGGTTGGTTCAATTCATAAGCTGTAGAGGCGCTGGATCAATTCAGTGCGCCTATCCGACTCAGGCCTTGACCGCGTCCCGCACCCGCTCCAGGCGGCCGCGCACTTCATTTGCCAGTTGCTCGATGCCGGGCTTGTCCACCAGCTTCAACACGGCCGAGGGGTCCATGAATGCGACGATGATCTTGCCGTTATCGTCTTCGCGCACCACGACGTTGCAGGGCAGCAACAGGCCGATGTCCGGGTCTGCCGTGATGGCCTGGTGCGCCAGCGGCGGGTTGCAGGCGCCGAGTATGCGGTAGGGCTTGCCGTCGATGTTGAGCTTGGCTTTCATGGTGGCTTTCACGTCGATGTCGGTAAGTACGCCGAAACCTTCTTTCTTGAGTTCTTCGGTCACTTTTGCTACGGCATCGTCGAAAGAGCCTTTTACTTCGGTGCTGAATCCGTACATGCGAATCTCCTGTTCAATGAGAGGACATCGGTTATAGAAGCGAAATTGGCGCGCCTGGTGTGCGCTTGTCTGAGGAATTTGGGGCATTTGCCCTCAATTACAAGTTCCCCTTTGCTGCATCCTGAGTAAGGCCCGTTGTGCCCATGTTTTGTTCCTGTGCCACGTCGCTTTGCCATTGCATATAAATTGCATCCGACCACAGCGAGGTAATCCAGGTCACCACGGCATCGAGTTCCTGCTCGCTCAGCTTGCCTTGCCAGGGCGGCATGTTGCCGCGTCCGGCGGGGCTGCCCTGGAGGATGAACTGTTTCATCTGGCGGCCGGTCAGGCGCCATGCGCGGCCGTTGTCATCCAGCGGCGGCGGCAGGAGCTTGCCGTCCGGCCCCGGATTCTGCCAGCCGGGCTTTGCTTCGCCGGTGTAGCCATGGCACACGGCGCAGTTTTTCTGGAACACCCTTTCGCCCAGCGCCAGCGCGTTCATGTCGTACTGACGCGATCCTTTGCGCTGATTCTGCGGTTTGTCGTCGCTGCAGCCCGCGAGTAGCGCGGCACACAGCAGCGCAGCGAAGATTTTTTCTTTCATTTCATTTTCCTTTCGAACAGCGACCATTCCTTGACCAGCGCATAGAGCGCCGGAATCACGACCAAGGTCAGAAGCGTGGAAGACAGCATGCCGCCCACCATCGGCGCGGCGATGCGCCTCATCACCTCGGACCCGGTGCCGCTGCTCCACATGATCGGCAGCAGGCCGGCCATGATCGCCACCACGGTCATCATCTTGGGACGTACTCGCTCGACCGCACCCTCCATCACCGCGGCGTAAAGGTCGGACGGCGCCAACTGCCTGCCCTCGGCGGCCCGTCTGGCCTTGATTTCGTCGAGTGCGCGGTCGAGGTAGATCAGCATCACCACGCCGGTCTCCGCCGCGACGCCGGCAAGCGCGATGAATCCGACCGCAACGGCAACGCTCAGGTTATATCCCAGCCACCACATCAGCCACACCCCGCCGACCAGCGCGAACGGCACCGACAGCATCACGATCAGGGTTTCGGTGAGACGCCGGAAATTGAGGTAAAGCAGCAGAAAAATGATCGCCATCGTCACCGGAATGACGATTTTCATTTTCTCCTTGGCCCGCTCCATGTACTCGAACTGGCCGCTCCAGGTGGCGTAGTAGCCGGGCGGGAACTTCACCTTGGCGCGCACCGCCTGCTGCGCGTCGTGCACGTAGCCGCCGATGTCACGGTCGCGGATGTCGACGTAGATGTAGGCCGAGAGCAGGGCGTTTTCGGTGCGGATGGCGGGGGCGCCGCGGGCGATTTCGATCCGGGCGAGCTGGCCCAGCGGCACCATCGCCGCTTGTCCGCCCATTTCGCTGTTCACCGGGACCAGTACCTGCGTGGCGATCATCTGCGGCGTGCTGCGCAGATCGCGCGGATACCGCACGCTGACGCCGAAACGCTCGCGCCCTTCCACCATGGTGGTGACCATCTCGCCGCCGAGCGCCGTGGCGATCACGTCCTGCAGTTCGCCCACGGTCACGCCGTAGCGCGCCAGCTGCGTGCGTTCGGGTTCGATGTTGAGATAGAAGCCGCCGGTGAGGCGTTCGGCGTAGGCGCTGCTGGTGCCTGGCACCCCCTTCACCGCCGCCTCGATTTCCTCGGCCAGTTTTTCCATCTCTTCCAGGTTCTTGCCGAACACCTTGATGCCGACGGGGGTGCGGATGCCGGTGGAGAGCATGTCGATGCGCGCCTTGATCGGCATGGTCCAGGAGTTGGCGATGCCGGGCAGGCGCAACGCCTGGTCGAGTTCCGCGATCAGCTTGTCGGTGGTCATGCCCGGACGCCATTCGCTTTGCGGCTTGAGGTTGATGATGGTCTCGAACATTTCCAGCGGCGCCGGGTCGGTGGCGGTGTTGGCGCGGCCCGCCTTGCCATAGACCGATTCCACTTCCGGGAAACTCTTGATGATCTTGTCCTGGGTCTGCAAGGTCTCCGCCGCCTTGGTGACCGACATGCCGGGCAGCGCGGTGGGCATGTAGAATAGGGTGCCTTCGTTGAGCGTGGGCATGAATTCGCTGCCGAGCCGCAGCGCGGGGTACACGCTGAGTGCCATGACCACCAGCGCGATGAGAAGGGTCAGCTTTCTCCAGCGCATCACCCAGGCGATCACCGGGCGATAAACCCAGATAAGGAAACGGTTCAGCGGATTTTTCCCCTCGGGCAGGATACGGCCGCGCACGAACAGCATCATCAGCACCGGCACCAGGGTCACCGACAATAACGCCGCACCGGCCATGGCGAAGGTCTTGGTGTAGGCCAGCGGCGAGAATAGCCGGCCCTCCTGCGCCTCCAGCGTGAACACCGGCAGGAACGAGACGGTGATGATCAACAGCGAGAAGAACAGCGCCGGGCCGACTTCCTTGCAGGCGGCTATTATTGCTTGGGCTCGTGCACTAATAGTTCCCTCCCCTTCAAGGGGAGGGTTAGGGTGGGGATGGGTGTCCAGGTCTGCTTCCCCCATCCCCCTCCCAGCCTCCCCCTTGAAGGGGGAGGAGTGGGGTGATTGCAGGCGTTCCAGGTGTTTGTGCGCGTTCTCGATCATGACGATGGCCGCGTCCACCATCGCCCCGATGGCGATGGCGATGCCGCCCAGGCTCATGATGTTGGAGTTCATGCCCAGCAGGCGCATGGCGATGAAGGCGATCAGCACGCCGACCGGCAGCATGATGATGGCCACCAGGGCGCTCCTCACGTGCAGCAGGAACAGCACGCACACCAGGGCGACGATGGCGCTTTCCTCCAGCAGCGTGGTCTTGAGGTTGGCGATGGCGCGCAGGATAAGCCCGGAACGGTCGTACACCGATTCGATCTTGACCCCTTCCGGCAGACCGCTGGCAAGCTCGGCGATCTTCTCCTTGACGTTGGCGATGACCTCCAGCGCGTTCTGCCCGTAGCGCGCCATGACGATGCCCGACACCACTTCGCCCTCGCCGTTGAGCTCGGTCAGGCCGCGTCGCTCGTCCGGGCCGAGTTCCACACGCGCGATGTCGCGCAGCAGCACCGGCACGCCTTTTTCGCTCTTGATCACCAGTTGTTCCAGGTCTCCCTTGTTGCGCAGGTAGCCCTTGCCGCGCACCATGAATTCGGTTTCGGCCATTTCGATCACGCGCCCGCCGACATCTCGGTTGGAGTCGCGGATTACCTGCGAGACACGGGAAAGCGGCACGCCGTAGGCCTGCAGCTTGCGCGGGTCGACCACCACCTGGTATTGCTGCACGAAGCCCCCGATGCTGGCGACTTCCGAGACGCCCGGCGCCTTGGTCAACTGGTAGCGCAGAAACCAGTCCTGGATGGTGCGCAACTCCGCCAGCGACTTGTTTTTCGCCACCACCGCGTACTGGTACACCCAGCCCACCCCGGTGGCATCCGGCCCGAGCTGGGGCGAGACGCCCCGCGGCAGGCGGCCCGAAATAGAGGACAGATATTCCAGCACCCGCGAACGCGCCCAGTAGATGTCCGTCCCGTCCTCGAAAATCACGTAGACGAAGGATGCGCCGAAGAAGGAGAAGCCGCGCACCACCTTCGATTTCGGCACCGACAGCATGGCCGTGGTGAGCGGGTAGGTGACCTGGTCTTCCACCACCTGCGGCGCCTGGCCGGAGTACTCGGTGTAGATGATAACCTGTGCGTCCGAGAGGTCGGGCAGGGCATCGAGCGGCGTTTTGACGATGGCGTAAATGCCGCCGGCGACGATCGCGAGCGTGGCCAGCAGCACCAGGAAAACGTTGCGCGCGGACCACTCGATTATTTTGCTGAGCATACTATTTACCTCCGCCAGTTCCTTCCCCTTCAAGGGGAAGGTCAGGATGGGGATGGGGTTTAAGCGCGTGCCATATGGCGTCCATGACGGAATCCAACTCATTAAAAACCTGGTTGTTCCAGGATCGCACAACTTGAAAACCTGACTGAACAAGCTTTTCATCGCGGGTACGATCGTGCTCCGAGTCCATGTGCTGCCCACCGTCAATTTCAATGACCAGTCTTGCTTCAAGACAAACGAAATCCAGAATGAAATCGCCAAACGGATGTTGACGCCTGAATTTGTGGCCATTGAGCTGACGACCGCGCAGCCGTTGCCACAGCCGCTGTTCAGCATCGGTCAGGTTGCGGCGAAGAGTTCGCTGCAGCTTGTTATCGAGTACGAAAGAGTTCGTTTGGCCTTTCATTTTTATCCTTTTTAACCCATCCCCATCCTAGCCTTCCCCTTGAAGGGGAAGGGACGATCGCTCTTCCTCCTTCAAGGAGCGTCAGTGTCCATTATGTTCGGGTGGTGCTGCAGGTTTGGCCTGGCTGCCGCTCATGCCGCTGAACGCGGCCTTGAGATTGCTTTCCGAGTCGATCAGGAAGTTGGCGGAAACCACCACTTTCTCGCTTTCGGTCAGGCCTTCCAGCACTTCCACGTAGTCGCCGCCCTGCATGCCGAGCTTTACCGGGCGGGGTTCGAAGCGGCCTGGCGCGAGTTCGACCAGCACGGTCTGGTTCTTGCCGCTGTAAATCACCGCCGAAGCCGGGACAGTGAGAACCTTTCCCCCGGCTGGCGTGGACAGTTCCACGTCGGCATACATGCCGGGTTTGAGCAGACCTCCGGGGTTCGCCAGCTCCAGCCGTACCGGGACGGTACGCGTCTGCGGGTTGAGCGTCGGGTAGACGTAGCTGACCCGGGCGGAGAACGCCTTGCCCGGATAGGCGTTGAGCATCGCGCGTGCATTCTCGCCGGGCCGCACCAGTGCCAGATCCTGTTCGAACACGTCGGCGACGATCCATACCGATGACAGGTCGGCGATCTGGTACAGCACGTCGCCCGGCATGAAGCGCATGCCCTGGACGGCTTTTTTCTCGATCACGATGCCGTTGACCGGCGCGCGGAAGGTGAGGGTGCGCCGGGCGTTGCCGCTTTTGCTCAGGTCCTGCAATTGTCCGGCGGATATGTCCCAGTTGTTGAGCCTTGCGAGGCTGGCTTCGGCGAGCTGCTTCATGCTTTCCTGCGCCTCCGGGGTGGCGTGGCGCAGGCTTGTTTCGCCTTGGCGGGCGATGAAGTATTCGTTCTGCGCCGATACCAGGTCGGGGCTGTAGACGTCCATCAGCGGCTGGCCGCGTTTGACTTCCTGGCCGGTGGTGTTGACGTAGAGCTTGTCGATCCAGCCTTCGAATTTCGGAGCGACGGTATGGCTCAGGCGTTCGTCGATTTCGATCCGGCCCACGGCGTGGACGCTGCGGGAGAGGCTGCGCAGCGTGGCGGCTTCGCTGCGCACGCCGAGCTGCTGGATTTTTTCGCTGCTGATCCTGACTTGTCTTGCCTGGCCGGGCTCGTTTGCTTCTTCTCCTTCATAAACCGGGATGTAATCCATCCCCATCTGGTCCTTTTTCGGCACCGGCGAGGTGTCGGGCAGGCCCATCGGATTGCGGTAGAACAAAATCTTGCGCTCCCTAGTGGCCGGCTTGGCCGCGGATGGCGTTTGCGCCGTCGTCACAACCTGTCCGGCCCGCTGGCCACCGAGCCAGTAACCAGCTCCCAGCGCGGCCACCACGGCGGCGGCCAGGGCGAGTGCCATTGTCTTGTTCATAGGTCTTCTCCCAATAGGCGTTCCATTTCCGCCAGTCGCGTCTGTTCATCGGCCTGGGCCTTCAGCAGGTCCAGCTTGGCCTTGCGGATCTGGCGCTGCGCATCGAGCAGGGTGGCGAAATCGACCTTGCCGTTCTCGTAGCCGGCCAGCGCGGATTTGAAACTGAGCTCGGCTTGCGGCAGGAAACTGTCGCGCGTCAGGGTTTCCACCCGGCGAGCGGATTCGAGCGCCGACAGATTTTCCGCGAGTTCGGCGAGCAAGCGGTTCTGCGTCGACTCGCGGCGCGACTCTGCCGCGGCCAGCATGGACTGCGCCTCGCGCTCCTGGGAGCGGCGGCTTTTCTGCTGCAACGGTATGTTGAGCTCGATCATCAATTCCCACTCATTGACCTTGCTGCCGACCTGGATGGGCGAAATGCCCAGGTTGAAATCGGGATAGCGGTTGCGGTAGGCCAGTTCGCGGCTTTTCGTCGCTGCCACGACGCGCTCTTCCGCGACGAACAGTTGCGGATTGTGGCTGCGCAGGCGGGCTTCCAGCGCGCCGTAGTCGAGCCTGGCGGGGGGCGGGAGAGGGCGCAATGCCAGCGGTTCCGCGAGCGGCGCCATGGCGGGTCGGTTCAGCAAGGCGTTGAGCTTGACCATGGAATGGTGATGCTCGTTCTCGATGTTCACCAGTTCGGTACGCATGCCGGTCTGCTCGACCTGGGCGCGGATCACGTCCTGCTGTGGCACCAGACCGCTGGCGTAGCGCGCCCGGCTGATTTTTTCCAGGCTCCCGGCGAATTCGAGCAACTCGCGCGTCAGTTTCTCGGACCCGGCCAGCACGTAATATTGTGCGTAAAGCGTCTTGATGCTCGCCGCCAGCTCATCCCAGCTCTGCGCGGCAAGGCCGCTGGCCTGGTGGGCCTCGGCTTCCGCCACGTCGCGTTTGAGGTCGCGCTTGCCCCAGAATGGTACGGGCTGGATCAGGGTGTATTTGGTGCTGCCGATCCGGCTGGGAAGCAGGCTGGGCGCGGTGTCCGTGCCCTGGTTGGTGATGTCGCGCAATTCGGTGCGCAGCGTCGGGTCGGGCAATGACCCGGCGGGGTAGACGCGCTCCGCTGCAGCCTGAGCCTCATGGTTGGCCGCGGCGAAATCGGGGTTCCGGTTGCGCGCCAGTTCGAGCAGGCTTTCCACGTTGGCGCCGGGCAGCGGGCCGCCAGCGGCCAGCGCGGATGCGCTGAACAAGCCCAGCAGCAGGGCGATCAGGTGCGGCTTTCGCGGCACGAAGGCATTGCGATCGGGTTTCATGGACGTCGGTCCTCCAAAAAATGCAGCAACATCCCGAGGAAGCCATGTGGCTTCCTCGGGGGAGTTTATTTGGCGGATTCGATGTGCGAAATCACGTAGCCGTCCTTCGGGTCCTTGCTCAGGCCGAAGCTGACTGCCTGGCCGGTTTTGACTCGTGCCAGGCTTTTCTTGTCGGCGACCTTGAAGTCCATGGTCATGGCCGGCCACTTGAGCGCGGGGATGGCCTCGTGGCTAATGTTCACGATCCCGCCGGCAGCGTCGACCTGGTTGACCATACCCTTGCCGCTCGCCACGTCGGCGGCATGAAGCGCCGAAACGGAGGTCAGCAGGGCGAATGCGGCGATGAAAGTGCTCAGGGTTTTTTTCATGATGTCATTCCTTGAATATCGTATACATAACCGAGCAATGGGCGTAGTTACCCATTCTCCGTTCTTGGGGCGATTTGGAAAAATCAGGAGAAAAAAGCGAGAGGCGGATGTTGTGGCTGTTCGGGAAAGAACGGCAGGAAAGAATCGTTGGATATAGGTTGCGGTAATTTTACGGTATCGAAAATCAGCGCCAGTGGCGCAACAATCAAGGCGGGTTGAACGATCAGATGACACGAAGAGCAGTCGTCGCACGCCAGGTTCGCCTTGGCGATGGGGTGTGCATGGTGTGATGCCGCCATGTTTTGCCCATGGCATCCCTCATGCGGCGAACTCTCTGCGAGTTGCTCGTGTGCATGATGTTTCGGGCAGGCATGCATGGACTGCGCGGCGTAGCCCTGCAAGGGGAGCCACAGCAGCATGAAAGCGAGCATGAAACGGGCGAGGATCAATTTCATCGTGATCGGGTTTTGCGATTCGTGAGAACAGTTATCAACATAACCGAGACCCCGTGCGAGCGCAAGCGGTTTGGTGTCGTGCTCGACTCTTAACCCGCCGGTTTACCGCCTCGGACCAAACACGTATAATCGCGCCTTTGTAATATTAAGGATAATAAATCATGCGTGTCGTTCAAAAAGCGCTCACCTTTGACGATGTCCTGCTGATTCCCGCCCACTCCGCAGTTCTTCCCCGCGATGTAAGCCTGAGCACTCAGCTGACCAAGGAAATTACCCTCAATCTGCCTTTGCTGTCCGCTGCCATGGATACCGTGACGGAAGGGCGCCTGGCAATCGCGCTGGCTCAGGAAGGCGGCATCGGCATCGTCCACAAGAACCTCACGCCCCAGCAGCAGGCCGCTCATGTCGCCATGGTCAAGCGCTTCGAGAGCGGAGTGGTCAAGGATCCTATCACCATTTCCCCTGCCATGACGGTGCGTGACGTGCTGGTCCTCACCCGTCAGCACAAGATTTCGGGCCTGCCGGTGGTTGATAACGGCCTCGTGGTCGGCATCATCACCAACCGCGACCTGCGTTTCGAGACCAACCTCGATCAGCCGATCAAGAATATCATGACCCCGCGCGACCGCCTGATCACAGTGAAAGAAGGCGCATCCCGCGAGGAAGCGCTGAAATTGATGCACCAGTACCGCCTGGAGCGCGTGCTGGTGGTCAACGATAAATTCGAACTGTGTGGTCTGGTGACCGTCAAGGACATCCAGAAATCCACCGAACATCCGCTGGCCTGCAAGGACCACCTCGGCCGTTTGCGCGTCGGCGCGGCGGTGGGGGTCGGTGCCGGTACCGAAGAGCGCGTCGAGTTGCTGGCTGCGGCCGGCGTGGACGTGATCGTCGTGGACACCGCCCACGGCCACTCCCAGGGCGTGCTGGATCGCGTCAAGTGGGTGAAGAAGAATTTCCCGCAAGTGCAGGTTATTGGCGGCAACATCGCTACCGCCTCCGCTGCTTTGGCATTGGTGGACAACGGCGCTGACGCGGTCAAAGTCGGCATCGGTCCCGGCTCCATCTGTACCACGCGCATCGTCGCGGGTGTAGGCGTGCCGCAGATCACTGCGGTGGACAACGTGGCCAACGCCTTGCGAGATTGCGGCGTGCCGCTCATCGCCGACGGCGGTATCCGCTACTCCGGCGACATTTCCAAGGCCATCGCCGCGGGCGCCAACGTTGTAATGCTGGGCGGCCTGTTCGCCGGCACCGAAGAAGCGCCGGGTGAAATCGAACTGTTCCAGGGGCGTTCCTACAAGTCCTACCGCGGCATGGGCTCCCTCGGCGCCATGCAGCAAGGTTCCAAGGACCGCTATTTCCAGGACAACGAAGCCAACGCCGACAAGCTGGTACCGGAAGGCATCGAAGGCCGCGTGCCTTACAAGGGCAGCGTGCTTACGGTCATCCACCAGCTCATGGGCGGCTTGCGCTCCAGCATGGGTTACCTGGGCTGCAAAACCATTGCTGAAATGCACGCAAAGGCCGAGTTCGTCGAAATCAGCAGCGCCGGCATCCGCGAATCTCACGTCCATGATGTGCAGATCACCAAGGAAGCGCCGAATTATCACGTTGATTAGTGAGGAGCTAGGGGTGAGGAGTGAGGAGTAAAAAAACTCTCTCCTCTCCCTTTAACTCTTCACTCCTTACTCTTCACTCCTCACTGCGAAGCGCCCGCCCATGTCCCACCAGAAAATCCTCATCCTCGACTTCGGTTCCCAATACACCCAGCTGATCGCCCGCCGCGTGCGCGAATCCAGCGTTTATTGCGAGCTGCATCCCTACGACGTCAGCCCCGAGTTCATCCGCGACTTCAAACCGCAGGGCATCATCCTTTCCGGCGGTCCTTCCTCGGTGTATGAGGAAGAAACGCCGCGTGCGCCGGATGTGGTATTCGATCTCGGCGTGCCGGTGCTGGGTATCTGCTACGGCATGCAGACCATGGCTGCGCAATTGGGCGGCACGGTGGAAAACGCTTCGCATCGCGAATTCGGTTATGCCGAGGTGCGTGCCCAGGGGCATTCCGCTTTGTTGCGCGACATTCAGGACCGCGGCAACGAGGAAGGCCACGGCTTGCTCGACGTGTGGATGAGCCACGGAGACAAGGTGACTGCGCTGCCGGCCGGCTTCAAGGTGATCTGCTCCAATGCCGCCACCCCGATCGCCGGCATGGCGGACGAGGCGCGCCACTTCTACGGCGTGCAGTTCCACCCCGAAGTTACGCATACCCTGCAAGGCAAGGCCTTGTTCGAACGCTTCGTGCACGATATCTGCGGCTGCGGCTACGACTGGAACATGCCGGATTATGTCGAGGAGGCCATCGGCAGGATTCGTTCCGAAGTGGGTTCCGACGAGGTTATTCTGGGCCTTTCCGGCGGCGTGGATTCGTCGGTGGTGGCAGCGCTGCTGCACCGCGCCATCGGCACGCAGCTCACCTGCGTGTTCGTGGATAACGGTCTGCTGCGCCTGAATGAAGCCGAGCAGGTCATGAAGACGTTTGCCGATAATCTCGGCGTCAAGGTCATTCATGTCGATGCCAGCGGCGAATTCATGAAGCACCTGACCGGGGTGATCGATCCGGAACAGAAACGCAAGATCATCGGGCGCGAATTCGTCGAAGTATTTCAGCGCGAGTCGGCCAAGCTGCCGAATGCCAAATGGCTGGCGCAGGGCACTATCTACCCGGACGTGATCGAATCGGCCGGCGCAAAGAACAACAAGGCACACGCGATCAAGTCGCACCACAATGTCGGCGGGCTGCCGGAAACCTTGCACCTGAAGCTGCTGGAACCCCTGCGCGAGCTGTTCAAGGACGAAGTGCGTGAACTGGGCATCGCGCTGGGACTGCCGCACGACATGGTGTACCGCCATCCCTTCCCGGGGCCAGGCCTTGGGGTGCGCATCCTGGGCGAGGTCAAGTTCGAATACGCCGAGTTGCTGCGCCGCGCCGATGCCATTTTCATCGAGGAATTGCGTGCTTCCGGCTGGTACGAGAAAACCTCGCAGGCTTTTGCCGTGTTCCTGCCGGTCAAGTCGGTTGGGGTGATGGGCGACGGGCGCACGTACGACTACGTGGTGGCGCTGCGCGCCGTGCAGACGCAGGACTTCATGACCGCGCACTGGGCCGAGTTGCCTTACACTTTGCTGGGCAAGGTCTCCAACCGCATCATCAACGAAGTGCGCGGGATCAATCGCGTGGTGTACGATATTTCCGGCAAGCCACCGGCAACCATCGAGTGGGAATGAGTAAGTAAGCATGTCGGCGTTGAAAAGCAGCCTGATCGCCGTCCTGATAGCCTGCCTGCCGCTTGGCGCCGGTGCGGCGGCTAGGTATGGCGTAGCCGCGAAGCACGCTGCGGCAATGCCGGCCTCCGAGTCCGAGCAGCTCCAGGGCATAGTCAGCAATCTGCTGCAGGACAACGAGGATTTTGTCAAAAACCATAATGCCGCGTATTACAAGCCGCTCATCGCCGGCCAGACGCCGCGCGCCACCGTCGTGACCTGCTCCGATTCGCGGGTGCACACCCAGGCGTTCGACAAGACCCCCGACGGCGACCTGTTCATGGTGCGCAACATCGGCAACCAGCTGGTGACCGCCGAGGGCTCGGTCGAATACGGGGTGCATCATTTGCATACGCCGTTGCTGATTTTTGTCGGCCACTCTTCCTGCGGCGCGATCAATGCCGCTTCCGGCAACTATGCCAAGGAATCCAGCGCTATCCGGCGCGAACTTAAAAGCATCAGGATAGCCAAGGGTGTAGCCAATGCAGATGGTGTGCGCACCAACGTGAACAATCAAGTGGCTGCTGCCTTGAAGAAATTCGCACATGAGGTGAAGCAGGGAGACCTGACCGTGATCGGTGCGGTATATGACTTTGCCAATGATTTCGGACAGGGCTTCGGAAAACTCAACGTGATCAATCTGAACGGCGAGACCGACAGAGCAAGAATCAAGGCCAGCAAACTAATTGCCGGCGCGGCCGTGCGGGAGAATCCTGCAGCAGGCAAACATTCAATCACAAGCGGTGGTGAGGCGCCCCGTCAGCCCAGGGCGGTCAATGCCGATTCGGCTGCGTATTCTTACCCCTAGGCGGCTGAAAGCGCCATAACGCACGACATAGCGAGTGAGGCAGAGCGGTTACGCCTTCGTCATATAATTGCGCAAAATCAGAATCAATATAGAGAAGCAAACACTGGAACTCCTGGATGATGATTGTCCACTGAGGAGCTACTCGGTTTCAACCGCTAAAAATGGTGCGGGCGAACAATCCGGCAGTCTTCGTACTCCGCGAGGCAGGCACCAGATTCGCGCCAAGATCGGCGCAGGGCAGCCAGTTAACGCCGTCTTTTCTGGGCGGCGCCCCACGGGAGAAATTTATAATGCGGGGCTCGGGCAGTTGTTTCCCGAGCGGGACTGGATTCTTACTCGCATACTGTGGCTCTCGGGTTGCGAGCCCGGATTCAACCGGCTTGGGGAACTGGATACCATGCGCCGCTATATTTACATTCACGGCACGGCTGACGAAAAGGCAATCGGCAGCCCTGTGTCTCATGGGTGCATACGCATGCGCAATCAGGACATCATCGAATTATTCGACCTAGTGCCTGCCGGAACCCCAGTGGAAATCGTGTCCGGCGATATCGATCGAGAAAATGAGGGTGGCGAGCCTGACCCCCGGCACTTGCAATAAATAGCTGTGGCTGCTGGCTTCCGCCCCTGACCAGGTTCACTACCTTGCAATGCGGGGAGGCCCGCCATAAAACCGTGATTCTCGGAAATATTAGCAGCGTTTCCGAGTGGAGAAACGAAAATGGGCTAGAGATATTACTCTAACCCATTATTTATTTGGCGTCCCCAACGAGATTCGAACTCGTGTTACCGCCGTGAAAGGGCGGTGTCCTAGGCCTCTAGACGATAGGGACTGAAAACTTTACTTCTTTGTAAGCTGGGTTGTAGCCACGCCGACCAGTAACAAAACAAAACCGGCGGGTACCAAGCCTAACCAAAATCCTATTTTTTCGCCGTCACCGGTGGGCAGGTTATAAAAACCAACCACCAGGCCGATAACCGTAAGAATGAAACCAACATAAGATGACACAACACCCAGCCGGTTCATTTGATTTCGATTTCGTCTTGCAAAAAACTGTGCGAATTATAGATATGCCTTGGCATGACGTCAAGCAAATAATGAGGCCAGTACTGTCTTTCCCGTATGTGGGCGATCATGGTAAAAGTTCCTCGGCCTGTTGTGCCACGGCATCGAGGGCGGTTTCCATACGCTTCAAATTTAGTTCAACACCCTCCCAATCTTCGACTTGAGCAGCGTGTTCCATGTTGCGGGCATTGAGTGCCATGTCGGTTGCAGCGATGTAACTGGATGCCCCCTTGATTTCGTGAGCAGCGCGCTGGCAGGATGTGGCATCCTTGTCGGCAAGGGCAGCGGCTATTCTTGCCAGCAATGGGCGGGTTGTTGTCAGGTAGAGCACGATCATCTCGCGTTGGAATGCCTGATCCATGCCCAGCGTTGAATTGAGGCGTGCCATATCGATAGCGGCATGCGTCGCTGATAATGGTGGCGCGAAACGTAACAGGATATCTTCCAGAAATTCCGGCTTGAGCGGCTTAACCAGGTAGTCGTCCATGCCGCCGGCGAGGCAGCGCTCTTGATCGCCTGGCATGGCATTGGCGGTCATGGCGACAATAGGCTGGCGAGTGCCTTTGTGATGTTCCATACGGCGAATTTCTGCTGTGGCCTCGAAGCCATCAAGTTCCGGCATTTGGCAGTCCATCAGAATCAGGTCGAAGTGAGAACGGCTGGCCGCTTGCACCGCCTCATGCCCATTTACAGCGATTTCGGGCGATATGCCGAAACGCTCAAGCATGTGCTGGATCACTTTCCGATTGACACTGTTATCTTCCGCAACCAACACGTGTAAGGATTGGGGGACTGTGCCCTGCCTCGTCCGCGCGGGTGGTTCAGCAAGTCGTTCTGCGATGTTGGCTGAGCAGTTTTGCTTTGCCAGTCGCACCGTGAACCAGAATCGACTGCCTTTCCCGGGCTCGCTTTCCATGCCGATTGCTCCGTCCATGAGTTCGACCAGTTGTTTTGAAATGGCCAGGCCCAGCCCGGTGCCGCCATATTTGCGCGTAGTCGAGCCATCGGCTTGCGAGAAGGATTGGAACAGCCGGGAGGCAGTTTGCGGCGCAATGCCGATGCCTGTGTCGCGTACTTCGAGGCGCACGACGATGTCGCGCTGCGTCTCCTCTTGCAGGTGGGCGTCGATGACGATTTCCCCTTGATCGGTGAACTTGATTGCATTGTCTGTCAGATTCGCGAGAATCTGCCGTAGTCGGCCTGGGTCGCCGTGCAGCAGGGGAGGGAGCGCCGCTTCGATGTGGCAGGTTAACTGCAGGCCCTTGTGCTGTGTGCGAGGAGTAAAAAGCTTCCTGATCCCATCCACGGTTTCGCGGAGATCGAAGTCGATGAGGTCGAGTTCGAGCTTGCCCGCTTCGATTTTAGAGAAATCGAGAATGTCGTTGATGATGGTCAGAAGCGCTTCCGCGGACTGGCTGATGGTTTCGGCATAATCGCGTTGCTGAGGAGATAGCGGCGTATCGAGCAGGAGGCTGATCATGCCGGTGATGCCATTCATCGGTGTACGAATTTCGTGGCTGACGTTGGCGACGAATTCCGATTTCAGCTTCGATGCGTCGAGGGCCGCGTCATAGGCTTTCTTAAGGGTTTCCTCCGCAAGTTTGCGTTCGGTAATGTCGCGGATAATTGCCTGGGTAATGACCTGGTTGTCCAGCGTCATGGAGTGCAAGGCGATTTCGGCCGGGAAAATTGTCCCATCGGCTCTTTTTCCTCGCCACTCGAAATAACAGTGTCCCGCCTCCATTGCCTGACGGATATGGGTCTTGGCGTAGGAGCGGGTGTCCGTTCCGTCTGCTTGTTGCGGCGGCCCGAGGTCGGTTGGCGACATATGGGTGAATTGCTGGGGCGAAGCGACCTGGAACATGCGCAAAGCAGCAGGGTTGCAGTCGGCGAAATGATCCTGGTCCATCAACACAATCCCATCCGAGTTGGTGTCGAACAGCGTCTTGAACTTCAGTTGTCCCTTCTCAATCTCAAGCGCCTGCTGGGCTGCACGCCGGATGACCACGATGGCGATTATTATCCCCAGAAAGGCAGCAGAGGCGCCGAGCATAATCATGAGCAATTCGGTCTGGTCATACGATTGCGCGGCTTCTTCAGCAGCTTTGCGACTAGCATCGCGCTGGAGCTTGAGCAAATCATCCAGTTCATGCAGCAGTTTTTTCTGAATCGGGATCGCCTGCGAGATCAGTAACTCCAGTGCTGATGCACTGTCGTGATCGGTTGCGCGCTCGATGGTTCGGATAACGATTGGCTGGGTGATCGAAGTAAGGTTGTCGATGCTGTCCAGCACGATTGCTTCGTCGTTATTGGATATCATGGTATGCAGTTTTTGCCGCGCCTTGGTGAAGATGGTGCCGTATTCGTAAAAGCGCTGCAGTTCATCGTCTTGGGCGAACGGATCCTCTAGCACCACGATGGTATGCATACCGATGGCGCGCTCGCGCAGGGCGTCACGCATGCTGGTGGCGAGTTCGATCTTGACGTTGTTTTTTTCGACAATCGCTTCCAGTCGGCTGTTTATGGCATCCATCTGTTTCAGGCCAATAACCGTGAGAGTGACCATCAGGGCTAGCACCAGTGCAAAGCCAGCACCGACGCTTAACTTCATGTTGCGCGCAAACATGATTCTCCAATATATTGATAAATATAAATATAACTAAATATTTACTTTTTATTTAACTGATATTGTCGCACCCTGCATATTAACTGCACAGCACGGTTGTAAATTGCCTTATGTGGCGTTACGCTGCTGGGCTGTTTTTTGGAGTCGAATTGAATGCGGAAATTATTGGCGCTGTTTGCAGTTGTTTTATTTGTAATGGCAGGGTGTGCGGTTGCACCGAAAAGCAAGGTAGTGGAGCCCCCAACAGTGGTGGTTGCGCCCAAGATTGCATTGGTGCTGGGAGGCGGCGCCGCACGCGGCTTCGCTCATGTCGGCGTGATCAAGACGCTTGAAGCGCACGGGATCGTGCCGCAAATCGTGGTGGGCACGAGTGCCGGCAGTGTGGTCGGGGCGCTTTACGCGGGCGGTTACAGCGGTTTCGATTTGCAAACAATCTCTTTCCAGATGGATGAAGGGAGCGTGGGGGATTGGGTCATGCCTGACAGGGGATTCATAAAAGGCGAACAGCTGCAGAATTTTGTCAACCGCGCTTTGCATAACAAGCCGATCGAGCGTTTGGGCAAGACTTTTGCCGCCGTCGCGACCGATCTTCGCAGCGGTGAGCAGGCGGTATTCAGGCGCGGCAATACCGGCATGGCAGTACGGGCTTCCAGCAGTGTTCCGGGCGTATTTCAGCCGGTCACCATCAATGGGCGGGAGTATGTGGACGGAGGGCTTACCAGCCCGGTGCCGGTAAAAGTGGCGCGCAGCCTGGGGGCGGACATCGTGATTGCGGTGGATATATCCAGCAAGCCCGCCAATGCCAAGGTCAACGATTCGCTGGATGTCCTGTTGCAAACGTTCAGCATCATGGGGCAGAGCATCAGCCAGTACGAACTAGCGCAGGCTGACGTGGTGATTCGTCCCAATACGGCCGGAATCGGCTCAACGGATTTCGAACAGAAGCATCAGGCGATTATGGAAGGGGAGAGGGCCGCGCTCGCCGCGCTGCCCCTTATTCGCTCGCTAATCCAGCGGGGGGCTGGAAAGTAAGTATACGGCGTGCGCCGTTGAAATGCTTGACCCAGTAGCTGTCCTGCAGGCTGACGACTTCGACGCCGCCGCCTGAACTGGGGGCATGCACGAAGCGGTTGTTGCCGATATAGATGCCGACGTGCGAGAAGGAGCGGCGCAATGTGTTGAAAAACACCAGGTCGCCCGGCTGCAGTTCCTTCATTGAAATCTGTTTGCCCTGGCGGCTGATGGCCAGTGCATTGTGGGGCAGCGAAAGTCCTGCCACCTGGCGGAATACATGGCTGACGTAACCACTGCAATCGAAACCGGTGGTCGGCTGGGCGCCGCCATACTTGTAGTTGACGCCGATCAGGTTGAGTGCGTAGTTGAGCATCTCGGAAACGCCGGCAGCCTGGCGAGTTTGCAGCGTGGATGCGACCGGTTCTGCGGCAGAATTGGTCGTTTCGACTGGCTCCTGTGCCCACGCGATGCTGGCGGCACAAAAGAGGTATCCGAAAATGGCGGTCTTGAAAATACTCATTGGGCCGTAATTTATCGGGAAAGTATGCTGTTGTAAAGCATAAAAATGCTTTAACCTAAAGCTTCAGGCCCTTGAGTAACCTCTGATTAAATCAAAGGCAGGCGCGTTTGATTTAATCAGAGTTTCCCTTAATCAGAGGTTCCTACAGGAGAAAATCATGAACCAGCCTCTCAGCACACAGGAAATTACCAGCGCCGTCAGCGATTCGCTACAACAGGATGTCGGCGACATCCGTACCCGGGTTCGTGACTTGACGCTGCGTGCCCTGCAAAACCGCCGCCTTGAAGCCGACCAGATACGCGAGGTGGTGCGCGCCGTGGCTCAGGGCGTGAGTCTTGGAGCGGAGCATCGTGCAGGCGAAGTGAAACTGGCGCTTGCTGCAGCCTTGTCGGGGCTCGACGACGCCTTGGCGAAGGCCGCGCAGGCGACGCGCCTGGCATTGCAGGAGCTGCTCGCTAAAAGCAAGGATTTTACCGATCAGGATCTGAAAAGCGCGCTGGATGATCTCAAGATCACCGAGCAGGCATTCCTCGACACACTGGGTCAGGTGGCCGATGCCGCGAGCAGCAAGATCAGGCAGGAGCTTAAGGATGCGGTAGAGCATGTGCGCCGTTCCGGTACCGATACCGGAGCCAGCGTCAAAGAGGCGCTGAGTGAGTTGGGCAACCGGCTTTCGGCAACTTTGCAGGTGAGTAAAATTGCCGGGCAAGAGGCGGCGCATACCTTAAACAGTCGTTTGGCGGCTTTGGCGAGCGGAATTCTGGCGGGCATGGCAGAAGCCTTGCGGGAAAAGAGCGAACCCGGCCAGAAGTAACAAAACGTCATGCTTATGGAAACTCTTCATGTGATGCGGGATCTTTCTCGCCTGCATGAAATCGCAACCATCTTCATCCGCTACGGCTGGGGAGATGTGGCGCGTCGCCTGGGAATCGTTTCCCTGCTGGAGCGGGCGGGGCGCATCCTGCACTGGCAGGAAGCCGAAGACATCATGCATCTCGAACCCGCTGTACGTGTACGGCGGGCGCTTGAAGAACTTGGCCCGACCTTTGTCAAGCTGGGCCAGGTGCTGGCAACCCGAGTGGATATGTTTCCGCCCTGCTGGATTGCCGAGTTCGAGAAGCTGCAGAGCGAAGTCCCGCCCGTGCCGTTTGAGGAATTACTGCCGGAACTGCTCAGCGCGCTAGGCGCATCGCCGCTGGATGTTTTTCTGGACGTGCAGACGACCCCTATTGCCGCGGCGTCCATTGCTCAAGTGCATGCGGCCAAGTTGAAGGATGGCAGTGAAGTCGTCCTGAAAATTCGTCGTCCCGGCATCCGCCAGAAGATCGAAGCCGATCTCCGTATCCTGGCGCATATTGCGAATCTGCTGGAATCCGAAATTCCCGAGGCGCGGCGCTACCAGCCCGCCAAAATCACCGCTGAATTTACCCGCTCGCTGCGCCGCGAGCTCGATCTGGCGATGGAAGCGCGCAATATCGAGCGGTTTGCCACCAATTTCGCTGCCGACGCGACGGTTCTGATTCCCAAGGTTTATTGGGATTGGACCAGCGAGATCATGAACGTGCAGCAACGAATCGTCGGCATTCAGGGCAAGGATCTTGCGGCCGTGGAAGCGGCAGGCCTGGACCGCGAGTTGCTGGCAAGGCGGGGCGCCGACGTAGTACTCAAAATGATCCTGATTGATGGATATTTCCACGCTGATCCTCATCCTGGCAACGTCTTTTACCTCCCCGGAAACCGGCTGGCGTTGCTCGACTTCGGCATGGTGGGCCGCTTGACGCATGAACGGCGCGACCAGATCGTGGACCTGCTTGCCGCGCTGGCTCAACACCACGAAGATGGGATGCTGGACGTGCTGCTGGAATGGGCCGGAGATGCGAGTGTGGACGATGCCAAACTGGCCGCCGATGTGGGCGACCTGTCCGTGAACTATGAAAATGTACCGATCAAGGACATCCGCTTAAGCGCGCTGTTGCAAGAGATTACCGTGATCATGCGCGAGCATTCTCTCGTGTTGCCGTCCGATTTGACCCTGTTGTTCAAGACCTTGATCACACTGGAAGGATTCGGTCGTCAACTGGACCCGGAATTTCACCTGATCAGCCATCTCACTCCTTTTGTGACCAGGGTGATCAGGGAGCGCTACACCCCCGCCGCGTTGTTCAAACGTGGGCGGCGCAGCATCAATGAGATGTACGGGCTAGTCACCAGTTTGCCACGCGATCTGGGGCGCCTCATCCGGGAGGCGCGCCGGGGACGTTTCAAGATCGACCTGGATCTCAAGCGCCTGGACCATTTCGGTCAGCAGCTCGACCGCAGCGTCAACCGCCTCACGATGGGAATCATGACCGCTTCCCTGGTGATCGGCTCCTCGATCGTCATGACCGTGAAAGGCGGACCAACTCTGTTCGGGCTGCCGTTGTTCGGGCTGCTGGGGTTCTTGCTGGCGTTCTTCAACAGCGTGTGGATCATCCTCTCGATCTGGCGCTCGAATCGCCATTAGCGATACAGGACAGGCGAAGCAACTCGATAAAGTGGGGTCACGCACGGACGATTCCTGTTGATCGGTGTCTAATAAGCTAAGTCTACCTTTTGAGTAAATCGCCATGCCCGAAGAAGAGGATTCATCAACGATCAATGTCCGCCTGCCGGACCAGCAGGACTACAGTGTCGCTCGCGGTTCCAGCGTCAGTACGCCCGAAGTGCAGCCTGGCAGAACGAAGGTATCGACCCTCAGCGAGACCAAGACCCAACAGAATTCCGCTATTCTTGAAGCATCGCTTGAGGTGTCGATCCAGTCAAAAAACCAGCCGCTAGCCTTGCTCCTGAAGTCGGCGATCACCGGGATCAACGAGTTGCTGAGACCGCAATTCGGCGACAATGCCATCCAGGCGGCCGTCAGCGAGGACAACACCCCCGGCGGAACAGCAAATCGCATTGTCTCGCTCTCCACCGGATTTTATGACTTGTTCAAGCAGCAGCATCAGGGCGAGGACGCGAACGAAGTACTGACGAATTTCATGGCCACCATCCGCAGCGGGTTCGAGACAGGGTTCAAAGAGGCGCAAGCGATACTGAGTGGCATGGGCGTCCTTAACGGCGACATTGCCAGCGACATCGACAAGACCCGAGAGCTGGTCCAAAAAGGCTATGCCGACTTTGAGGCCGCAATGCGCCAAAGCTTGTCAGGCACGAATAACGCGAGCCAGGCGACCTCCGCCTGAACAGGCGTTCTCCTCGCAGGTATGAATTTTCATCTCCGAATGCTCAGGCGAGCATTTCTTCTGAGATTATTTCGGCAATTTCGTAGTCTCTGGGCGAGAAAACAGTGCGGCGACACCAAGTTCATGAAACATCCCGCCTATTCCTGTAAAATCATGCTTCTCTTTTTCTCGATAGCGTTCGCGGTTTCCGCACTCTTCCCGCTTATTCCCATATGCCCGATCTGGACCAGGTATTTTCCGAACAAGGCCCGCTTGCCCAGGCCGCCCAGGGCTATCGTCTGCGTCCTCAACAGCTTGCGATGGCCCACGCCATCGCCAAGGCGATCGAGCAGCATGAAGTCCTGGTGGCCGAAGCCGGCACCGGGACTGGCAAGACCTTCGCCTACCTGATCCCCGCGTTGCTTTCCGGCGGCAAGGTGATCGTTTCCACCGGCACCAAAACCCTGCAGGACCAGCTTTACAACCGCGACATCCCGGCCGTGCGCGCCGCGCTCCAGGTGCCGGTCTCGGTGGCGATCCTCAAGGGGCGCGCCAACTACGTCTGTCACTACCACCTGGAACGGACGCGCAACGAGGGGCGTTTTTTCAACCGCGAGGACGTCAAGTACCTGCCGCTCATCGAGCGCTACGCCAAGGTCAGCGACAACGGCGACAAAAGCGGGCTGGGGGCGGTGCCGGAAGACGCCGGCATCTGGTCATTCGTCACGTCCTCGCGCGAAAACTGCCTGGGGCAGGAATGCGCCTTCCACAAGGAGTGCTTCGTGCTGGAAGCGCGCCGCCGCGCCCAAGCCGCGGACGTGGTGGTGGTGAACCACCACCTGTTCTTCGCCGACGTGATGCTGCGCGACGAGGGGTTGGCCGAACTGCTGCCGGCCAGCAACACCGTCATTTTCGACGAGGCGCACCAGTTGCCCGATACCGCCAGCCTGTTCTTCGGCGATTCGCTGAGCACCAGCCAGATCGTCGAACTGGCGCGGGACAGTCTGGGCGAGGCCCTGACCTCGGCCAAGGATTTTACCGCCCTGCCGGATGCCACGGCGGCGCTGGAAAAAGCCGCGCGCGATTTGCGCCTGATTTTTTCCCAGGACACAGGACGTTTGCCGGCGCAGCGCGCCCAGACCATGCCCGGTTTCCAGGAGGCGCTGCAAGGCATGCAAGACCGCCTCGGCGAACTGGTGAAAATGCTCGAATCCCAGGCGGAACGCAGCGAAGGGCTCAAGAACTGCTGGCAGCGCGGCGTGGAACTGGTCGACAAGCTGCGTCACTGGCAGGGCGAAGCCAGCCTGGATTTCGTGCGCTGGGTGGAGGTCTTCAGCCATGCGCTGCAATTAAACGCCACGCCCCTTTCCATCGCGGAAATTTTCAACAAGCAGCTTTCCGGCCAGCCCCGCGCCTGGATCTTCACCTCGGCGACCCTGGCGGTAAAGAAGGATTTCAGCCATTACCAGGGGCAGATGGGCTTGCTCGAAGCCGCGACGGGCTACTGGGAAAGCCCCTTCGATTACGAGAAACAGGCCGTGCTGTATGCCCCGCAAGGCCTGCCCGATCCCAACAGCCGCGATTACACGGCGGCCGTGGTTGCCGCCGCGCTGCCGGTGATCCACGCCAGCGGCGGACGCGCCTTCCTGTTATGCACCAGCCTGCGCGCCATGCGCGAGGCGCATGGCCTGCTCAAGGAAGCCTTCGACAAGGAGGGCTGGGAGTTCCCGTTGCTGTTGCAGGGCGAAGGCTCGCGCACCGAACTGCTGGAACGCTTCCGCGCGCTGGGCAACGCCGTGCTGGTAGCGAGCCAGAGCTTCTGGGAGGGGGTGGACGTGCGCGGATCGGCACTGTCGCTGGTCATCATCGACAAACTGCCGTTCTCGCCGCCGGACGACCCGGTGCTGGCTGCGCGCATCGAGAAAATCAACCGTGAGGGGCGCAACGCCTTCATGGAATATCAGCTCCCGCACGCGGTCATCACGCTCAAGCAGGGCGCCGGACGGCTGATCCGCGACGAAACCGACCGCGGCGTGTTGATGATCTGCGACCCGCGCATGTTGACCAAGACCTATGGCAAGCGTATCTGGCAAAGCCTGCCGCCGATGACGCGCACGCGCGAGCTGAAAGACGTCGCAGCTTTTTTTAGTCAACAAGCGCAATGAACCTAAAAAAGCAGTTCAAGCCACAGAGTTCACAGAGGACACAGAGATATCCATGCCTTGTGCCGCGGTCGGGCTCATACCAAGAGTGCCAGGATGTGATCGGGAAGGCCTTTTTCTCTGTGAACTCTGTGTTCTCTGTGGCTAAAATTTATAGGGTGAAGCGGATTTGGGTAAAATTATGTTTGCTTGCGCTCCTGCTAGGCGCCGGAATTGCCTCGGCGCAGGAGCAGTTAACGGAGGCCAAGGTTTTGCTGCAAAGCTCGCGCGTGGCGGGCTTCCGCTACTACGAAGGACGCAAACTGTGGCCGAGCATGCAGCTCAAGGATAATCTGACCCTGGTGCGGGAAGCGGACAATACCTATGATGCCAATGCGGTGCGGGTGGAATGGCAGGGCCACAAGCTGGGCTATGTGCCACGCGCGGAAAACACCGCGCTGGCCCGCTTCATGGACCACGGCCAGCACATGGAAGCACGCATTACCGCCTTGTCGAAGGATAAGCGGCGCGGCCGCTGGATTGAATTCGACGTTTATTTGTCTCACTGAAAGATGAAATGAAACTGCTGGCTCTCGATACTTCCACCGAAAACTGCTCGTTGGCCCTGTGGCTCGACGGGGAAGTGTTGTCGCGCCAGGAACTCGCCGGACAGCGCCACTCCGACCTGCTCCTGCCGATGCTGGAAGCGCTGCTGGGAGATGCGGGGCTGACCCTTGGCGCGCTGGACGGAATCGCTTTCGGCGAAGGCCCCGGCTCCTTTACCGGCCTGCGCATCGGTTGCGGCGTGGCCCAGGGCTTGGCTCTGGGAGCGGATCTCCCGGTGCTGGGTATTTCCACCTTGCTGGCGCTGGCCGCAGCGGCGCCGGGCGAACGGGTAATTGCCTGTCTCGATGCGCGCATCGGCGAAATCTACCATGCGGCCTATGAACAGCGGGATGGCCTCTGGACCACTGTCTGCGAGCCCAGTCTGGGGCTCGCCCAAGATGCGCCTGCCGTCGGCGGCAGCGGGTGGGTGGGCGCCGGCAGCGGGTTTGCCGCCTATGGCGAGGCTTTGCAGGCGCGCTACGCCGGACAGCTCATCTCCAGCGACGGCAGCGTCTATCCCCAGGCTCGGGAGATGGTCGAACTCGCGGCACCGCTGTTCGCGCAAGGTTTGGGTCAGGATGCCGCGCTGGCCGCGCCGCTCTATATCCGCAACAAAGTGGCTCTGAAAATGAGTGAAAGAACATGAACGCGCAACTGAAAAATCAGAGCGGCCCCCTCGTTCGCCCCATGCGTTTCCAGGACGTCGACGCAGTGCTGGCGATCGAGCACAAGATCTACGCCTTTCCCTGGACGCTGGGAAATTTCCGCGACTCCCTCAGTTCCGGCTACAGCTGCTGGACTTACGATTTTTGCGATCACCCCATCGGTTACGGCATCCTCATGCTGGCGGCCGGGGAGGCGCATCTGCTCAACCTGGGCATTGCCCACGACTGGCAGGGGCAGGGGCTGGGGCGCAAGTTCCTGCGCCACCTGATCGAGGTGGCGCGCCAGGACAGCGCCGACATGATGTTCCTCGAAGTCCGCCCCTCCAACAAAAAGGCGATCGAGCTTTACCTCAGCGAAGGATTCAACGAGATCGGCCTGCGCCGCAATTATTACCCTGCCGCCAACGGCCGCGAAGATGCGATCCTGATGGGCATGGCGCTGTGACGACGCGCAGGGAGGTGCTTCAGGAGCTGGACCTGTGGCCGATGTGGCGGTTGCGGAATAGTGTCGCGGCCACGCCGGAAGCAACTTTGTCCGGGTCGGAAACTGCCGTTGATGGCTGCGACGCGCAAGACCGTCGCGCAGCCATCCTGCGCATGGACTGGAGCGAACTCAAGCAGGCCGTCGCGGCATGCACCGCCTGCCGCCTGCACGAAAGCCGCAGCCAGACCGTGTTCGGCGTCGGCGACGAGCAGGCCGACTGGCTGTTCGTGGGAGAGGGACCGGGCGCAGAGGAAGACCGGCAGGGCGAACCTTTCGTCGGCCAGGCCGGCAAGCTGCTCGACAACATGCTGGCGGCCATCCACTTGAAACGCGACAGCAACGTCTACATCGCCAATACCGTCAAATGTCGCCCGCCCGGCAACCGCAACCCGGAAGCGGACGAAATGGCGGCCTGCGAGCCTTACCTGGCGCGCCAGATCGCGCTGCTGCAGCCCAAGCTGATCGTCGCCCTGGGCAAGGTGGCAGCGCAGGACTTGCTGGGCAGCGACCGTTCCATTTCCAGCCTGCGCGGCACGCTGCACCAGGCACACGGCATTCCGCTCATCGTTACCTACCATCCCGCCTACCTGCTGCGCACGCTTACGGACAAGGCCAAGGCGTGGGAAGATTTGTGCTTTGCGGTGCGTACCATGCATAGCTTGCAAACGGGCGCCCAGGCCGCATCTTGACGTTGAACGATTTTCAAGGAGATCACCATGCGTAAACTGCTGTTGGCTTTGATGTTGCTGGCTTCCACAATTTCGCTGCAGGGCTGCGGCTATAACACGTTGCAATCCACCGACGAGCAGATCAAGGCGAGCTGGTCGGAAGTGCTGAACCAGTACCAGCGTCGCGCCGACCTGGTGCCCAACCTGGTGAACGTGGTCAAAGGCTACGCCAGCCACGAAAAGGATGTTCTCACCCAGGTGACAGCAGCGCGTGCCAAGGTGGGCTCCATCCAGGCCACCCCGGAACTGATCAACGACGAACAGGCATTCGCCAAATTCCAGGCGGCGCAGGGCGAAATGACCAGCGCACTCAGCAGATTGCTGGCGGTGTCGGAGAACTACCCGCAACTGAAAGCGGACGGCGTGTTCCGCGATCTACAGGCGCAGCTGGAAGGCACCGAGAACCGCATCACCGTGGCACGCAACCGCTACATCAAGGCGGTGCAGGAATACAACGTCACGGTGCGCTCCTTCCCGAGCAATCTGACAGCCATGATGTTCGGCTTCAAGACCAAGCCTAATTTCACGGTCGAGAACGAGAAAGAAATTTCCAAGGCGCCCAAGGTCGAATTCGGCGCGCCGGCTGCCCAGCCGCAATAAGGCGCAACGATCATGACCGCTTGGTGGCGGATATTCTTTGTCTCCTGGCTGTTTCTTGCGCCCGGCCTGGCCACTGCCGAAGTGGCAGTGCCGGCGCTGCAAGCGCGCGTTACCGATCTCAGCGGCACGCTTACCGCGCAACAGAATGGCGAACTCGAAGAGCTGCTGCGTGCCTTCGAAGCGCGCAAGGGCAGCCAGATCGCCGTGTTGCTGATTCCCACCACCTCGCCTGAAACCATCGAGCAGTACGCCATTCGCGTTGCGGAACAGTGGAAACTGGGGCGCAAGGGCGTGGATGACGGCGCCCTGTTGCTGATCGCCAGGCAGGATCGGGCCATGCGCATCGAAGTGGGCTACGGCCTGGAGGGCGCCCTTCCCGATGCGGTGGCGAAACGCATCATCAGCGAAACCATCACGCCGTACTTCAAGCAGGGCGATTTCTATGGCGGAATACGGGCGGGCTTGGGCGCGATGATCAAGGTGGTCGACGGCGAGCCGCTGCCGCCGCGCCGGCAGGCCGGAGGGCCAACGGCCAGAGGCGGGGTGAATTTCTTCGAGAACACCATGCCGGTGGCGATGCTGTTCATTTTTGTGGTGGGCGGCTTGCTGCGCACTGTTCTTGGTCGAGTCCTCGGTGGCCTGGTGGCCGGTGGCGTGTCCTTTTTCGGCGCCTGGTTGTTGCTCGGTTCTTTCGTGACTGCGCTGGTCATTGCCGTCATCGTGCTGCTGATTACCCTTACCGGCAGCAACCGGGGCGGCCCGTTCATGGGCGGGGGAGGGGGCGGCGGCTTTGGAGGCGGAGGCGGATTCTCCGGGGGCGGCGGCGGTTTTGGCGGGGGAGGAGCGTCCGGGCGATGGTAAGAATATTGCGGCATCTGTTCATGCCTTATTTTCTGGTGAAGCGTTACTTTCCCCGCCATGTCCTGGCTGGTATCGAGCGTGCGATCGGGGAATCCGAGGCTGTACACCTGGGGGAAATACGTTTCGCCGTGGAGGCGGGGCTGGATTTCTGGCCGCTCATGCGTGGCCAGTCGGCCAGGGAACGGGCTCTCGAAGTGTTTTCCCAGCTACGGGTGTGGGACACCGAACACAATAGCGGCGTACTCATCTATCTCCTGCTTGCCGACCGCGACGTGGAAATCGTCGCCGACCGTGGCATTCACGCGAAAGTCGGCGATGCGCAATGGCAACGAATCAGTCGCATGATGGAAGAGGCGTTTCGCCAGGGACGCTTCGAGCAGGGCGTGCTGGCGGGCATCGGGGAAATCTCCGCACTCCTGCTGCAGCATTTTCCCGCGGGTGAAGTTAATCCCGACGAGCTGCCCGACAGGCCGGTCGTGCTATGAAGACGCCACGTGCTGGTAGCGGTAGTGAATCAGCCACATTGAAATGCTGACGAAGGCACCGAATGCGATGGTGATGGTGTTGATGGGCAACTCGGCCTTGACCATCAAGGCGTAGCCGCCGAGCAGCAACAGAATGCTGATGTTCTCGTTGAAATTCTGCACCGCGATGGAGTGGCCTGCACCCATCAGCAGGTGGCCGCGGTGTTGCAGCAGCGCATTCATCGGCACGACGAAAAATCCCCCCAGCGCGCCGATGACGAACAGCACCGCGATGGCGATGCGCCAGTCGCTGACGAAGATCATCGAGATCACGGCAAACCCCATCAGGATACCGGTAGGCAACACTTTCACCGCTTTTTCCAGGGTCACGAAACGTCCCGCGATGATCGCGCCCACGGCGATCCCCACAGCCACCACGGCTGTAAGCTGGGTCGCCCTTTCCAGATCGAATTTCAGGGCCAGCCCCGCCCAGGTCAGCACGACCAGGCGCAAGGTCGCGCCGGCGCCCCAGAACAGGGTGGTCACGGCAAGTGAAATCTGCCCTTGCGGGTCGCGCCACAACAATATGAAGGCATGCCAGAAGTCGTGCAGCAAGTAAAAGGGGTTCTTCCTGGGCAGCTTGTGGTCCATTGCCACACGGGGAATGAACAGGTTGAAAACGGCTGCGCCGACATAAAGGCCGGTAGTGACAATGATGGCGAATCTCGGGGCGCTGATGTCGATATTCAGGCTGCCCAGCGTGGCGGCGGCGAAATCAGGACTCAACAATATGCCGCCGATGATTGCACCCAGTACGATGGCGGCAACCGTGGCGCCTTCCATCCAGCTGTTGGCGACGACCAGTTTGTCCGGCGGCAGGTATTCGGTGAGGATGCCGTACTTGGCCGGGGAGTAGGCCGCAGCACCCAGACCCACGATCCCGTAGGCGTACAGCGGTTGCATGCCGAACAGCATGCCGAGGCAGCCGATGAATTTGATGCTGTTGCTGATGAGCATCACCCGGCCCTTGGGAATGGCGTCGGCAAAAGCACCGACGAAGGGAGCGAGCGCGATGTAGGACACCACGAAGAACTGCTGCAGTACGGGCGTGTGCCAGTCCGGTGCGCTGAGTTCCTTCAACAGCGCAATGGCTGCAAAAAGCAGGGCATTGTCGGCCAGGGCGGACAAGAACTGCGCCGCGAGAATGATGTAAAAACCCAGGTTCATCAGATACGCGGCGGGGTGATGAGAGTGGCTTGTGGCATGGGTCAGGCTTTATACCATGAAACCCGAAGGCCTGTCTTGCAGGGGAGCTTGCTTACTTGATCTCGCTCAAAAGCCGTTCCATCATGCGCTCCGCTTGGGCTGCGTAGCCGCCGCCGAACAGGTTGGCGTGATTGAGTATGTGGTAGAGGTTATAGAGCGTTTTTCGCACGCTATAGCCCGGATCGAGCGGATAGACCTCCCGGTAGGCTGCATAAAAACGTGGCGGGAAGGCGCCGAACAGCTCGGTCATGGCCAGATCGCATTCGCGGTCGCCATAGTAGACCGACGGATCGAATATCACCGGGTTTCCGTACTGGTCCGCTGCGCAGTTGCCGTTCCAGAGGTCCCCGTGCAGCAGGGACGCAGCCGGCAGGTGGCCGGGAAAAAATTTGTCCAACGATTCCATGAGCGCGTTTCCCTTATCCTGCAGTGCGCCGAGATAACCATTCCCATGAGCCAGTTCCAGCTGGAATCCGAGTCTCCGCTCGCGCCAGAAGCCGAGCCAGTCATCCTGCCAGCCGTTGGTCTGTGGCGTGGCGCCGATGGTGTTGTCGCGCTGCCAGCCGAAGCGCGGCAGGGTGTGGCGATGCTGGGCGGCCAGCCCTGTTCCCAAAGCTTCCCAGCTTGCTGAAGCGGGGCTGAACAGATCCATATGCTCCAGCACCAGGTAGGCATGCTGGTCCGTCGCACCCCAGCAGATTGGGGTAGGCACGCGCAGGTCGCCATGACGGGCAAGGTCGCGCAATCCGTCAGCTTCTGCTTCGAACATGGATACCTGATGAGGGTTGTTGAGCTTGACGAAATAGCGCTGGCCGCAGCCTTCGATGCGCCAGGCGCTGTTGATGCAGCCGCCGTCGATCGCATGGCGCTCGATGGCCTGGAACGGTTCCGCGCGGGTTTCGCTGATGTGGTGTGCGATGGCGGACCAGCAATCTTCTTCCTGGCTGCGTGTGGCGGTCATGAGTGGCCTGTGCGTTATACTGAGACTGCTGATTTTAGCAGTTCGATATTTGTGGAGATGCAACGATGCGCTGGATGATTCTGATTTCAATGTTGTTCGTTAATAGCCTGGCCTGCGCCGCCGACAACAAAATGCCGCCACCCAAGGTGGTGAAAATCAACGCGCGGGTCTATGCGCTGCTGGGGCCGCTGGGGACGCCGAGCGAACATAATCAGGGCTACATGGTGAACAGCACGGTCATCATCGGGGAGCAGGGCGTCATCCTCGTGGATAGCGGCGCCTCGGACGAGGTGGGAAGCCATCTGCGCAAGGCTATCGCCAAACTGACGCCCAAGCCCGTGACCCACATCATCAACACTCACCATCATGGCGACCACGTACTGGGCAATATTTCCTTCCCGGGGGCAGAGGTCGTCAGCTCGGAAACATGCCGGGACATGGTCAACAAGACCGGCGACGAATGGGTGGCGCTGATCGAAAGCCTGATCGGCCACAAGCTGCCGAACACCCACCCGGTGCCGGCCACGGTAACTTTCGCCGGCGAGAATACCAAAGTGGAGCGCACGATTCAGGGCGTCAAACTGGTGTTCTGGGTGCCGCCTGGTTCGCATACCGTGGGCGACATGATGGTCTATCTGCCGGACGACAAGGTGCTGGTGGGCGGTGACGTCCTGGTGAACCGGACCATCCCCGTGATGCGCGATGCCCTGGTCAAAAACTGGGTCGGAACGCTGGAAATGGTGCAGGACTTCGATGCTGCAACCATCGTTCCCGGCCACGGCCCGCTCATGACCAAAGCAGATGTCGCCAGATTGCAGCGTCAGATGGCCGGCTTTTACGCCGGTGTCGAAGCGGGCTACAAGAAAGGTCTGAGCGACAGCGAGACCCGTAAAACGCTGGATGTCGCGGAATGGCAAAAGCTGGAAGGGTTCGAGACCAATATCGGCAGCAACGTGAATCGCGCTTACCTGGAAGTCGAACAGGCGAGTTTTTAACTTGAGCAAGCCAGGCTGAATCCGACGGGCAGAACCCGCTCACTTTTCGTTTGCCCCGGCACCCGGGGAGAATCGGGGAAACCCCGATATGGCCGCCAGCAATTCTAGGCTAGCTTAACGCCTGGCCTGGCTGATGCCGTCCGCAGTCATTTAAAACGAGAGTCGAGAGAGAACAGCAAGGTGAGATCACAATTCAACGTCAGTTTGTACCAGTTCGTGTTCTCCCTGTCGCAAGCGCTGGATCTGATCAATCCCACGATGGCGAACCACCACAAAAGGGTGGCATATATCGCCATGCGGGTCGCCGAGGCTGCTGGCCTGACGGGACGCACCAAGGAGGACGTCATCGTCGCGGCAGCACTGCACGATATCGGCGGGCTTTCGGTCACGTGTGTCGATTCCGGCAGCGCTTACAGCCCCAAGCTGCGGAGCGCACGCATCGGCTATCAGCTGTTGCAGAAATTCCACCCTTTCCAGTTCGCTGCGCAGATCGTGCGTTTTCACGATATCGACTGGGCAAACGGTGCAAACCGCACAGTGGAGGGCCAGGAGGTTCCCCTCGGTAGCCATATCGTCCACCTGGCCAATCGCGTGAACACGCTGCTGGAAAGCGGGCAACCCACACTTCCCCAAGCCAAACGGGTGTGCGCACAGTTGGCCGAAATGCGCGGGTCTGTCGTGGTTCCTGAACTGCTCGATGCATTTCTGGTGGTCGCCAGGAGCGATGCCTTCTGGCTGGACCTGAATGCAGCCGAACTGCTTTCCCTCCTGGCAGAACGGGCGCCGTTTTCCAGCGTCGAGCTTAATCGGGAGGGCTTGCTCGATTTCGCCGAACTGCTGGCGCAGCTTATCGATTTCAGAAGCCGTTTCACCGCTACCCATTCCAGCGGTGTCGCAGCCTGTGCGGCAGCCCTGGCCCAGCTTTTCGGGTTCCCTGACTCCGATTGCAAGCAGCTTCAGGTAGCGGGCTATCTTCATGACCTGGGCAAGCTTGCGGTCCCCACCGAGTTACTTGAAAGAAACGGAAAACTGTCCGAGGACGAGTGGCATACCATACGCGGCCATCCCTATTTCACTCACCGGATACTCTCCCCGATCAAGGGCCTGGAAGATATCGCCAGATGGTGCGGCTCCCACCACGAGCGACCTAGCGGGACGGGTTATCCATTCTGCCTGCACCATGTGGACCTTCCGCTGGAAGCGAGAATCCTTGCGGTTGCCGACATTTTCACAGCCCTCACCGAGAATCGCCCTTACCGGGACGGCCTGCAGAAGGAGCAGGTTATGCTGATCCTGGATCGCATGGTTGAAAATAATGAAATGGACAGGAAAGTAGTCGCAGTGCTGCGCGAGCACTATGAAGACGTGGACCACAGCCGGTTCGCCGCACAGACCACGGCACTGCAGGAGTACAAGGACTTCATGCAGAGGCTCACGGTACTCGATCTGTCCGGCGCGCGTGCCGCCCACCTGGCATGGAAGGATCGCTTGCGCGACTACCTGGATGGCCGGGGTGCCCCGATGCGCGAACAACTGGTTTGCCATCGCGAGTGCGACCTCGGGCGTTGGTTTTATAGCGATGGCCTCCATCACTATGACCATATCCCGGAAATGCATGAACTCGAACCGCTCCACGCTGCGCTCCACCAGTTTATTCGCGCCTTGGTCGAGAACCGCGAGCAGGGAAAACTGTGGGAGGCAGAGGCGTGCTTTTCCGAGGTGGATCCCCTGTCAAGGCAGATCGTGGACCTGCTGGAACGTATCGAGCGCAAAGCGTCCGAGGGCGTCGCGGATTCCCTGCCGGGCATCATCCCGCTAACAGTTCGACCGTCTTGCTCACCAGCGCGATGAGCGATTCAGGTAGGTCATGACTCTCGATGGGCACGGGGGTGACCCCCGATAGCTGAGGGGAAGCAGAAACCGGCGATACGCCGTTGTGCGGATGGGCCAATTGATCAGCCGCCTCCAGGCTGTGTTAAATTGGCCATATTCCGTAAATTGTCTTCTTCACAAGGGGCTACGTGCATGACGGCGAGCGACAGGGGAAACAAGGACGATTCGTTGCTGCAGGCAGGGTTGGGCGACGTGCTGGCGCCTGACGCGAAACAGATCCTGGACGCGATTCCGCTAGCTTTGTTCGTCAAGGACAAGGCTAGCCGTATCGTGCTCATGAACCGGGCCTGCGAGGAGATGTGGGGAGTCAGTTTTGCGGACATCGGGGGGACGGATGCAAGCAGCGTCTTCCCGCCCGAGCAAATAGAGAGTTTTCTGGTCAAGGACCAGGCCGTCCTCGCCGGCGGGCAGATGGTGGAATTCGAGGAGAACGTCTGGAGCCCGAGGCTTGCGCAAAACCGCATTTTCCGCACCATCAAGAAGCCGGGTTACGATTCCGCAGGCCATCCACACCACCTGATCGGCATTACGCTCGACATCACGGATCGCGTGCATTCCGAGGCTGAATACCGGACGATCCTCAAGACGACTCTGGACGGTTTCTGGGTCAACGATCTGCATGGCCGTTTCCTCGACGTGAATGACGCCTATTGTCGGATGATCGGCTACGAGCGCGATGAACTGCTGGCCATGACGATCTCCGACCTCGAGGCATCGGAGAAGCCGGATGACACCCGGGCACATATTGAAAAAATACTTGTCGCTGGTTGCGACCGATTCGAGAGTCGGCACCGGCGCAAGGACGGTGCGATAATCGAAGTCGAGGTGACCGTGAATCACCTCCCCGTCGCAGATGGGCGCCTGATCGTGTTCGTGAGGGACGTCACCACCCGGAAGGAGGCCGAAGCTACGCTGATTGCGAGCGAGGCGCGCTTCCGCAGCATCTTCGAAAACGCCTGTACCGGCATCGCTTTCGCCGACGGCGACGGCAAAGCCATCAGTTTCAACCACGCCTTCCGGCACATGCTCGGTTACCCGGAGGATCAACTGCGCGGCATGAATTTCGCGGAGTTCACCCATCCGGACGACCTGCCGCGCGAATTGCTGTTGCTGGAAGAGGTGGTGCAGGGGCGAAGGGATCATTACACAGTGGAAAAGCGCCTGATCGCCGCCAACGGCGAAGTCAAATGGATCGATGGCTTCGTCTCGGCGGTTCGGGATCCGGCGGGCCAAGTGATGAACTTCATCGGCATCGCCACCGACATCACTGCGCGCCATCAGGCGGAGACCACGCTCAATCTCTACGCCAATGTTTTCCAGCATAGCGGCGAGGGCATCGTCATCACCGATTCGGACAACAACATCGTTGCCGTCAACCGTTCCTTCACCCGTCTGACGGGGTACGAAGAGGAGGACGTTCTGGGCAAAAACCCGCGCATCCTGGCTTCGGGCAAGACCCCGCGCGAGACCTATCAGGCCATGTGGGATTCCCTCGCTGCCCAGGACTTCTGGCAGGGCGAGGTCTGGGAGCGGCGCAAGGACGGCCACAACTATCCGAAGTGGATTGCCATCACGGCGCTACGTGACCAATTTGGTGCGGTCACCAACTACATCGCCAGCTTTACCGACATTACCGAGCGCAAGGCCGTGGATGAGCGCATCAGCCGCCTGGCCCATCACGATGCCCTTACCGGTCTATACAATCGCGCCAGCCTCCAGAGCCGGCTGGACCAGACGCTGTTGGCGGCACAGCGCGGGCGGACGCAGGTGGCCGTCATGTTCATCGACATGGACCACTTCAAGACCATCAACGACACGCTTGGCCACCATATCGGCGACTTCATGCTGATCGAGGTGGCGCGGCGACTGCTGACAATCGTGCGCGAAAGCGACATCGTCGCGCGTCTCGGGGGCGACGAGTTCGTCGTCGTGCTCGCCGGCATTGAAGCCGAGTTCGCCGTCGTAACGGTTGCCGAAAAGGTTATCCGCGCGCTGGGTGAGCCTTATTTCATCGACGGCCACGAGCTGCATTCCAGCCCGAGCATCGGTATCGGCCTGTATCCGGACGATGGTGCCGATGGCCAGGTGCTCATGAGGAATGCCGATACTGCCATGTACCACGCCAAGGCGCAGGGGCGTAACAACTTCCGGTTCTTCACCGCGGAGATGAATGCCGCCGCCACCCTGCGCATGAAGCTGGAGCACGACCTGCGGCGGGCCTTGGCGGAGAATCAGCGGCTCCTCTTCTATCAGCCCCAAGTCGATGCCGCCACGGGGAGGCTTTGTGGGGTCGAGGCGCTGGTGCGCTGGCAGCACCCCGAAGAGGGGCTTGTATCACCCGATGCCTTCATCCCCTTCGCCGAGGAAAGCGGCCTCATCCTGCCGCTGGGCGAATGGGTGCTCGACGACGCCTGCCGGCAGATGGCGGAATGGAAGGCGGGCGGGGTGGCGGTGCCTCACGTGGCCGTGAATATTTCCGCACGGCAGCTGCGTTCGCATAATCTGCTGGAACAAGTCGGCACAGCTTTGACCAGGCACGGTCTCAGCCCCGGGGAATTCAGCTGGAAATCACCGAGTCGACGGCGATGGCGGAGCCCGAACACGCCATCGCGCTGTTGCGCGCGTTGCGCGATCTGGGCGTGGTGCTGGCGATCGACGATTTCGGCACCGGCTACTCTTCGCTCGCCTACCTCAAGCGCCTGCCCATCCAGATACTGAAGCTGGACCTCTCCTTCGTCAAAGACATCGAATCGGATGAAGACGACGCAGCCATTTGCGCCGCGACCATTGCGCTGGCGCACACGCTCGGAATCGATGTGGTGGCGGAGGGTGTCGAGACAGGCGCACAGCGTGCTTTTCTCGCCGATGAACACCGTTGTGACATGCTGCAGGGTTATCTTTTCTCGCGGCCGGTGCCGGCGCCGGACATCGAAAAATGGTTGGCTAGTCAGCCGCAGGGCTTGTAGCTTCTTGCGGAACGCTGGAATGGCACTCGGGAATGGTGCCACTCAAACAACCACCAGCTAAAGCTGGTGGGTTTGAATTACGGACTGAAAGTCCGGATACGCGTCGCCTGAACGACGCGTCTTAACCAACGCTCGCACAAGTGCCGGCTGATCCACTCCTCCCCCTTCAAGGGGGAGGTTGGGAGGGGGATGGGGTACACAAGCTTTATCGTCCATCCACCCCATCCCCACCCCAGCCCTCCCCTTGAAGGGGAGGGAGCTGCGTGTGCCAGTCCTTGCGCAACTGCAAAAATCCCGGCCAATATTCGGAGCTAACGCTGACCGGCTAAAGCCAGTGGTTTAAACCTTGTGGTTGATAATTAAATTGAACCGGGGCGCATCTCTGCGCCCCGGGATATTGCATCAGTCCATCAGCTTGCGTGCTTCCGCAACCTGTCCGCGGTAGGCTTCGTAGATGTGCTTGAGCGCATCGGCCATGGTCACCTGCGGCTTCCAGTCGAGGTCGCGCATGGTGTTCTCGATTTTCGGCACGCGGTTCTGCACGTCCTGGTAGCCCTTGCCGTAGTAGTCGCCGGAGGTGACTTCCAGGGTTTTGACCTTGTGCGCGTTTTCCTTGTACTCGGGATATTCCATGGCCAGGTCCATCATCATCTTGGCCAGTTCCTTCACCGAGTAGTTGTTGGACGGATTGCCGATGTTGTAGATCTGGCCGGTCGCCACGCCGTTCTTGTTCTCGATGATTTTCATCAGCGCGTCGATACCGTCCGATGCATAGGTGTAGGAACGCTTGGCCGTGCCGCCGTCCACCAGCTTGATGTCTTCGCCGCGCACAATGTGCCCGAGGAACTGGGTTATGACGCGCGAGCTGCCTTCCTTGGCGGTGTTGATGTTGTCCAGCCCTTCGCCGATCCAGTTGAAGGGACGGAACAAGGTGAAGTTGAACTCGGTCTTCATGGCGTAAGCGAAGATCACGCGGTCCATCAGCTGCTTGGAGCAGGAGTAGATCCAGCGCGGCTTGTTGATCGGGCCAAGGATCAGTTCCGAATTTTCCGGGTCGAACTCGTCGTCGCGGCACATGCCGTAAACTTCTGAGGTGGACGGGAAAATCAGGTGCTTGCCGTACTGGACGCACTGGCGCACGATCGGCAGGTTGGCCTCGAAATCCAGTTCGAAGACCTTGAGCGGTTCCTTGACGTAGGTCGCCGGCGTGGCGATCGCCACCAGCGGCAGCACCACGTCGCATTTCTTGACGTGGTATTCGATCCACTCCTTGTTGATGGTAATGTCGCCCTCGAAGAAATTGAAGCGCGGGTTGGTCATCAGGTCGGTCACGCGATCGCTGTACATGTCCATGCCGTAAACTTCCCAGTCGGTCGTTTCGAGGATGCGCTGGGAAAGATGGTGACCGATGAAGCCGTTCACGCCAAGGATCAGAACTTTTTTCATTATTTACCTTTCAATTCAAAAATCTTCGAAGGGCCGCGGTTCACTGCCGAACCGCGCCGTAAATTCATCCGCGCTCAATGCCTGCGCATCCCACTCGAACGCCAGCACGCGCAACACGGTGCCGTCGCCGCATTCGGCATAGCAGCGCCCATGTTCACAATAAAACACCGGCACCGTGCCGCGTGCCGTTCGGGACGGCTCCAGCATGCTCTGCAGCACCCGCATCGGCTTCCCCGCCAGTTGCGTAAAGGCGCCGGGGTAGGGCGGCGCCACGGCGCGCACCAGATTATGGACGACCTGAGCCGTTTCAAGCCAGCGGATTTTACCATCTTCTGCGCGTCGTCCGCCGAAATAGCCGCCCTGACTCAGATCCTGCGGCCTGAACTGCGCTGTTCCCGCCATGAGAGCGGGCAGGCAGCGGTCGAGCGCGATCTCCGACGCGCAGCACACCTTGTGGAATACCTGCAGCGCCGTGTCATCCGGCAGGATGGGAACCGCCTGCTGGTCCACGATGGCGCCGTTGTCGGGCTTCTCGTTCATGACGTGGAGCGTCGCCCCGGTTTCCTTTTCGCCCTTGATGATCGCCCAGTTGACCGGCACCCGGCCGCGGTACTTGGGCAGCAGCGAGCCGTGCATGTTGAAGGCGCCGCGCGCGGGGATATCCAGGATGTCCTTCTTCAGCATGTTGCGGTAGTAGAAGGAAAACAGGAAATCCGGCTGCAGGGCGCGGATTTGCGCAACGATTTCCGGCGTATTGGGATCTTCCGGCGTGATGACGGGAATGTCGTGCCGCGCCGCCAACTCGGCCACGCTGTCGAACCAGATGGTTTCGCTGGGGTTGTCGGTGTGGGTGACGACCAGCGAAACGTCCACGCCGTGGGCGAGCAGGACGGACAGGCAGCGGACGCCGACGTTGTGGTAGGCGAAGATAATGGCGCGGGGAGTAGTTGTCATATTTATGAGTTCAACGTGGAGCTAACCGTCCTGTGCGCGGCTTTTCGCGCCGGTCCGGTTGAGCGCAGGGTTATACGGATTCGATTTCCTTGAGAGTTTTTCCGTTTTTGTCTTTCCACGCGGTAAGGCCATTCGCATGTCCGCCATGGATCACCGCTGCTGCTGAGCTTGGACTAGTGAACTCTGCGTCACTCGTGAACACCAATGCCTCCCCTTTCGTCTCCAACACACCTTCGTCTTTTAGGCGCTGCCTCATATTCATTGCCCAAGGCCACTTTTGCGATGACGCCCTATCGGTTAGAACAGCCTGAGAGCCCTTAAGAACTACAAAGCCGTTTGGCGCCAGACGCCCCTCAGCTTTGATTCCCTTGATCTCGCAGAACAACTTCTTATGCTCGGATTCGCCTACAGCCCTTGATGCAGATGGCACAAGCAACTCAACCCCAAGAACAGGTAATAGTTGGTTGATCTTTTCCAGAAAGATTTCCATGTCCTCTCTGTCGGACTCTGGCAGTCGGGCTCCGCTGCTTTGACCGTTTGTGACCACGGCCCGCCCGGATTTGCGAGCTTGCTCGATCAGCTTCCCTTCGAGATAACGTATGTGCGCCTTAGTTAGGTTCTCATCTTTGCTGATATAAAAGATGATCTGATTCCAGAAATCCTTTTCCAAGTGCGCCTTGATTCGTTCTCGGATATTTTCTGCTTCGCCAACATAGATTGCTGGTTTTCCGGATTCTGGATCAGCGCCGGTTAGAAAATAGACCCCCGAGCTGTCTGACTCTTCACGGGACAGCACGCCGTCAAACTCGCTTCTGGGGCCTGCAACAGCCTTTCCTGTCCAGTTCGATAGTTCCGCGGCTCGGAGCCGCTTGGGATCTCCGTGAACCAGGAAAATCTTTATCGTTGCGCTAGGCATATTCTCAATCCGTATAACGTGGAGCTAAGGGGTACGCCGAAGGAGGCGTCCCAACTCGTGTAAGTCATTGTAGGGCGCCAATTAAGCGAAGCGTATTGCGCCGCATTATGACTTCTGGTGGGTTACGGCTTGCGCCTAACCCACCCTACAGTTCTGCTCATGCTTTCACCTAGGGAGTCCTAACGTGGAGTTATGCGGCGTGTTCAAGCGGAACTTCCCAGCCGGGAAATACGAGCACGGCAGGATGGCATTTGAGAGCACGAGCAAGAACCTTTGCACGCTCGACACCAAGATTTATTCGGCCATTCTCGATGGCGGAGATGGTGGCTTGCGGAATGCCCGTAAGTTCGGATAACTGACTTTGGCTCAGTTCCTGGAGTTCGCGCAGGATACGGACGGACTCTCCCACCGTGACCTCAACTCGCTTTTTCGCCGGACGAAACTCTTTCATTTCATGGCCTCCTGTAATCATGGGCAGTGACATGAATAACTCGAATCTGCAATACGTTGGCAACAACTCGGTAGATCACGCGCCACTGAAGCCCTAGCCGGGAAGAACGATGCCCCTCCCACTCGCCAGACAGGGCTTCGTCGTGAAACCCCTTGATGGCCCGCAATCCTTGCGGCCCGGAAAGCCTGGCAATGTCCTTCCATTTCTCGTAACGTTTCAAAACCTCAATAGGGACTGAGCCAGAAAGTTGTTTGTCGACGCGACGGTGCTCTTCGATTTGCCACATGTCACATTATGTATATACCAATAATGGTATGTCAAGGGAGCCGCGTCGGCGCTGATTGCCCGGCGTTCGCGTGCAATGTCGTTGATGCGTGGCGCGGGGACGTGCAGGGCGATGTCCAGCGCATTGGTGGGCCAGGAATTCCTCGCGCAGGATTTTGTATTACTCCTTCTGCTCAAGAATCGCCTGAATCAAATACCTCGGCCGATGGCGCACTTCCTGGTAAATTCGCCCCACGTATTCACCCAGCAACCCGATGCCGAACAGCGCGATGCCGATGAGGAAAAAGGCGATGGCGAACAGGGTGAACATGCCTTCCGCCTCCGGGCCGACGATCAGGCGGCGAATCATCAGGAACACCACGAAGAACGCCGAGAAAATGGAGACGGCGATGCCGATCATGGAAAACATCTGCAGCGGGACGATCGAGAACCCGGTCATGAGGTCGAAATTCAGGCGGATCAGGCTGTACAGGGAGTATTTCGATTCGCCGGCGGCGCGTTCCTCGTGCCCGACGGTGATTTCCGTGGGGTGGCGCGCGAAGCTGTAGGCCAGCGCCGGGATGAAGGTGTTGACCTCGTTGCACTGGTTGATGGTGTCGATGATGTCGCGGCTGTAGGCGCGCAGCATGCAGCCCTGGTCGGTCATCTTGATGTGGGTGATGCGCTCGCGCAGGTGGTTCATGGCGCGCGATGCGACGTGGCGCCACCAGCTGTCGCTGCGCTGGCGGCGAATCGAGCCGACGTAATCGTAGCCTTCGTCCATTTTGGCGAGCAGGTTGCCGATGTCTTCCGGCGGATTCTGCAGGTCGGCGTCGAGCGTCACGATCTTCTTGCCGCGGCAATGCTCGAAGCCGGCCATGATGGCCTTGTGCTGGCCGAAGTTACCGTTGAACAGGATCACCCGCGTCACGTCGGGGCGTTTCTGGAACTGTTCGCGCAGGATGGCGGCGGAGCGGTCGCGGCTGCCGTCGTTGATGAAAACGATTTCGTAGCTGGTTTGCAGTTTGTCCAGTGCCGGATAGAGCCGGTCGAACAGGGATTGCAGGCCTTCTTCCTCGTTGTACACGGGAATGATGACAGAGACGTCTGGTGTGCTCATTTATTCGCGCTTTCGATGATGTCCTTGATGGCCAGGCATACCCGTTCCACGTCCTGCAGCGACATGCCGGGAAACAGGGGCAGGGTGACGGTTTCGCGGCCCACCCTTTCGGCGTGCGGGAAGTCGCCTTCCTTGAAGCCCAGCCCGCGATACAGGCTGAACAGGTGCATAGCGGGGTAATGCACGCCGACGCCGATCTCGCGCTGGCGCATGCGTTCGATGAATTCGCCGCGGCTGATGCTCAGTTTGTCGAGCGGCAGCAGGATCTGGAACATGTGCCAGTTGCTGTCATTGAAATTCTCTGGTGGCAGCTGGCAGCCCAGGGTGCGGTCGAAACAGGCGAAATAGTGCCGCGCCAGTTCGCGCCGCCGCTCGGTGAAGGCGTCGATGTGCGGCAGCTGTCCCAGGCCGATGCGCGCGGCGATATCGGTGAGGTTGGCTTTGCCGCCGGCCACGTCGACGTCCATGTTGCCGTCGGGGAAACGCACCACGCCCTGCAAGCGCAGTTTTTCCGTCAAGGCGATTTGCGCTTCGTCGTTGAGCACCAGGCAGCCGCCTTCGCTGGTGGTCATGTTCTTGTTGGCGTGGAAGCTGAAGGAGATCAGGTCGCCGAAAGCGCCGATGCGCTTGCCTTTCCAGCTCGCGCCCATGGATTGCGCGGCGTCCTCGATCACGCGCAGGCCGTGTTTGGCGGCGATCTCGTAGAGGCGGTTGCGGTCCACCGGCAGGCCGGCGAGGTCCACCGGGATGATGGCGCGGGTGGCCGGCGTGATGGCGGCTTCGATCAGGTTCAGGTCGATGTTGCGCGTGAGCGGGTCGACGTCGACGAAGACCGGCCTGGCGCCGACATTCAGGATTACGTTGGCGGTGGCGACCCAGGACATGGGCGTGGTGATGACTTCGTCGCCGGGGCCGATGCCGCACAAGCGCAGGGCGACTTCCAGCGTGGCCGTGCCGGAGCTGAAGGCGCGCACCGGCCGGCCGCCGAAATACTGCGACAGCGCGCTTTCGAATTCCTTGACTTTGGGGCCGCTGGTGATCCAGCCCGAGCGCAGGACGTCGACGACGCCCTGGATGGTTTCTTCGTCGATGGTGGGACGGGTGAAAGGCAGGAAGGCCATCAGCTCCTCGCTACGATATAAACGCCGACGATGATCACACCGATCCCCGCCAGACGGGTTAGAGATACCGCCTCGCCGAACAGCCACCAGGCGGCCATGGCGTTGACCACGTAGCCGATGGATAGCATCGGGTAGGCGATGCTGACTTCCACCCGGGATAGCGCCATGATCCACACCACCACGCTGACGACGTAGAAACTCAGACCGCCGAAGATGTGGGGCTCGGTAGCAAGCTGCCAGCCGATCGGCAGGATGTTGTCGCGGCTGTACTCGAAGTGACCGACGGCGTTGGTGCCCGCCTTGAGCAGCAATTGCGCCGCGGCGTTGAGCAGCACGCCGGTCAAAATTAGGGAAAAGCTCAGCAGGTTCATGGCGTGGTCACCACCACTCGGCGGGTGTCGCGGGCGATTTCTTTCATCGGCAGTCCATGGTTTTTAAGTTCTTGATAGGTGTCGGGGTGCATGATCGCCAGGGCGTAGGCCTCGGTGCGCCATTTTTGTTCGAACGCGGGAATGTCCGCTATCCATTTGTCCGGCTCCTGCTGGATGCCGAACGCCATTTCGTCCTGAAAGGCGACCAGGGTAAACGTGCCGTCGATGTAAAACGGGAGGGTTTGCTCGTACATGCCGACGCTGAAGAAAGTTGCGCCCGGCTTGAGGTAGGGCTTGATCTGCTGTGCCAGGTAATAGGTCGACGTGGTGCGCGCCAGCAGGTCATGGCCGGCGAGGATCGATTGTCCTGCGAGCAGGGAAGCGAAGGCAACGACGATGACTGCTGCCTGGACTCGCTGGCGGTAGGCCAGGACGAGTCCCGCGACCAAGGCCGCCAGCCAACAGACGGCGGTGATAGCAGCCCATTGGCCGTACTGGGCATAGGCCTGGCGTGAGCTGTCTTCGCCCGCCAGGTTGACGGCGCGTGACGACAGCCATATTCCGGCAATGGCGAGAATGGTCATGGGCAGTACCTGCCAGAACAGGGTTTTGCCGTTCATGCGTGCCAGATGCCGCCCAGTCAACAGCGCCAATGCGGGGAAAATGGGCAGGATGTAGGAGGGCAGCTTGGAGTCGGAGATCGAGAAAAAGAAGAAGATGAACGCCGACCAGATCAGCAAAAATCTACCCGCCTGGAACGTCTTGCGTTCGCCGTCCGCCTTCCATGCGCGCAACAGGGCGTCAAGCGTCGGAATCAGCCAGGGCAGGGCGCCCACCATGAGAATGGGGATGAAATACCACCATGGTTCGTAGCGGCGGTGCACCTTGGTGAGGAAGCGATCAAAGTGCTCGTGGATGAAGAAGAAGTGGGGGAACTCGGGGTTGGCGAGGGAAACGGCCACGAACCACGGGGCGCTGATGGCAAGGAACAGCGCCAGGCCGCTCAACAGGTGGAGGCGCCGCCACAGGCTCCAGTCGCGCTGCACCAGGGTATAGATCACCAGCACCGCACCGGGCAGCACCAGGCCGATCAAGCCCTTGCTCAGCACGGACAGCGCCAGGCTGGCCCACACTACGTGCATCCAGATATTGTTTTCGCGCCGGCTGGCTGCGCCGTGCTGCGCCAGCAGAAAGGCGGACAGGCCCAAGCCCATGAAGAAACTCACCCCCATATCGAGGGTGTTCATGTGTCCCATGCCGAGGTAGAGCAGGCTGCTGGCCAGCACCAGTGCGCCGTAGAGCCCGGCCTGCGCGCCGAACAGGCGGCGCCCCGCGTACCAGGTCATCAGGATGCCGAGAAAGCCGGTCAGGGCGGTCCACAGCCGGGCAGTCCAGTGGTGCTGGCCGAACAGGCTATAGGCGGTTGCCGTGGCCCAGTATTGCAGCGCCGGCTTTTCGAAGTATTTGAGGCCGTTGAGACGCGGCGTGGTCCAGTCGCCGCTGGCAACCATTTCGCGCGGAATCTCAGCGTAACGGCCTTCGTCGGTCAGGGCGAGTTTGTTGTGTTCCAGATTGCCGAACCAGACCACGCTCAGGACGAGCAGCAACAGGAGGAGACGCACCGGGGAAGCGGGCAAGGCCATCAAGCTGATTTTGCGAAATTTTAGAAGGGCGCAGTATAGCATCGACGGGATTTTCCGTCCCTATGACGGGGCAGGTGGGTATGTTAAAATTCGGCGCTTTTACACTGTCCTGAATCGAGCCACGCCGATGCCGTCGCAACCGCAGCAAACTGACGTTTCTATCGTCATCCCGGTTTACAACGAATCAGAGAACGTCGGCAACCTGGTGCGCAGGGTTGGCGAGGCCATGTTGCCTACCGGCAAACGCTTCGAACTGATCTGCATCGACGACGGTTCATCCGACGACTCCGCCCAGCGCCTGGCGGACCTGGCCAAGACCAACGACTGGCTGAAGCCGCTCTACCTGATGCGCAACTACGGCCAGACCGCGGCGCTACAGGCCGGCTTCGAGGCGGCGCAGGGCAAGCTGATCGTCACCCTGGACGGCGACCTGCAAAACGACCCGGACGACATTCCCGCACTCCTGAACATGATGGCCGAACGCCCGGATGTCGACATGATTTCGGGCTGGCGCAAGGACCGCAAGGACAAGTCCATCTCCCGCAAGTTGCCGTCGAAAATCGCCAACGGCCTGATTTCCTGGGCCACCGGCGTTGAACTGCACGACTACGGCTGCGCGCTCAAGGTCTACCGCTGCGAGATCATCCACGAGATCAAGCTGTACGGCGAACTGCACCGCTTCATCCCGGCGCTGGCCGCCGAGGTCGGCGCCAAGATCATCGAAGTGCCGGTGCGCCACCACGCGCGCACCATGGGGACTTCCAAGTACGGCATCGACCGCACCTTCCGCGTCATTCTCGACCTGGTATGGATCAAGTTCCTGTTCCGCTTCCTGCATCGCCCACTGCACGCATTCGGCGGCGTCGGGCTGACTTTTTTCTCCCCCGGCATGCTGATCCTGCTGTGGCTGGCGGTGCAGAAATTCGCCCTGGGCGCCAACATCGGCGGCCGTCCTCTGTTGCTGGTCGGCTTCATGCTGGTGCTGATCGGGGTTCTGCTGGTTGCCATGGGGGTGCTCGGAGAAATCCTGATCCGCATCTACCACGAGCCGGAAGGGCGCGCCCAGTACCGGCTGCGCGACGGGCCACGGGTTTTGCGTCCGGAAAAGCATGACACAACGCCGGAGATTTAAGGCGGCGTTGCGCTGGGGCGCAGCTGCCGCGCTCCTGTCCCTGATCCTCTGGCTGGCCGGGCCGCAAAAACTCCTGCGTACCCTGGCCGGCGTCGACCCCCTTTACTTCCTGGTGGCGCTGCTGTTCTCGATCGCGTCCAACCTGGTGTCGGCCGTGCGCTGGGCGCACCTGGCGCGCATGCTGGGCCTCCAGGCGCCGACCAGGCAAATGATCGTGTTCTACGCCCGTGGCATAACCGCCAACTCCGTCCTGCCCGGCGCGACACTGAGCGGCGACATGCTGCGCAGTTACCAGTTGCACCGCATGGGCAACAGCCTGCTCAGGTCGGGCATCAGCGTGCTGTTCGACCGGGTCAGCGGGCTGTGGGTGCTGACCCTGATGTCGCTGCTGGCCGCGATGTTCGTCTGGGGCGGCGGAGAAACCCTGGGTGGCCCGGTGTGGCACAAGTCGGTGGCGGTGGCCAGTGTCCTTGCCGTGGGTATCCTGCTGCCCTTTACGTTGGGCTTCGCGCGCTGGTGGTCGTGGCTGCCGATCAAGAAGCTGGTGTCCGTCATCGACAACTGTGTCGAGGCGATGCATGCGCTGCTCGGTTCGCGCGCGGCCATGATCCGGCTGCTGGCCCTGTCCGTCGGCGTGCAGGTGCTTTCCATCACGGCTTTGTGGCTATGCGGGTTCGCTGCCGGACTGCAGGTGCCCTTCGTCACCATGGCGATGCTGGCTGCACCGATTTTCATCATGGCCGCCGTACCCGCCGGGTTGGGCGGATGGGGGACGCGGGAACTTGCCGCGATCCTGCTGTTCGGAGCACTCGGCTATTCGGCCGATATGGCGGCGACCACCGGGATTCTTTACGGTTTGTGCGGACTGGCGCAGGCAATCCTGGCGGTACCGCTGATGATGAAACGCTTCAATTCCGAGGTTGATAAATGAATTGGTTGAATGAATGGCGCGCGGGCCGGATTCAGGATCGGCAACTGCTGCTATTGCTGCTGCTGATTACGGCGCTGGCCTTTTTTTACGGCCTCGGCGGTGCGCCGCTGTTCGACCTGGACGAAGGGGCGTTCAGCGAAGCCACGCGCCAGATGTTCGTGCGCGGTGATTTCATATCGCCTTACGTCAACAACCAGCCGCGCTTCGACAAGCCCATCCTGATTTACTGGCTGCAGGCGCCGAGCGTATGGCTGTTCGGCGTCAACGAGTTCGCTTTCCGCTTTCCTTCGGCCCTTGCCGCAGCATTGTGGGTTGCCGTGGTTTACCGCTTCGTGGCGCAAAAGATGGACCGCACCACTGCACTGGTGGCCGGCATCATTATCGCCACCTCGCTCGGTGTGCTGGGGATCGGCCGCGCGGCGACGGCCGACGCAGTGCTCAATCTGCTCATCGCCGCCACCATGCTGGATATTTTCCGCTACTACCAGGAGCGCCGCAGCGTCGTGCTGTATCGCGCCTTCCTGTGGATGGGGCTGGGCATTCTGACCAAGGGGCCGGTGGCGATCCTGATCCCGCTTGCGGTCAGCCTGATGTTCTTTGTCTCGCGCCGTGAGTTCGTTACCTGGCTCAAGGCCGTGTTCAACCCGGTTGGCCTGACTATCATGCTGGCGGTGGCGCTGCCCTGGTACGTGATTCAATACGGCAGGGAAGGCGACGCCTTCATCCAGGGCTTCTTCTTCAAGCACAACCTGGAACGTTTCAATTCGCCCATGGAGAACCACGGCGGCGGACTGTTCTATTACGCGCTGGTGATTCCGCTCATGGTGCTGCCTTACACCACGCTGCTGCTGGCTACCCTGGGACGCATCAGGGAGGCGCTGCGCGACGAGCGATTGCTGTTTCTCTGGCTGTGGTTCCTCTTCGTCTTCATCTTCTTTTCCTTTTCCGGCACCAAGCTGCCCCATTACGTGCTCTATGGCCTGACGCCCATGTTCATCCTCATGGCGGTGTACCGGGAACGCGTGCGGGGAAGGGTGCTTTTGCTGTTGCCCGCGCTGCTATTTTTTCTGCTGCTGTTCTTTGTCCCCGAGATCGTGGCATGGATTCAGCCGCGAGTGAAAGATAGCTACGTGGCTGCGCTGCTGAGCGCTCCCGGCGAGGCATTCGGCATGGGTTACCGGATCATGCTGGGCGTAGCCGTCGCGATCGTCCTGTTCCTCCTGGCGGAAGGCCGGATTCCGGCGTGGTTCAAGCTCTTGCTCGCCGGGTGCACCAGCGCCGTGGTGTTCGTCGCCGCCCTGACCCCCGCAGCCGGGATCTTGCAACAGGCGCCGATCAAACAGGCGGCACTGGTCGCGCGGCAACTGGACGAGCCGGTGATCATGTGGCGCCTGAATACGCCCAGCTTCAATGTCTACAGCGGAAAGATAACCGAGCATCGTGACCCGCAAGCCGGCGAGGTGGTCCTGACCAAGACGCGTCATCTGGCAGAACTGCCGGCCTATCGACTGCTCTATGAACAGCGCGGTGTCGCGCTGGCGCGCGTGCTGCCTGTGGGGGCCAGGCAGTGAAAAACGGCGCCGCAACTGCCTGGCGGTGGGGGCCGCCTCTGTTCGCACTGTTAACGCTGATCGCAGTCTATGCGAGCGGGAGCAACCGCGCCATCTTCTTGTTCTTCAACCATTTTTCCGTCTACAGCGGCGATGCCTTGTGGGCCAGGATAACGGTATTCGGCGACACTGCCGTCATTCTGGCAGTGCTTCTGCCATGGTGGCGCAAGCGGCCCGACCTGGTATGGGCTGCGCTCCTGGCTGCGCTCCTGGCGACGCTCTGGACGCATGGCCTGAAACACCTGGCAGATGTGCCGAGACCACCCGCCGTGCTCGATGCCAGCAGCTTTCATGTAATCGGTCCGGCGCACCGCGCGGGGTCTTTTCCTTCCGGGCACAGTACGGCGATCTTCACCCTGGTAGGGGTGATGGTGCTGACCGCCATAGCCGGCTGGCAGCGCTGGGCGCTGCTGGCCTTCGCCCTCCTGGTTGCGGTATCGCGCAGCGTGGTGGGAGTCCACTGGCCACTCGATCTTCTCGGCGGCATGCTCGGCGGCTGGCTCTCCGCCCTCGGCGGGGTGTGGCTGGCAAGGCGCTGGCCATGGGAACGGCGCCTTTTCGTGCGCTGGTTGTCTGCGGCGATTCCCGCAATTGCGGCGGCCTTATTGCTGGTGGGATACAAAACCGGTTATGAGGACGCGGCTTTGATGCAGCAAGGAGTGGGGGCGGTCTGCCTTGCCTTGTGGGGATGGGGTTGGGTTTCGCGGCGCAAGATGCTCGCTCGATAATCCATTCAAAACAGGTCTATGCTGCCCGATGCGACCTCTTTCAGAACACCTTCCTTGACCAGCGTGTCGTAGTGAAAAATTCGGTTGCGTCCCGCATGTTTTGCGGCATATAGCGAACTGTCGGCACGGTTGATCACTTCTTGCGGCAGCACGCGCGGGTCGGCGCCGCTGAAGCCGCCGCTGATGGTGACATGGCCTACCTGCGGAAACTGGAATTCCTCGATTTTCTTCCGTGCACGCTCGAAAGCCAGCGTAGCCGACTCAAGGTCGTTGGCGGCGATGATGGCGATGAACTCTTCGCCGCCGTAGCGGTAGAGAAGATCGGACTGGCGAAACGAGCTTTGCAGCAGGCGGGTGACCAAAATCAGCACTTCATCACCCATGATGTGGCCGTAGGTATCGTTGATGCTTTTGAAGTGATCGATGTCCAGCACGCCGAGCCAGTAGGTTTTAGGCGTTTTATCGCGTCGTGAATTCTCGTTTTCTGAATCGTGAATGCGGATTGACAGCAGATTCCACAAGCGGTCGAGATTGGTTTCCAGCGAGTAGCGGTTCAGCAGGCCCGTGAGTTGGTCGCGCTGGCTGGTGTCGAGCAGTTCATAGTAATTCGTGAACACTTCAAGGACGCCGTTAACGATTGCATCTTCGACAGGCGTAACTTCCCGATCACGCTGAAAGACGAAATAGCCGCACAGTTCATTGCCGCCCCGCAGCGGGTAGCAGATGAGCAGGTCATTCCCCGTTTTTCGCCTGCATGGCTTGCCGAGCAGGCGCACGTTATCAAGCAGTTCACGCACTGCGCTCGGGATGTTCTGATCGTTGGCGATTTCCTCAACCCGCTCTGCGACGCGTTGAACGCCATCTTCTTCCGTCACCATGGTTCGCGCGTGATGCAGTGCACGCAGGACGACTCCGTTGTCATCGACGCGATAAAGAGAGGTTTCGAGCACGCCAAGCAAGGGGCCAAGCGTGCGCAACAGGCTCTGTTCCACCAGATAGGTGTCGCGGATCGCGGTCATCGAGCCAAGTTTTTTTAATATGCCGGGCAAACCCGGTTCGGTGAGGTGAGTGGGCATCGGTTATTTTCAAATAGCTGTTATTTTGATTCGGGATTTGAATATCCTAAATCGGGTTTTTTGGGCCCGCTACTTTAACATTTCGGCGGCCGCCGGGGAGGCATTTGGGGACGCACATTTTAACGTCCGCAGCCGTCGGGGCTCAGCCAGCAATTTGGCGCTTATGGGGGAAATCCGAATATCTACCAGCTCTTGAGCAGCACCAGCATCGCGCCGCCCCCGCCATCCGCAGCCTTGGCCTGGCAGAAAGCGAGAATTTCGTCGCGCTGCATCAGCCAGTGGGCGACCTTGTTTTTCAGCACCGGTTCGCGGTTTTTGGAGCGCAGGCCTTTGCCGTGAATGATGCGCACGCAGCGCAGGCTGTTTTTCTGGCAGTGGTGGAGAAACCCGATCAGTTCCACCTTGGCTTCCGCTACGGTGAGGCCGTGCAGGTCGAGTTCGCCCTGGGGCACCCAATGACCGCGGCGCAGCTTGCGCAATACCGCGGATTGCAGGCCGGGGCGCAGAAACGCCAGCTCCTCGCCGCTTTCGAGGCTGTCCGCCCAGTAAACATGGTCGCTGAGTGAGTCGGGCAGCACCTCGCGCTGGTCGCGCTGGCTCTGCAGGGGGATGGGCTTGGGTTTGCGCGGTGGATGAAGGAATCTTGCTCCATGCCGCAGCGGTCTGGCATCGCCGACCGCCGTGCGGAAAAGGATCAGATCATCTTCATCCACCGTTCGAACCGGATTACTTGTGCTGGTCGTCGAGGTAGCGCTCGGCATCCAGCGCGGCCTGGCAGCCCGTGCCGGCGCTGGTGATGGCCTGGCGATAGATGAAGTCCTGCACGTCGCCGGCCGCGAACACGCCGGGAATGCTGGTCTGCGTGGCGAAACCCTTGTTGCCGCCCTGGGTCACGATGTAGCCGCCTTCAAGTTCCATTTGGCCTTCGAACAGGTCGGTGTTGGGCTTGTGGCCGATGGCGATGAAGATGCCCTGCAGCGCGATGTCCTTGGTGGAGCCGTCGTTGCAGTTCTTGAGGCGCATGCCGGTGACGCCGGTCTTGTCGCCAAGCACTTCGTCCAGTTCGCAAAACGCTTCGAGCGTGATGTTGCCGTTCGCGATGCGATCTTTCAGCTTGTCCACCATGATCTTTTCCGCCTTGAAGGTGTCGCGGCGGTGCACCAGGGTCACGTGCTTGGCAATGTTGGACAGATACAGGGCTTCCTCGATGGCGGAGTTGCCGCCGCCGACCACGGCCACGTCCTGGTTCTTGTAGAAGAAACCGTCGCAGGTGGCGCAGCCGGATACGCCGCGTCCCATGAACGCCTGTTCGGACGGCAGGCCGAGGTACTTGGCGGAGGCGCCGGTAGCGATGATGAGGGCGTCGCAGGTATAGGTGCCGGAATCGCCGATCAGGGTGAAGGGTTTTTCGCCCAGCTTGGCGGTGTGAATTTGGTCGAAGATGATTTCGGTGTTGAAGCGTTCGGCGTGTTTCTGGAAACGTTCCATCAGCACCGGGCCCATCACGCCATCCACGTCGGCCGGCCAGTTGTCCACTTCGGTGGTGGTGGTGAGCTGTCCGCCCTGCTGCATGCCGGTGATGATAACTGGCTTCAGGTTGGCGCGGGCAGCGTAGATGGCAGCGGTGTAACCGGCAGGGCCGGAGCCGAGGATGAGCAGTTGGCTGTGCTTGACGGACATGGTGGAATGCTCCAGATGTAAGTAATTGTGAATGGGACAAAATGGGGATTGCCGCGATTTTATCAAGAATAGCCGTCTTCTTGGTGCGCGTTTGATTTTGTCTCATCTGCTATAATCAGCCAACCTTTTTGTACCACCATATATGGCAACGTCAAAAAACATTTCCACCAGCAAGCCCTCCGCCGGCAGTCCCTTTCCGCCCAAAATTTCCGGGCTGATGCGGGAGTCGTGGTGGCTGGCGCTGGTGGGCGTGGCGCTGTATTTCATCATGATTCTCGGCACTTACGACCGTGCCGATCCGGGCTGGTCGCACAGCGTCACGGTGGCTTCCGTGCATAATGCCGGCGGACAGGTGGGTGCCTGGCTGGCTGACATTTTTCTCTACCTGTACGGCCTTTCCGCTTATTGGTGGGCGGCGTTCTTCCTTTTCGCCATCGCCTGGGGCTATCGCCGCATCGACAGCGTCAACGAGGGCGACCGGCATTCGCTGTTCATCGCGTTCATCGGCTTCGTTATCATCATTCTCGCCAGCAGCGGCATCGAGGCGTTGCGCCTGTATAGCCTGAAAGTCGCCTTGCCATTGGCGCCCGGGGGCATGCTGGGCGCGGTGATCAGCGGTTTCCTGTGGAAATCGGTGGGGTTCACCGGGGCCACGCTGCTGTTGCTGTTCCTGATGGCCATCGGCCTGAGCTTTTTCATCGGCCTTTCCTGGCTCGAACTGATCGAGCGCGTCGGCGGCTGGGTGGAAGACAGTTATCATTTCGTCATCAATGCGCGTGAGGCGCGCCTGGACCGGCAGGCCGGCAAGGAAGCCGAGGCCGAGCGGGAGCACGTGGTCACGGAAGAGAAAAAACGCTTCGAGGATCACGAGCCTATCCATATCCAGGCACCGGTGGTCGAGATTCCGAAATCGGAGCGCATCGAGCGGGAAAAGCAGGTGCCGCTGTTCGAGAACATGCCGGATTCTCCCTTGCCGCCCCTGCACCTGCTGGATGAAGCCGACCAGAACACCGAATTCATCAGCCCCGAGACCCTGGAATACACCTCGCGCCTGATCGAACGCAAGCTGGCCGACTTCGGCGTCGAGGTGAAGGTCATCGCCGCCTATCCCGGCCCGGTCATCACCCGCTACGAGATCGAGCCGGCGGTGGGGGTGAAGGGCAGCCAGATCATGAACCTCATCAAGGACCTAGCGCGCGCCTTGTCGGTGGTGAGCATCCGTGTGGTGGAAACCATCCCCGGCAAGCACTACATGGGCCTCGAGTTGCCCAACCCGAAACGCCAGGTGGTGCGCCTGTCCGAGATTCTCGGTTCGCAGGCCTACGCCGGCATGAATTCTCCGCTTACCATCGCCATGGGCAAGGACATCGGCGGCCAGCCGGTGGTCGCGGACCTGGCCAAGATGCCGCATGTGCTGGTGGCGGGCACCACGGGTTCGGGTAAATCGGTGGCGGTGAACGCCATGATCCTGTCCCTGCTCTACAAGGCCGAACCGTCGCAGGTGCGTCTCATCATGGTCGACCCGAAAATGCTCGAGTTGTCCATTTACGAAGGCATCCCGCACCTGCTCGCGCCGGTGGTCACCGACATGAAGCATGCCGCCAACGCGCTCAACTGGTGCGTGGCCGAGATGGAGCGACGCTACAAGCTGATGTCGGCGCTCGGCGTGCGCAATTTGGCCGGCGCCAACCAGAAGATCCGCGACGCCAAGAAGGCCGGCACGCCGGTCACCAATCCTTTCAGCCTGACGCCCGATGCGCCCGAGCCGGTCGAGGAAATGCCTTTCATCGTGGTGCTGATCGACGAACTGGCCGACCTCATGATGGTGGTGGGCAAGAAGGTGGAAGAACTGATCGCCCGCCTGGCGCAAAAGGCGCGTGCCTCGGGCATCCACCTCGTGCTGGCCACCCAGCGTCCTTCGGTGGACGTCATCACCGGCCTGATCAAGGCCAATATCCCGACCCGTATCGCGTTCCAGGTGTCGAGCAAGATCGATTCGCGCACCATCCTCGACCAGCAGGGCGCCGAAGCGCTGCTCGGCCAGGGCGACATGCTCTACCTGCCGCCCGGCACCGGCTACCCGCAGCGGGTGCATGGCGCCTATGTGGCCGACAACGAAGTACACAAGGTCGTGGATTACCTGAAATCGCTGGGCGAACCGCAATACGTGGAAGGCATCCTGGACGGCGGCCTAGCCGACGGCGAAGGCGAGGCCGGGGAGGGTGGCGGCGACGTCGAAGCTGACCCGATGTACGACGAAGCCGTGTCAATCGTGATCAAATCGCGCCGCGCCTCGATCTCGGCGGTGCAGCGTCAGCTCCGGATCGGCTACAACCGGGCGGCGCGCTTGATCGAGCAAATGGAAAAGGCCGGGCTGGTATCGCCCATGCAAAGCAACGGCAACCGCGAAGTGCTGGTCCCGCACCATGAGTAAGGTGGAATTCATCGACCAGGCACTGCTGCAGCAAGTCGTCGAAAGCGCAGCCGCCTCTCCGCGCCGGCGCAAGAACTACAATTTCCACGCCGACGATGGCGATGCGAGCCACCGCCTGCTCAATGCTATGGAGACGGATTCCTACATTCCGCCGCACTGCCATCTTGATTCGAGCAAGGATGAGACAATATTGGTCCTGCGCGGCAAGATCGGCATGGTGCTGTTCGACGCCGCGGGCAAGCTGACCCGTACCGAAGTGCTGCAGGCCGGCGGCGTAACCCTCGGCATCAATATCCCGCACGGCCAGTTCCATACGCTGGTGGCGCTCGAGGCGGGCAGTGTGTTTTTCGAGTCCAAGGCCGGACCCTACGCGCCGTTGTCCGCGCAAGAGAAGGCCCCCTGGGCGCCCGCCGAAGACGCGCCCGACGCGGGTCGATATTTGGCACAACTCAAAGAGCTATTCGCAACAACATGAAAATACTCGCCTTATTGTTACTTCTGCCGAGCATGGCCTTGGCCTCCGGCGTGGATAGCCTGCACAACTTTCTGCTGCACAGCCACACCCTGCGGGCCCAGTTCACTCAGATGGTGGTGGACCGCAACGGCAAACAGGTGCAAAACGCCAGCGGCCTGATGCAGTTCTCGCGCCCGGGAAAATTCCGCTGGGTGTACGAAAAGCCCTATGCCCAGTTGATCGTCGGCGACGGCGTCAAAGTCTGGATGTTCGACGCCGACCTGAATCAGGTCACGGTGAAGAAACTCGACAAGGCGCTGGGCAGCACGCCAGCCGCCTTGCTGGCGGGAAACAACGAGATCGAGCGCAACTTCGACCTGATCGACGGCGGCCGTGGCGAAGGACTGGAATGGGTCGAGGCATCGCCCAGAACCCAGGACGGCAGCTTCGAGAAAATTCGCCTCGCCTTCAGGGATGGCACCCTGGCGGTGATGGAGCTGCGCGATCACTTCGGCCAGACCACCACCATCCGCTTCCTGCAGCTCGAACTGAACCCCAAGCTGGCGGCCAAGTTGTTCGTCTTTACCCCGCCCGCGGGCGCGGACGTCGTCGGTGACTGACCTGTTCTCCCAGACGCCGCAGAAGCCCCTTGCGGAACGCTTGCGGCCGAACACGCTGGACCAGGTGGTGGGCCAGTCGCACCTGCTCGGTCCAGGCAAGCCGCTGCGCATGGCGTTCGAATCCAGGAAGCTCCATTCCATGATCCTGTGGGGGCCCCCCGGGGTGGGCAAGACCACGCTGGCACGGCTCATGGCCGAGGCGTTCGACGCTGAGTTCATCGCGTTGTCGGCGGTGTTTTCCGGCGTCAAGGATATCCGCGAGGCGATCCAGAAAGCCGAACTTGCGCTGCAACAGTACGGCAGGCATACCATCCTGTTCGTAGACGAAGTGCACCGCTTCAACAAGTCCCAGCAGGACGCTTTCCTGCCGTACGTCGAGCAGGGGCTGGTGACCTTCATCGGCGCCACCACGGAAAATCCTTCCTTCGAGGTCAACAGCGCGCTGTTGAGCCGGGCGCAGGTCTACGTCCTCATGCCGCTCTCGGATGAGGATCTTGGCACCCTTTTCGACCGCGCCTGCCGCGAGGCGCTGCCGGGCATGCAGTTCAATCCCGCCGCCAAGGATCTGCTGATCGGCTATGCCGACGGCGATGCGCGCCGCCTGCTTAATCTCATGGAACAGATCAACAATGCGGCAATAAGCAAGAATATTCAGGATATTGTCGAAGAATTCATCCAGAATACTTTAAGTCAGAGCGCACGCCGTTTCGACAAGGGCGGCGACCAGTTCTACGACCAGATTTCGGCCCTGCACAAATCCGTGCGCGGCTCCAGTCCCGATGCCGCGCTCTACTGGCTGTGCCGCATGCTCGACGGCGGCGCCGACCCGCTGTATCTGGGCCGCCGCATCGTGCGCATGGCGAGCGAGGACATCGGCCTGGCGGACCCGCGCGCCCTGCGCCTGGCGCTCGATGCCTGCGAGGTGTATGAAAGGCTGGGCAGCCCTGAGGGCGAGCTGGCTTTGGCCCAGGCCGTGCTCTACCTGGCCGCCGCGCCCAAAAGCAACGCCGCCTACGTGGCATATAATGACGTCCGCGCCTTCATCCGCAACGACAAATCCCGCGCCGTGCCGGAGCATTTGCGCAATGCGCCGACCAAGCTGATGAAAGAACTCGGCTTCGGACGCGAATACCGCTACGCCCACGACGAGCCGGACGCTTATGCCGCTGGGGAAAACTATTTCCCGGACGAAGTTAAAGCGGTGAATTTCTATCGCCCCACGCCCAGAGGAATGGAAGGCAAGATCGGCGAACGACTGGCCTATTTGCGTACGCTTGATCGTGAGGCCGGAAAGAAAAAATAAGCCACAGAGAGCACAGAGAAAGACATGGCAGATGAAATAACCGAGAAAGTAATCGGCGCGGCTATTGAAGTGCACAAAACCTTGGGGCCGGGCTTATTGGAATCTGTTTACGAAGAGGCGCTTTGCCATGAATTCGGACTCAGAACGATTGGATTTCAAAGACAACTTTCCGTTGATGTTCATTACAAGGATCATGTGATTGGTGGCCAGCGCCTTGATTTGCTGGTCGAGAATGAAGTGGTAGTCGAAATAAAATCATTGCGAAGTCTGCCTGAAATGGCGATGGCTCAAGTGCTTTCCTATTTGAAAGCAACTGGCCTGAAGCGCGGTTTGATAGTCAATTTTGGTGAGAAGCAGTTGATCAATGGAATCAAACGCATTTCTCTGTGATCTCTGTGTCCTCTGTGGCCAAGTTTTGGAGTTTTCATGTTAGATATTCAATTAATACGTAACGACCTGGAAGACGTGGCAAGGCGTTTGGAGAGCAGGGGATTCACCCTCGACACGGTCGCTTTCCAGGAGCTGGAGCAGGACCGCAAAGTCACCCAGACCAGTACCCAGGAACTGCAGGCCAAGCGCAATGCCACTTCCAAGCAGATCGGGCATGCCAAGTCCAAAGGCGAGGATGTTTCCGCCATCATGGCGGAAGTGGCGAATCTGGGCGACGAGCTGAAGGCTGCCGAAGATAAGCTGGGCTTCATCCAGCTCAAGATGCAGGAGCTACTTTCCGGCATCCCCAATCTGCCGCATGAAAACGTGCCAGTCGGCAAGTCTGAGGCGGACAACGTGGAAGTGCGCCGCGTTGGCGTGCCGCGCAGCTTCGATTTTGCGCCGAAGGATCACGTCGACGTGGGCGAGGGGCTGAAGCAGCTCGATTTCGCCACGGCGGGAAAAATCAGCGGCGCCCGCTTCACCCTGCTCAAGGGACAGATGGCCCGCATGCACCGTGCCCTGGCGCAATTCATGCTCGACGTCCACACCCAGGAACATGGCTACACCGAAGTCTACGTGCCATACCTGGTCAACGCCGATTCCATGCGCGGTACAGGGCAGTTGCCGAAGTTCGAGGCGGACCTGTTCTCGGTGCAGAAAAACGAAAACGAAAAACTTTACCTGATCCCCACCGCCGAAGTTCCGGTGACCAACATGGTGCGCGACGAAATCGTGGCGGCCGAGGACCTGCCGCTGAAATTCGTATCCCACACCCCGTGTTTCCGCTCTGAAGCCGGTTCCTACGGCAGGGACACGCGCGGCATGATCCGCCAGCATCAGTTCGACAAGGTGGAACTGGTGCAGATGGTGCGTCCGGAAGACTCTTACCAGGCGCTGGAAGCGTTGACCTGCCACGCCGAGTCGATTCTTAAGAGGCTAGAGTTGCCTTACCGCGTCATGGCGCTGTGCAGCGGCGACATGGGTTTTTCCGCGGCCAAGACCTACGATCTGGAAGTGTGGCTGCCGGCACAGAACACCTACCGTGAAATTTCCTCCTGCAGCAATTTCGAGGCGTTTCAGGCGCGTCGCATGCAGGCGCGCTTTCGCGGCGACAAGGGCAAGCCGGAACTGCTGCATACCCTGAATGGTTCCGGCCTGGCGGTGGGGCGCACTCTGGTGGCGATCCTGGAGAACTACCAGAATGCCGACGGCAGCGTCAGCGTACCGGCCGCTCTGCAGCCTTATTTAGGCGGAATGCAGAAGTTGGAGGCTTGAGGCCCTGCCCGGTCTTGCCTGCGCTCAGGCTGTAACGCTCTGAGCTGGTGGCCTCCGCCGCCGGCTTGGCAACTTGCGGGGCTGATTTGGCGTCCGCGGCGGAAAACACGCGCTGGTAGGGTTTTTCGAATTTTGCCAGGATGTCGTAATAGGTGCGCACGTTCTCGACGAAAATCACCGTTTCGCCGCCCCGCGCATAACCATGCTTGACCTCGGCGTTGTATTCGGACTTGGCCAGCATTGGCAGGGTGGATTTTAGATCGGTCCAGGAATCGGGATTAAGCTTCTTCTTCTTTGCAAGTATGCGCGCATCTTCGAGGTGCCCGTAACCCACGTTGTACGCAGCTAGCGCGATCCAGGTGCGATCCGGTTCGGGGATTCTGTCGGGCACGGTGTCTTTCAGATACAGCACGTAACGCGCCCCGGCCAGGATGCTCTGCTTCGGGTCAAGACGGTCGGTAACGCCCATGCGGTCGGCGGTTTCACCCGTCAGCATCATCAGGCCGCGCACCCCGGTGGGCGAGGTGGCGAGCGCATCCCAGTGTGATTCCTGGTAGCCGATGGCAGCCAGAAGGCGCCAGTCCAGTTCGGTCGTTTCCTGAGCCCGGTGGAAGAAACGGCGCAGCTTGGGCAGCAAGGCATTTCCAGCCACCAGGAAACCTTCCACATCGGCGCGTTCAAGGCGTTTGACGTGCCCATAATAGCGGTCCAGCAGTCGTTTTAATGTGCCATCCTTTTGAATCCGCGCGAAGAATTCCTGAGCCTTCTCATACAGGAATGGGTCCACATCCTTGGGGAAAGCCCAGGCCAGAGGCTGCTTGTCAGTCAGGTTAAAGGCAACGCCAAGCTCGGGATGAAAATTGTTGCTGACCGCGACAATATTGGAATCGGCGATCACTATATCTGCTACGCCCAGAGCAACCTTATCCAACAGATCCTCGCTCTCCTGTGCGGGGCTTTCCTTCCAGGCCAAGTTGGGATAGTGTTTTTTTTCTGCTTTCAGGCGCTCAGCATAGCTTGATCCTGCGACGACCTCGATGCGTTTCCCGATCAACTCTTTGATGTTCGAAGGCTTTTCACTGGCGGTGTTATAAACCACCTGCTGCACCACAGTCTGGTATGGTGTGGAAAATTTGAAATGCTGCTGCCGCTCAGGCGTGAGGCTAAGTCCTGCGGCGGCCAGATGAGCCTGGTGATTTTCCAGGAAAGGCAGGATTTCATTGAACTGCTTTGCGACCACGAAGCGCACCTGAACGCCCAGGTCCTTGGCAAACAGTTCGGCCAGATCATGTTCCAGTCCGGCCTGTTTACCTTCCGCATCTTCGTAATAAGTCGTCGGGCTATTGCGGGTGATCACCACCAACTCGCCGCTTTGCTGCACTGACGGTAGGGGCTTGGGAGGGGATTTGTAGTTGCAACCGGCCAAACCGGCGCACAAAAAAATGGCTAAAATCCGGATACGCATGGCCGAAGTGTGGCCGAGATTATAAAATTTGTCCATGCCACGGCTTTGATATGAACGATAAGCACGGTAGAATGGCGGCCACCGGAGAGGTGGCAGAGTGGTCGAATGTACCTGACTCGAAATCAGGCGTAGGTTCAAACCTACCGTGGGTTCGAATCCCACCCTCTCCGCCAATTCAATTACAAGCTATTGATGCGACAATAAAATAGCTGAATCAAAGACTTCAGTCAGTCCTGGTGCTACACAAAACTGTGACACAGACCAGGAACTGGACATGTGCCATCTCGCTCTGCGCGGCAAAGTTTATCAATTCCGGATGCGCGTCCCCCGTGACCTCCTGATTCATTATGATCGCAACGAGTTCTATCACAGACTCAAAACCACAGATCGCTCCAAGGCGAAAGTACTGGCTGCCGGAATCGCCCCGTACTAGCTAGACACCTTTAAGCCTTAACCTTGAGGCAACAAGGTGGGCTCTACCTGGCGGTCGTGCTGGATATGTTCTCCCTGCAGATCATTGGCTGGTCGATGCAGTCGCGCATGGAAACCGATCTGCCCCTCAATGCCCACTGGACGCACTACGAAAGTGACCCGATTGGACTCCAGGGAGGAATTAATATCGTCACGATGCCCACGAGCCAAGTCAATTCCAGAAGACGCGGCTACTCACAGGTCGTTCAGTTCATAGCTGGTACTGCGCCCGCCCGCATCCGATTTCCGCAGCACGCTCCGCGCAAGCAGGTCGTTGATGTCGCGCAGGGCCGTGTCCGGCGAACATTTGGCAATAGCTGCCCACTTGCTGCTGGTGAGCTTGCCTTCGAAGCCGTCAAGCATCCGATTGAGCAGCTTCACCTGTCGCTCGTTCAATGGTGTGGTCGCCCAGCGCTGCCAGAAACGCGCCTTGATCAGCACGGCGTCAAGCGTATGCTGTGCCTGATCGACGGCGCGATGGAGGGCGTCGAGGAACCAGGCGAGCCACTCGGTGACATCCATCGACCGCTTCTGGGTCCGCTCCAGGATGTCGTAGTAGGCCTTGCGCTCCCGCTGGATCTGCGCCGACAAACTGTAGAAACGCTGCGGACTACCGTCGGCACGCGCCAGAAGCAAGTCACCGATAGCCCGGGCGATACGACCATTGCCGTCGTCGAACGGGTGCAAGGTGACGAACCACAGATGGCCGAGACCAGCCTTGAGCAGCGCCGGTTCGTTCGATGCGCCATTCACCCAGTCGAGGAATCGGCTGGTTTCGGCCTCCAGACGGTCGGCGGGCAGCGCCTCGAAATGCACCCGCTGGCGGCCGAGGGGGCCAGACACCACTTGCATCGGGCCGTTGGCATCATCGCGCCAGCCGCCGACCTTGATCTTGGAGAGGCCGGAGTAGCCGGTGGGAAACAGCGCGGCATGCCAGCCGAACAGACGCTCCCGTGACACAGGTGCATGGCAGTTGGCGGTGGCATCAAGCACCATCTCGACTATGCCTTCGACGTGTCGATCCACCGGGGCCAGGGCACCGATGTCCACGCCCAGCCTGCGGGCGATGGACGAACGCACGGATTGGACATTGAGCTGCTCACCCTCGATCTCGCTGGTCATGACCACGTCTTCGGTGAGCGCCGCGAGGCTCGCCTGATCGCGCAGCGCCATGCCCACGTCGGCCAGGCGCCCCATCAAGAGCCCTTGGGCGCGACTAACATCGGCCAAGGGCTCAGCCAGTGCCGCCAAGTCGAAGCACCAGGTCGCCCAGTCACTGGCCTGCCATATGTATTTGTAAGCGCCGCTATTCATGCGGAGATTATGAGCCGCAATCTCCGCATCAGCAAGTTATTCGCCGCATGATGTGCGGTGATAGTCGGGCTTTTCCCCGCAAAGAAGGCTGATACGATCTTGGCCATCCTCAACCCGCAAGTGCGTTGCCACGATTGGAATGTGGGGGGGGCAGGTCATGACTCCGCGTGCGGCTATTGGAAGTCGGATTGGTTGGTGTCAACTCAGATTTTTTGGATGCCCGCAGCCAAAATACAACAAGAATTGCGAATTGTGAGTATTCGGCCGGCTAACGCCCTTTCCTACGCAGCAGAATTTATCAATTTCTGATCACGAGGCGTCGTGATACGGCTTTACATTCGTTAGCCCTCACCGAAGCGTGAGCAGTGTTCCATAAGGCATTCAGACGCGCCTGCCCTCATGGGCTCATGGGCTGGCGCGGCTGTTGGGTGGGCGAGAAGAGGTTATTTGTTGATCTCGTGGCCAATGACGCCGCCGACCGCAGCGCCGCCCACCGTGCCCGCGGCGCTGCCGCCGGTCAGGACGGAGCCGCCCACGGCGCCGACGCCGGCACCGATCGCGGTATTCTTATCCTGTTGCGACATTCCGGCGCACCCCGCCAAGCCGAATAGCACGGTTGCTGCTGCCGCATTCACGGCCAGTTTTTGTATCGTATTCATTGGGAATACCTCCTGTGTTAAAAACATCCGGGCCAGGTAATTCCTGGCCCTTTGCTTACTTGCCGTAACGCTTCTTGGCTTCGTTTACACAACTGTCCTTGGCGTCGCCAGACATGGCATCGCATTTTTCTTTCGCCACCGCATAATCCGCGTCGCGCTTGTCAGCTGCTGCGTCCTGACGTGCTTCGCTGCCTTTTTCTTGCGCTTTTTCGCGAGCGGCCGAGCTATCTTCGTTGGCTGTTGCATTTGCCTTCGAGGTTTTCAACTGTGCCTTGGCGTCAGCTTTTGCGTGCACCAGGGCGGCTTTCGCTTCTTTCACACAGACATCCTTGACGTTGCCCGCTTTGTCATCGCACTTTTCTTTGGCCACGGCGTAATCTGCTTCCGCTTTGGCAACACTTACTTCGTAGCTGGCCTTTTTAGAGGGCTTGTAGCTTGCTTCAAGTTCGGCTTTTGCGACCTTTTCCTTGCCTTTTGCTTCGGCCATGCAAATGTCCTTGGCGTTAGCAGCTAATGAACCACAATTCTCCTTTGCGGCCTTGTAGTCGGCCTCGATATTTTTCTCGGCTGCCTTGTATTCGCTTTTCGGCATGTTTTCCGCCATGGCGCTAACGCTGTATGCAAGACTCATGGCCAGCACGATCGAACTGATATTGATTTTATTCATGGTTATGTTCCTTAAATGTTGTTTGTTTATTGAAGCGATGTGCGGCGAAATTTTCCCCCACACGGGTCAGGCATTACCGTGCTTAATCTTTCTGGCGAGCTTGCCAATCGGCAATCTGCTTTTCTGCTTCGTCCTTGCTGATGCCGTAAATTTCCTGAATCTTTCCGGCAAGCTGATCGCGTTTGCCGGCAATCACGTCCAGATGATCATCGGTGAGTTTGCCCCACTGCTCTTTGACATTGCCCTTCAGTTGTTTCCAGTTACCTTCGATACGATCCCAGTTCATTGCCGTCTCCTAATCCGAGTTGGTTTTCGAGGCGGGGCGCTTGGCGCGGGATGGCAAGTTTCCAGCCTCGATGTGCTCAATTTATCGAGGGTGCCACGTCGTGTCTGTGCGCTGGCGTACAAACAAAAAACCCTGCCGAAGCAGGGTTTGGCTCAACACAGGCTGATTGTCACGCCGATGCCCTAGCGATTGCGTCCGTGATCGTTGCGGTTATGGTCGTTCCCGTTGTTGCGGCGGCCATCCCCTCTGTTTTCGTCACGGCGCTGATCGCGGCGCCCACCATGTCGTTCCTGGTAACGCGGGACATATTCGCGGTTGTACCAGCTATCTTTTACAAAGTAGACCCGCTCGCCGCAGGCGTTGTATTTGTGGCAGTTCTTGCTCCAATGTTTGGCGTGGCCAGGCGGCACGCGCAGATAGATCGGCGGGCGGTTCATCGGGACCCGCTGGATTGCTATCGGTCGTTGATAGATCACTTGTGGCTGAGGATAGTCGCCGATGTCGAGCCGGCCATAGAAACCGGGTTGGCCGATGCTGACCGAAACGCCAACGTCAGCAGCATGTGCCAGGGGGGTGATGGTGACAGCGGTTAGTGCCGCCGCGAGCAGAACACGTTTCATGTCGAATCTCCTTTTGTCAGTGGCAATTGGCCGTAGCACTTATGGAAGGCCGCCACCAAGAATATTTTCAGCGCTCAACAGTACAGGTGTAGCGGTGACGCAACGCCAATGCACAGATGATCCGGTTATTCTGAAAAATTGTCCGTTCGCTGGCGTACATAGCGCTGGCGGAAGAAAGCTGGTTCCGTTTTGCGCAACACTACCTAGTGCTTCGGCGTCGGTTCATCGCTGGGGCGCATCGTTTCGGTCACGTCCTTGCCAATCCCTCGGTAGCCGGTATAGCGGCCGGAGGAGTCGAACATCGGTTCCCCGCTTACCATCAGGTATTGCCGCGAACCGTCGAGATTGGCCCGGCTATAGACGAAATCCAGGAACGGTCGCCTGGCGGCCAGGTTCGCCCCGAGTTCTTTTCGCTCGCTGGCATCCCAGCGCGCTTCCTGATCATCCCCTGTCGGCACATCTTCGCTCCTGATTCCCAGCATCTCGAACACCGGGCCGAAAACCTTGGTGAAGTGCCCGTTCTCGTCCTGTTCCCAGTACCAGTCTGACGACAGCTCGGTCAGGCGGCGAAAACGTGCTTCGCTTGCGCGCAATTCGGCGGTCCGGTCCTGCACCGCCTGTTCCAGCACCTTGTTGGAATTTTCAAGTTTTCTGTATAACAGCCGGACTTCCAACATGTTATGGATGCGCGTCTGTACTTCGAGCAGATCGAACGGCTTGCTGACGAAATCTTTCGCGCCGCCGGCGAGAGCACGCAGTTTGTGGTCCGGCTGGGCGGTGATCACGAGTACCGGAAGATAGCTCGCCGTTTCGATCACCTTGAGGCCTTCCATCACCTTGAACCCGTCCATGCCGGGCATCTGCAGATCGAGCAGGATCAGGTCGTAACGGTTCTGGCGATACAACTCGCAGACGGCATAGGGATCCGTCGTCGACGTAATGCAGGTGTAACCGGCATCACGCAGCATTTCACCCAGCAACTGCACATTGGCAGGCTGATCGTCGACGACCAGAACGCTTGCGTTGAGAATTTCTTGTTCGCTAATCATTTTGTGTCCTCGTTCCTTCATTCGCATAGGGCTCGGCCCTATCAAGTCAGGACATTGCTATCTCAACTATGCGCATCGCCCGCGGGTTGCGATGCGATTCGATAGTCGTTCTTGCCTGTGCGCTTCGCCTCATACAAGGCCAGATCCGCGCTCTTCATCAGCGTCTCCACGTCCTCGCCATGCGTGGGATAAATGGCAACACCGACGCTGGCGGTCATGCTCACGTCGCGGCCTTGAATGCTGTAGGGCTGCGATACTGCCTTCATTACTTTCGATGCGAGATCCACTGCATCGTCCGCGTTACTTAATTCCCACAACGCGATCACGAATTCGTCGCCGCCCAGGCGTGCCACTGTGTCTTCCTGTCTCACCGCGGCCACCAGTCGAGCGGCAACCATGCTCAGCAGCGTATCGCCGGCATCGTGGCCCAAGGTGTCGTTGAGCAGCTTGAATCCATCGAGATCCAGATACATGACTGCCATAATGCGCTTGTTTCTGCGTGCATAAGCGATGGACAGCGAAAGCCTCTCCATCAAGAGGCGTCTATTCGGCAGTCCGGTCAGCTCATCATGCAGCGCCAGCGATGCCATCTTACGGCTGAAATGCTCGAGCTGCTTGTACAACAGCCGCACTTCCAGCATGTTGTGAATGCGCGTTTTGGCCTCCATCATGTCAAATGGTTTGCTGATGAAATCTTTCGCGCCAGACGTCAGCGCCCGCAGCATGTGGCCCGGCTGCGCCGTGATCACGAGTATCGGGAGATAGTCGCCGGTTTTGAGCTCCTTCAGTTTTTCCATCACCTGGAAACCATCCATGCCGGGCATCTGCAGATCGAGCAGAATCAGGTCGTAGTGGTTGTCGCGATGCAGCGCATAGACGCTATGTGGATCCATCGTCGAGGTAACGGAGCAATAGCCGGCTTCGCGCAGCATTTGCTCCATCAACTGCACATTGGTTTCCTGGTCGTCCACGATCAGAATGCGGGCATTATGAAAATCGGCAGTAGTTACCATCACGGGGATCCGGGGTTAATTGTGCTGTGTGCCTCTGCATCCGCAAGTTCCAGTGCCATGTCCAGGGCGGTTACGAACTCATTGACTTTGATCGGCTTGGTGAGATAGCGGAAGAATCCCGCCTCCAGGCCTTTCTCGATATCGCGTGGCATGGCATTGGCGCTGATGGCAAGCACCGGGATGTGCGCCGTTAGCGGATCTTCGCGCAGGATTTTCAGCGCCTGGAAACCGCTGATGCCTGGCAGATTGATGTCCATCAGGATCACATCCGGGAGATGCGCGCGTGCAAGCGCTATGCCGAGATTGCCGTCGTGCGCGCTCAGCATGCGTACATTCGGCTGGCCCTCGACGATTTGCTCGACCAGCATCAGGTTGGCGGGATTGTCCTCCACATAGAGCAGGGTGCGCGGCATCCCGTTTCCCTGGTGTTGCGGAGCAAGTTCAGCGGGCACGGCATTGCCCGAGGCGAGTTGCGGCGTAACGTCCCGCATCAGTTCGATCCAGAACTCGCTGCCCACGCCGACGGTGCTTTCCACGCCGATTGTGCCACCCATCATTTCGACCAGTTTCTTGGTTACCACCAGACCGATGCCGGTTCCTTCTTCGTTGCCGGACTCCTGCCCGAGACGATTGAACGGCTGAAACAGTTGCGCCAGCTTGTCCGGCGGCAACCCTGCGCCGCTGTCCTTGATGCTGATGCGTATGCGGTCCGGGGCATCCGCAGTGCACTTCACTTCGACTGTGCCATGCTCGCGGTTGTACTTGATCGCATTGGAAAGCAGGTTGATCAGAACCTGCTTGACCCGTGTTCGGTCGGCATTGGCATACCAGGTTTTGTCGAAGGGGAGAAAGTCGATATGGACATCGCGTTGTTGTGCCTGCGGTTCGATCATGGCCTGGCATTCATGCATCACATCGATCAGCGAAACCGGTTCTCGTGACAGTGACAGCTTGCCGGACTCGATTACCGCGAGATCGAGGATTTGGTTGATCAGTTCCAGCAGATACCAACCTGCCTTGATGATCTGGTGCAACTTTATAGTCTGGGCGGACGTTGGGGCTGGTGTGCCGCTTTCCAGCAGCTGGGCGAAGCCGAGGATGGCATTGAGCGGTGTGCGTAGCTCATGGCTCATGCTGGAAAGGAAATCCGATTTGGCGAGGTTGGCTTTTTCCGCCACGAACTTGGCGCTCTCCAGTTCGACGTTCTTGTCCTGCAGCACCTGATCCAGGCGTTTGCGTTCGGTGACGTCGCGCGCAGCGGCAAACACGCCCTGCAATATGCCGTCGCGGTCGTAGAAGGTGCTCGCGTTGTAGGAAACCACGGTTTCCTTGCCGTCCCTGGCCCGTGCGGTGAGTTCGTAGTCGGTGATTTTCTTTTCGTTCAGCACCAGTTTTATGCCTGCCTCGGCACGGTCTGGGTCGGTAAAGTAGTTCTTGAATGGCGTGCCGATCAACTCGTCGCGCGTACAGCCGGTGAGCGTCTCCATCTGCTTGTTGACGTCTGAAATGATCCCGGACGGATCGGTAGTCATGATCGCATCGATGTTGAATTCGATCAGTGAGCGCGTGTAGAACTGATAGTCGCGCAACTGCTGATCGAGCAGCCTCTGCTCTGCTTCGACCTGCTTGCGCGCGGTGTTGTCGGTGCCGATCAATAGATAGCCGATAATTGCGTTTTGAGCGTCGCGCAGCGCCGTGACCGACACCACCGCCGGGAAGCGGCTACCGTCCTTGCGGATATAGGTCAGTTCGTAAATATCCTCGATACCGCGCGAGGCCTTGAACACCAATGCCTCGAACCCCGGCGTAATCGGGGTTTCGAGCTCGACGCTCAACGCCCTGGCACGCGCGATCACCTCCTGCGGATCGGAAATGTCAGCCGGCGTGATTTTGTTCATCACTTCAGCGGCCGCGTAGCCCAGCATGCGCTCGGCGCCGACGTTGAAGATCTGGATGACGCCCTTTGCGTCGGTGGCGATACTCGAAAAATTGGCGCTATTGAAAATCGCGCTCTGCAAGGCTCCCGCCTTGATTTCGGTGCCGATCAGCAAATAGCCGATAATTGCGTTTTGAGCGTCGCGCAGTGCGGTGACCGACACGACCGCCGGGAAGCGGCTGCCATCCTTGCGGATGTAGGTTAGCTCGTAGATGTCTTCGATGCCGCGCGAGGCCTTGAACACCAGAGCCTCGAAGCCTGGAGTAATCGGGGTTCCAAGCTCGATGCTCAATGACTTGGCGCGCGCAATCAATTCCTGCGGATCGGAAATGTCGGCCGGGGTGATCTTGTTCATCACGTCGGCGGCTGCGTAACCCAGCATGCGCTCGGCGCCGACGTTGAAGATCTGGATGACGCCCTTTGCGTCGGTGGCGATACTCGAAAAGTTTGCGCTGTTGAAAATCGCGCTCTGCAGCGCTCCCGCTTTGAGCAGCGCCTCTTCCGCCTGCTTGCGCGCGGTGATATCACGTAAAATGCCGGTGAAGTAGCGCTGGCCGCCTAGCCACATCTCGCCTACCGCCATCTCCATCAGGAAAACGCTGCCATCCTTGCGCCGCCCCACAACCTCGCGGCCGAGGCCGATGGCGCGCGCCTCATCGCTCGCACTGTAATATTCGAGGGATCCATTTCCATTGCGCTGATCCCGATCAAGCTCGGGTATCAGCAGGCTGAAGTTTTGTCCGACGAGTTCCGCTGCGCTATAGCCAAACATGCGCTCGGCGGCCGGGTTAACTGTCTCGACCAGACCGCCGCGGGCATGGAGGGTGATGATGCCGTCCACCACGGTATTGAGTATCGTCTGGATCAGCGCGGTATTGTCGCGCAAGGCCTGCTGCGAAGCATATTCTTCGGTGACATCGCGGAACACCAGCACGGCACCGATCACCCGACCATCGCGGTCGCGGATCGGTGCGCAACTGTCGGCGATGTCGCATTCGCGGCCATCGCGCGCAATCACTATGGTGTGGTTGGCCAGGCCCTGTACCGTGCCATGCGCCAGGGTTTCCAATACCGGGATCGTGGAGGGCTGGCGGGTTTCCTTGTTGATGATGCGAAAAATCTCGTCCACCGGGCGCCCCGTGGCTTCCGCTTGTGTCCAGCCGGTGAGGTGTTCGGCAAGTGGGTTCAGGATGGTTACGCGCGCTTGGGCATCGGTGGCGATCACTGCGTCGCCGATGGAGTTGAGCGTAACCGCGAGCTTTTCCTCGCTGGCCTGCAAGGTGACGTTGGATTGCTGCAGTTGCTTATTCGTCTCCTCCTGAATCTCGAGCAAATGCTGCCGCTCTGCCTCGATCTGCTTGCGCGCGGTGTTGTCGGTGCCGATCAACAGGTAACCGATGATCGCGCCCTGGGCATCGCGCAGCGCCGTAACCGACACGACTGCCGGGAAGCGGCTGCCATCCTTGCGGATGTAGGTCAGCTCGTAGATATCCTCGATGCCACGCGAGGCCTTGAAAACCAGGGCCTCGAAGCCGGGTTTGATCGTGGTTTCCAGTTCCAGGCTCAGTGTTTTGGCGCGCGCAATCACTTCCTGGGGATCGGAAATGTCGGCCGGGGTGATCTTGTTCAGAACATCGGCGGCTGCGTAGCCCAGCATGCGCTCGGCACCGATGTTGAATATCTGGATGACGCCCTTTTCGTCGGTGGCGATGCTTGAAAAATTGGCGCTGTTGAGAATCGCGTTTTGCAATGCGCCGGTTTTAAGCAAGGTCTCCTGGCGCCGGACTTCGGTGATACCCTCTGCCGCACCTGCAGCAAGGTTGAGAAGGGCGGAAGCGCGGATTTCTTGGTGCATTACTGGCCTCTGTTAATGCGCGAATTTGGATGAACTTTGATCGTAACGATCAATCCTGAAGACTTCGGTGCGTTAGCACACATAAAGACGCAAATCTTTTGCACAGAGAAGGGGTAAAGCGGGACGGGCTAGGAAAAATCGTGGCGATTTCGGACATCGCACAGCAGGCGATCGAATTCCTGTTTGACCACCGCATAGCATTCACACACGTGGGACTCCAGCCCCGAGCGGTCAAGCACGGTGATGTGCCCGCGGCGGTAACTGATCAAGCCCGTGCGCTGCAGATTTCCGGCGGCTTCGGTGATGCCTTCGCGGCGTACGCCGAGCATGCTGGCAATCAGTTCCTGAGTCATGGTCAATTCACGCGACGGCAGGCGATCGAGGGTCAGCAACAGCCAGCGGCACAGTTGCTGCTCCACCGAATGATGCCGGTTGCAGACCGCCGTTTGCGACACCTGCGTAATCAATGCCTGGGTGTAACGCAGCAGCAAGCGCATCAGCGGCCCGGCACGATTGAATTCCTCCAGCAGCGAGCGCGCCTTCAGGCGGAAGCCGTGGCCCGCGGTCTGAACGATGGCCCGGCTGGGTGTGGTATTGCCGCCCATGAAAAGAGAAATGCCGAGTACGCCCTCATTACCCACGCCCGCGATTTCGGACGACGCGCCGTTCTCCATCACGTAATGCAGGGAGACGATGGCGGTGGTCGGGAAATAAGCGTGGTGCAACTGGCCGCCGGATTCATAAAGCACTTCGCCCAGCGGCATCGCAACGAGTTCAAGATGGGGCGCGATGCGCTCGAACTCGGCTGAGGGCAGGGCGGCGAGAAGATGATTTTGATTGGGGCTGGGCGGGGTATTCATATGCGGTTTCCGAAAAACGCCTGAAAGAAACATGCGCATCACGCATGCAGCATACACGCTTTGCACGACCTGGCGTATGGACGAACATTGCGCGCAAGTAATGGATTCACTATCTGTGCGTCAACGAACAGATGCTTTTAAAGATTGGCAGGAGCATTCATGCCCCTTCTCCTCGCTGAACCAAAAATCAGCAGCAACGTAATGATGGATACTTTATGAAAGAACCAGCCGTTCCGCCGGCGTCGCAGCCGGATTACCGGGAGACGCCATTAGAATCCGAACGCGACCAGATCAGCCAGAATATCGGTGCCGTACTGGATTTCTACACGCGCGAAGAGCAAAAGGTCAGCCGCTGGCAACGGATACTCGAACGCATCAGCCTGTTTATCGGGCAACCGGTTTTTCTGGGCTTCATTCTGCTCTTTGTCGCGCTCTGGATTCTCGCCAATATCGTATTGCGCCTGTTTGGCATGGCCGAATTCGACCCGGCCCCTTATTTGTGGCTGCAGGGGATTGTCGGACTGGGCGCGTTGCTCACAGCCACCATCGTTCTGACCAAGCAGAACCGGTTCGCCAAGCTAGAGGAACAGCGGGCTCATCTGGACCTGAAAGTGACGCTGTTGACCGAGCAGAAGACCGCCAAACTTATCGACCTGATGGAAGAGTTGCGGCGCGATTTGCCCAATGTCAGAGACCGTCATGATCCCGAGGCGGCTGCACTGCAGCAGTCGATGAATCCCGATCTGGTGCTTGCCGCGCTGGATGAACGCAGCGACCCGGACGGGCGATCGAAGCCCGCCGGAGAAACGCAAGAGGACGGCTCGTAAAAAGTGACCTGCGCGACCGCTTGCGTGGCGATAGCCAATCCGGCCACTGCCAACGTGTATTTCAATAATGTATTCATAGATGTCTCCTAATATGAATCGTCGCCTTAGCGGTGCGCGTTCACGCAAGCCAGGTAACAAGGGGGGGGCAATATGAAGCAGCATCGCGCCGCGGTCTGTGCGGCCCCGCACATAGCGAATTCAGCGGCCATTGCCAGCGAAGATTGCGCGATACTTTCCAACCAGTTATTTCCACATGACGTTACAGCCGTCTTTTGCTGCGGCAGTAAACAGATTAATCAGCGGCAGCCCTCGATTAGCCATGCTCACCACCGGCTCGTCCGCATCACTGTCCTCAATCGGCGGCGAGGCTTTTTCAGCATTGATAGCGGCGGTCAGGCGCCTCAGCGCATCAGGAACGTCTGCCGCCAGAATGGCGCCGGGCACGGTTCCGCTATGTCCCATCATTTTCAGCAGGGTAACCGCGACCTCTCCAAACATGGTGATGTCGGCATAAGCATCGGTTGTGAATGTCACCAGCATGCGGTTCTCCTCATGTGAATGGTTCAGGGTGTGTTGACACGCCCTGATACTGCTTATCTCGATGGAAGCACGCCAAGCTGCATCGCCTGTCGCACGGTTTCTTCATCGCCGGCCCGCTCGGAAACAGAAGGCAATTGAATATAAAAGCTCAAAGCTAAGCGCATGGTCTGTACGGTGGCGCACAAATAGTCAGGCTCATCCAACGTTGCAGTCCCTGGGCGCGTTGTCACTGTGCCCAGAATCCGGTTTCTGTGCGGTGTCGTACAGACGGTTGCCCTGGTTTGAGTAACATCACCAGGCGATGTTACAAACCAACTCTCAGGAGACATGAAATGTCATCAGGAACGATTCTTCTGATCATTCTGGTTGTACTGCTGATCGGCGCGTTTCCCGGTTGGCCCTACAGCCGGGGATGGGGTTACGTGCCCAGCGGCGGTCTTGGGGTGGTGTTGGTGATCTTCCTCATCCTGTTTCTCCTGGGCAAGATATAGCGCGTTCCCGATCCAGCCCCTGGCATGAAATGGCCAAAATATAAATTGATCGCGCTGGCGCTGCTGCTCGCAATTGCAGCGGTGCTGCCGTTCTTTATCACGCTTGACGATTACATTCCGCGCATCGAGCAAGAGGCCTCGGCCAGGCTCAAACAGCCGGTGTCGATAAAAAACATCCGGTTCAGCGTATTGCCATTGCCGCATGTCACGATCGCAGGGATTTGCGTAGGCACGACCGATGACATCAGTTTCGGCACGGCGCGGGTGACCCCCGAGGATGACGCGGAAAAGCCAAAGAAATGAGTAACTACCGCCAGTGGGTTGAACAGCACGGGAAACTCATGAAGCGCTGCCACAGGTGCCGATCAAGGAGCATCAAACTTTCGCGGCTCGCGGGACGGTTGCCGCCATCAAGTCGATGTGTTCCTGGCCCACCAGAAGCGCCCCGAGTCGGCGTGCCAGTCCCTCACCGCCCTGCGCCATTACCAGCGCATGGTTGCGGATGAACATCGGTCGGGCAAGCGGGGCGATCAGGTTCATCCACCAACGGGTGCTGCGGACATGCCACTCGCAGCTGATGACGCTCACCGCGTCCTGACGGGAGAAGTGCCAGCGGCCGATTCCTTCAAGGTCGCCCCGAGCAGTCCCCTCGATAGCCACCAGCTTTTCGATGCGTGTGGCGCACACTTCAAACGCCACCCGGTATGGCAATGGTCCCTGCCAGGAATAGCGCCAGACGCTGTTAATGCCATCGGTATCGCCAGGGGCAACCTGTTCCACATTTCGCACGCCCGGCCACCATTCAGGCCAGCGTAGGGAGTCGCGGATGGCCGCGTACACCTCCTCCAGCGGCGCTTCGATGCGCCAGATGGTCAGCAAACGGTATTCGGCCACGGCGCCTCCAGCGACAGGTGATCCGCTCATGGTCTGCGCCAGAACTGCATAGCGCGCAATACCCGGATGGTGAAATCCGGGCGCAATTGCCGCGCTCGGATACGGCAGGTACGCTGATGGGTAGATGCCAGGCGGCTACCGTTCTTCGTCCCAATGAAACTTGTGCAACAGACGATGCAGCACGGGTACGAAAACGAGACTGGCTGCGACGATGAAGACCAGTCCTGCATACAACGCATAGAGCCCGGCAAAGATCTTTCCCCCATCAGTTTTCGGCGCATCCACCGGCCCCATGCCGCCGAGCAGCATGGCGCTGTTCAGAAACGCATCGCGCCAGGCCAGATCTTCGAAGTGGCGATATCCTGCCATGCCGATCAGAAGGGATCCCAGCAGCAGCGCCGTTGCGCCCGAGATATGGAGAGCGAGACGCAGGAGGAAGCGATTGCGGGAAAGAGGCGGGTGCTTGTGCGTTTCATACATGGGCTGTCCGGCAAATCCTCGTCGCGCAGAACATGCCCGTGGTCAGTCAACCGGAAGTGATGATTAGCAATGCCGCGCAGCGCTTTGGCCAGGATGGAAAACTGAATGATGAGCCGACCAGGCAGCACATTCGGAAACTGCTGGACGCGCTGGTGAAGCTCGTGAAAATCAACCGGACATGAGCATACTCATCTGAAAGAAATCGCTGGTGCGGCGGCACTGTTGCAGGCGTGCCTGGGCTGGGCATTGCATGGCGGTACAGCATGCAGGGAGCAAAAATGAAAATGGCAAGAATCTCCAAATTCCTGCTCGGCACGTTCTGGACCGGCTGGCGCCGCTGGGCTGCATGGTCAATCTGCATCGGCGCGATCTTCCTGCTGGGGGCGCTGCGGAGCGCAACGGATGCCGACTTCACCTTTGCCTCACTGGTGATTCTGCCCGTGCTGGCGATCGCATGGATAGACGGAAAAAGAAATGGCTTGCTTGTGGCTTTCCTGGCGGCTGCAATGTGGACCGTGGCCGATATTGCTGCAGAACGGCAATTCAGCACCCAGTGGATTCCATGGTCGAACGCCTTAACCCGCTTGATGACCTATAGCCTGGTGGCGCTCCTTGCCGCTCAAGTGCGACTGCAATTCGAAAGAGAGCATGAATTAGCGACTCGCGATGCCCTGACCGGGCTGCTAAACAGGCGAGCCTTCCTTGAGGCCGGCAGCGCCGAAGTCGAGCGCGCGAAGCGCTATGCGCGTCCCTTGACCGTCATTTTTCTGGACCTGGACGACTTCAAACAGCTTAACGACGCCAAGGGCCATGATGCCGGGGACGCCGCCCTGCAGGCGACGGCCAAGGCGCTGCTCAGCACCTTGCGTTCCAGCGATCGAGTCGCGCGAATGGGGGGTGACGAATTCGCCGTTCTGCTGCCGGAAATTGGATACGATGCCGCGGTAGAAGCAGGGCGAAAAATCTCCATTGCGGTGAGCGCGGCGCTTGCGGCGTTCCCGCCGGTGAAAGCAAGCCTCGGCATAGCGTGGTTCGGGGAAGCCGATCGGTTGTTCCCGGAAATGCTGAAAGCGGCCGACGGATTGATGTACGAGGTAAAGGAAAGCGGGAAAGGCGACATGCGCCCACGACGCTTTTCCGCGATGAACAAGTCGGGCGCCGAAAAATAGCGTATTTGGAGATTTGGGGGTTTTTCAATTCATCACGGATTGCCATGGATAGACCGAAGCTTCTCAGGCTGTGCCGGTCTATGCACTTTTCCGTGAAAGCCGAGCGCATCGCGAAGGGGCAAGATATTTCCGCATTCAACGTGACTCGGTTGAGCTAGATTTTCAGGAAGCAGGCGATGAAATTCATTTTTTACGACCTGGTAGCATTCGCAGGCCCGTTTTTCCAGTCCGGTGCGGTCGAGCACGGTGATGTGGCCGCGGCGGCATGAAATATGACCGGCGTGCTTCAGTTTCCCGACGGCTTCGGTAATGCCTTCGCGACGCACGCCGAACGCGCTGGCAATCAGTTCCTGCGTCATGGCCAGTTCATTCGAGGGCAATCGGTCGAGGCTTAGCAGCAGCCAGCGGCTCAGCTGTTGTTCCACCGAATGATGCCGATTGCACACTGCGGTCTGGGATATCTGCGTCATCAGCGCCTGGGTATAACGCAACAGCAAGGTTTGCAATGCGCCGGCACGATTGAACTCGTCCTTCAGCAACTGCGTCCTCAGCCGATAGGCGTGGCCTGTGCACAGCACCATGGAGCGATTCGGCATGGTGACGCCGCCGGTAAAGGTGGCGATACCGACTATTCCCTCATTGCCTACCCCGGCGATTTCGGCTGACGCCCCATCCTTCATGACATAAAGCAGGGAAACGATAGCGGTCGTCGGGAAATAGACGTGGCGCAATTCGCCCCCGGATTCATACAGCGTCTCACCGAGCGGCATCTGTACCAGCTCGAGATGGGGCAGCAGGCGCTCATACACGAGCTGCGGCAGTGCCGCGAGAAGCTGGTTTTGCGGTGGGACAGGCGAGTCTGACATATGAACCCCTAGGAACCTCTGATTAAGTCAAACGCGATCCATGTTTGACTTAATCAGAGGTTCCCTAAGAGTGTGATGTTTTATCCGTCTCGCGCTCGGAACGCGAATCTGTACGCTGCAAATAGAGTTTGTATCTTTGGCGAAATGAACTCAGCTCCATACGATCTGGCTGGCCGCTGTCGCGCAAAAGGCAGGCATCCAATTCGGGTGCGGCATTCCCGTTCGCCTCCATCGGATCTTCCGTTGTGCTCGTTGGCATAATGTCGATTCCATGTGTGTGGGAGGGTATGCGTCTCCGGAGTTTAGCGACGCTTGTGCGGTATCAGTGCCTGCATTGTAGGACTGCATGCAAGCCCTTTCTATGCGATTGTTCTTCTAGCAACCTAGGTGTTTCCCCCTAGGGGAAACGCTGACTGATCATGAGTCAGCTTACGTGCGACAGCGTACATACAACATTCTGCATGCACGGGACAATTGCCAAAGTGCCGCATTAATTCAAGGATTCCGCACCATGAAACAAGGTAAGCATCTCTCGATGATCCGCAGTTTCCATCTCGCGGACTGGTTTACATTAGGCAATGCAGCATGCGGTGTCGGTGCGCTGTTCGCCATGATGAGCTATCTGCAGAGCCCGGATGTGCGGCACCTGTTTTTTGCCTGCGCCCTGCTTGCACTGGCGCTTGTATTCGATGTCATCGATGGCCATGTCGCGCGTTGGCGCAAGCAAAGCTCGGTGCTGGGGCGCGAATTGGACTCCTTGGCCGACGTGATCTCCTTCGGTGTCGCGCCGGCGGCCATCGCCTACGGAGTCGGCATGAACGGTCTTTGGGATCGAGTGATTCTGCTCTACTTCGTTGTGTGCGGTGTGAGCCGCCTTGCCCGCTACAACGTCACAGCCGAAGATCTGGCGCAAGGCAGCGACAAGGTGAAATACTTCGAGGGCACGCCGATCCCGACTTCACTGTTGCCCGTCATCGTCATCGCTATCGCCGCCGGATACGGTGCGATCGGCGACCATCTCTGGTTTGGCATGCTTCACCTTGGTCCATGGCGATTCCACCCGCTGGTATTGATGTTTGCGGTGTCCGGCACATTGATGATCAGCCGGACACTGCACATCCCGAAACTCTGAGATATTTGCTGTCCTGGTTCAATCGAAAGTTGCCACGGCCCATGCAGGTAAATGAGCCTAAAAACCTCAATTCAAGCCACAGAGATCACAGAGCACACAGAGATAAAGCGGGTTTCGCGTGCTTTACCAATTCACCTAATGGGTGAACCTAATATTTACAGCAACCTATTGTTTTTACTCTGTGAACTCTGTGTTCTCTGTGGCCAACTGAGTTTTCAAGGATGAATGTGTTGAAAGTGCACGCATCCGGAAAGTCTTTTCGTCAGTTGACAGCCGTCGGCCATTTTGCCTGAACTTCGCTACGCCTCTTCATGCGAGACCAACCATATCCATATGCTCGCCATAGGCGTCGCTGCTGCTTACGCTGTCATAGGGAAGCTCCAGAACCACCCGATACGCATCCATTCCGTGGCTGAGAAAGGCATGTGCCGAGCCCCAGAGATACAGGCGAAACCGCCGATAAAGCATTTCGCCCCAACGGCTGACAATTTCATCGCGAGCGTCCTCCAGGTTCTCGGCCCAGATCTTGCACGTGAGGAAGTAGTTATGCCTGTCGTTATGCACTTCCAACACTTCCAGTTCGCTTTTCGCGACTTCTGCCAGGAAAGCGTGGAGGCAGAAGTAGGCATGGTCGCCCGGAAAGATATAGCGGGATACGAAGGTCGGCTTGGAATACTTTTCCCGATATGCGCTGGCGTCGAGGTATACGCGCCCCCCGGGTTTCAGCAAGCGTTGAAGATGCCGTAGCACGGCCGGATAGTCGGGCAGGTGCTCCATCACGCCGAGGATAACGATGGCATCGTAAGGATAGGGCGATGTGTGTTCCCAGAAGTCCTGATTCAGCACCCTGCAGGGGAGCTGCAGCCGCTTGATCAAGTCGGTCAGAAAAGCTTCGGACTGTTCTGAAATAGTCAGCGATGTGACGTGAATGCCGCGTCGTCCTGCATGCTCGGTGAATCTGCCCCAGCCGCCGCCGACGTCCAGGACGTGATCCCCCGGTTTTAGCCGGCAAGCGTCGATGGCAAAATCGAGCTTACGGTGTTGGGCCGCTTCCAGTGACTCGTCGTCGTGCTCGAATACCGCTTGCGAATAGCAGCGGGTAGGGTCCATGAATTTGAGATAGAACTCGTTGCTGAAATCATAGTGCCCGGCAATCGCCCGCCGGTCGGTCTGCACCCGACCTACGAACAATGGTGCAATCCGCCGCCACAGAGTATGCAGCGGATGGTGGTCGCGCAACAGCCCGCGGAGGCTGGCGAATCCCAGCATGTCGCCCGCGACATCCAGGTTTCCGGCCATGTAGGCTTCGCAAATTTTCACCTCATCCAGGTCTCTGAGGGCAGCCAGCCCGTGACGATCCTTGACCAGTATCTGGACTGCGGGCTCGCCTTTCCCTAAACGATAGGTGCGATTACCCCACAACTGGATTTCGACGGGCAGTTTTATCTTGTCGGCTACCCGCTTTTGAATCAGCCTGAATATTCTGTCATAAGGCCTTGTCAAAGCAGAATCGGCAAATTCACCCATCGGTTGTCCCTCTCCAAAGAATCAGCGTTTCATCCACACTGGGAAGAATGCCCGCTCCGCAAGGGCAAATCTGTGCGCTACCGTACACTGCTGGCAGGTGCGGGCGCATCGACGCCGAGGACGCCTCACGACGCTGCCGTAGCGCAAGTGGCCTGGCTTGATTTTGAGTATCCACATCGACGGCGGCGCCTATCGCCGCACCGAGCATCACTCGCCGCCCAGCGCCCGTAGCCGCGCGCGTAGCGACTCGATCTCGTCGAGCAATTCCAGCGCCAGCGCCGCTCCGGCGAGATCGACGCCGATATCGCGCTGCAGGCGCAAAGCCCGGCGGGCGCGTTGCAGGCTGGCGCCGCTGAAACGCCAGCGCGCCGGTTCGCGGCCACGAGGCTCCAGCAGGCCGATATCCACCAGTTCGATGATCCGTTCGGCGTGAACGGCGCAGGCGTGGCATAGATCAGCCAGCGTCACCTGGGTTTGCTCTTCCAGTATGCATATCGCGAGTTGCGGCAGCCTGTTTCCGTTTTCCATCGCTATACCCCCAGTTTGGCGCGTGGGTTGAAGTTCAATTCCTGCGCCATTTTCCGGTAGAAGCCCTTGGCTGTTTCGCTATCGGCAGGGGGCAGCGCGATGGCCAGAATTACATAGCAGTCGCCGGGCGGAACACCCGGTATGCCGCGCCCCTTCAGCCGTAGCTTGCGCCCGGACATCGAGCCCTCGGGTATTTTGAGTTCCACTATGCCGCCGAGCGTCGGCACTTTGACGGTGGCGCCCAGCGCCGCCTCCCAGGGGGCCACCGGCAAGTCGAGATAGATATCCCGGCCTTCGACCCGGTAAAGCGGGTGCGCCCGAAATTCGATCTCGAGATACAGATCGCCTGCCTGACCTTCTCCGGCGCCAGGACTGCCCTGTCCGCTGAGGCGGATGTGCTGGCCTTCGCGGATGCCCTTCGGGATGCTTACGTTGAGGACACGCTCTCTGGTGACGACATGGCCCCGTGCATCCACGCCGGGAACCCGCAGCGTGATGGTCCGGGTTGCGCCCTGGTATGCGTCTTCCAGATCGATGAGCACCTTGGCGTGGTGGTCCTCGCCCCTGGCAGGGAAGGGCGCGCGCCCACCGCCGCCCGCGTGGAAACTTCGCCCGAACAGGGATTCGAAGAAGTCGCTGTAGTCCGCCGCATCGCCGCCCGTAAAACCGCCACCGCTGAATTCGAAGCCTGCGTTCCAGTCTGGCGGCGGACGAAACTCCTGCCCTCCTTTAAAATTGGTGCCAAGCTGATCGTAAGCGGTGCGCTTTTCCGCATCCTTCAGCACCTCATAGGCTTCGCCCAACTCCTTGAAACGGTTCTCGGCGTCGGGTTCCTTGCTGACATCCGGATGATATTTGCGTGCCAGTTTGCGATAGGCTCTCCGGATTTCATCCTGGGTCGCGTCACGCGCGACGCCCATGACCTGGTAATAGTCCTTGAATTGCATAGGTCCGCTCTATGTATGGATTGTTCCGATATCGCAGATCGACATCGGCAGTCATCGCCATGCTCATACGCGGAATGTTACGCAATCGCTAGAAACCGTCTGTACGCTATCGAACATTGAGCGTAATTTCTCCCGAGGATCGCAATGTTCGTAAGCGCACAGACCGGCTTCCTGCATCGGCCTATTTTGTGAAATTGAACGCCCCCGATTTCACGGCGATGGAGTGGCAATGCATAAGCGTAATTGGTCGAACTGGTTGAGCTGCCTGCTGTTGATCTGCGCCACGGGTGTCGCCTGCGCCGCGCCGGCCAAACCGGATCCCGCCGCGATTCTGCGCGCGAAATACGCGTCGCTGGCGGAACAACTGCGACAGAACCAGTTCAAGCGGCCGCTGGTCCTCGAATCCGCTGAAACGCCGAACCACCTGAAGGGCGACATCTACGCGATCGTCGATTATCCGTTCGGTGCGGTGAGTACCGGCCTGGACAATCCGGATCACTGGTGTGATGTGCTTCTTCTGCACATCAATACCAAATATTGTCATGCGATGACGGGGCAGGGAGGCACCACCCTGAGAGTGAATATTGGCAGGAAGACGCCGGAAAAACTGAGCATTGTGCCGCGTGTCGAACTGGATTACAGCGTCGCCGCGGCGACCCCGGAGTACTTCGAAATCGTGCTCTACGCCAAGGACGGGCCGCTAGGCACCAGCGACTATCGCATCCTGCTGGAAGCGGTGGCACTCCCGAATAGCAAGACGTTTTTGCATCTGACGTATTCCTACGCCATGAATTTCACCGGACGCGTGGCTATGCAGACGTATCTCGTGACCATCGGCCGCGACAAGGTGGGGTTCACCGTGATCGGCAAGCAGGCCGATGGTCAGCCTGAGTATATCGGCGGGGTGCGTGGCCTGGTGGAACGCAACACGATGCGTTACTACCTCGCCATCGATACCTTTCTAGGCGCCGCCCGCGCGGCGCCAGCGGCGCGATTCGAGAAGTGTTTGCAGGCCTGGTTTACGGCTGTCGAGCGCTATCCACGGCAGTTGCATGAAATTGACCGGGATGCGTATCTGGAAATGAAGCGTGCCGAGTATTTGCGGCAGCAGACCGTGTATTGAACCACCGCACTTTGGTACGAGTGTGAAGAATTCTTGGCTGCTCTTGGCGTTGCTATCTGTGCGGCATCGTACAGACGCAACAGCGCCAAAGTTATAGCCTGTGCTAAAGGGGCAGAAGATGAGTGCTTAGGAAGCATAACCAGGAGAATAAGTAGTGGCGCCCGCACCCTATGACTCTCGATTGGTTGTGGCACCTGCACTGCCGCTGGTTGTGGAGTTGGGCGCAGAGCCCTATTACTATCAAAGCGGATATTACTATTACTACAACAATGACCGCTGGGGCTACTCACATTCAAGATCTGGTCCCTGGATGGATCTCCCGAGGAGTCACTACCCTAGAGAGATCAGGCACAGAGGCGGCGATGACAGGGGCAGAGACCGAGGTCGTGACCGTCGTGACCGGAATTAGCCTGACCTCCGTCTTGACCGGTTTCAGTTCGCCCGCATAGCAAATACTGCAACTAACACGCAGTACGAAAAGGAGATAAAACATGCGACAACATGCGATATGGAAGGTGTTTGTTCTGGCTGGCGCCCTGCTTGCTCCTTGCGTGGGATTTTCCGCAGAAACCGGCGTCATTACCCAAAGCCAGAGCGACAATGGCATTGCCTACATGAGCGGTGGGGTGGGCTTGGACGAACGCGAAGCGATGCATAGCCTCGCCACGAATTACAATTTGCGGCTTGTTTTTGCCGGCGAGGAAGGCGCCTATCTTTCCGATGTGAAAGTGGACATCCGGGATACTGCGGGGCGCAATATCCTTTCCGCCGTTTCCAACGGTCCGTGGTTCTTCGCGAAGCTGCCTGGTGGCCGCTACAGAATCATGGTGGAAGCGGGGGGCAAGAAGATGACAAGGTCTGCGGTAGTAGGCAGCCGAAGCCAAACAGCGCTGAAATTTTATTGGCCTGATTGATTTACGCTAATTCGATCTGAGCGCCTACCGGATCAAGTCCGCACCACTACTGACGATCACGTCCGTAGTGAACGTTGCGGCCGCGTGGTTCGGCCGGGGGTTGCGGACTGTGCATTACCCCGTGTTTAGTCGCATGAATATACGGTGGGCACTCAACTCCGGTTGAGTGCCCACCGGCCGTAAAAAATCGGATAACACTATATCATCCCCAGCAACAGCAGAATAAGCACGATCACGACCACCAGCCCAAGCCCACCGCTGGGGCCGTAACCCCAACTCCTGCTGTGCGGCCAGGTTGGAATGGCGCCGATCAGCATCAGGACTATAACGATCAATAGTATGGTTCCCAAACTCATGGTCTTCTCCTCGAAAAATGATTTGGACAGTGCGCCAGGCATAACCGCTTGATGAAGCACTTCTGCGTTTCCAAAAGGCAAGATTTACGTTACTCCATGAGTGTCCATTGGTCCGTTCGGTAGCGCACACAGACGACCTGTTTCTTTTTGTGCGCTGGCGCACAGTTCCGGGCGTCGTTCGCAGGTATCTTTTGCTGGTCCGGGATATCGCACGCCATGACATTCAAGCCATTAATCAGGAGAAATCATGATGAATGATGAAATCACCCCCCGCAGACTTGTACTGCGCGTAGCACTTGCGTCTGTTTTTAGCCTGGTGGTACCGATCACACTTTTCGGTGCTCGATCCACCGGCGCGAACTCTGCCGCCGCGGCGGCGACCAAGAAATTGACACAGGCAAGCGTGCAGTACCAGACCAAGCCGAAGGGCGAGAAGATGTGCAGCAGCTGCATGAATTTCATCGCCGAGTCGAAGACCTGCAAACTGGTCGACGGCTCGATCAGCCCCGATGGCTGGTGTATTTTGTGGGCCAAGAAGGCTTGAGCCGTTGCTTCACCGGGCTCGTTTTTGGGCCAATCCTTCTCTGCTGCTAAGGCGCCCTGAAAGAAAGCAATAATCCAAAACCAACCCTCAATTGGCCCCACGAATTGACTGCATTCATGCCACTGTGCCGAACAGCGCCCCGACCCCCGCGGTTAATCCCATGGCCAGTGCACCCCAGAACGTGACACGCAGTACGCCCACCATCACCCGAGCGCCGCCCACGTAGGCTGCCAAGCCTCCAAGGAATGCCAGGAATACGAGTGAAGTTGCCGAGACAAAAGGAATCAGGTTCGCATGGGGCGCGAATGCCACGACCAGCATCGGCATGGCCGCGCCAACAGCAAAAGCAGCTGCCGAGGTCACCGCAGCAAGCGTTGGGCGTGCACTGAGCGTGTCGTAAATGCCAAGCTCGTCACGGGCGTGTGCACCGAGTGCGTCATGCGCCATGAGCTGCTCCGCGACCTGCTCCGCGAGCGCAGGATCGAGGCCGCGACCGATGTAGATCGCGGTCAGTTCCTTGTGCTCGCCCTGGTCGTCTGTTTCAAGTTCCTTGCGCTCCCGCTCGAGTTCGGCCTGTTCGGTATCTGCCTGCGAATGGACAGACACGTATTCACCCGCAGCCATCGACATGGCGCCCGCAACCAGGCCCGCGACGCCGGCGATCAGGATGCTTTCATGCGTCGCATGTGCAGCCGCGACACCGAGCACCAGGCTCGCTGTGGAAACGATGCCATCGTTCGCACCTAGTACCGCCGCGCGCAACCAGCCGATGCGTTGCGTACGATGTCGTTCCCTATGACGCCTAGACATACGTGAAACCTCTATTGCAAGATTAAAAATAATTCAGCAGGCGCGGCGCTAACTCATTCGTAAAACAGCGTCAGTTGCTTGTGGACCGTTGGACAGCAGTTTTTCAAAATATCCGGTGCAGTAAAAAAATACTCGCTCAATACCGCGAAAAACTCTGCCGGGCTGGTGGCCGCATATGGATTGATAAAGGCTGACTTTCCGGCTGCGACTTGCTGGCAGAGTTCATCGTAGGCGCCGCTCAAGGCTTCCGTCCATCTTTTTCGGCTCATGCCGCGACGCAATGGTGGCATACCGTTGGCTACCCCATTGAGGCCATCCAGCTTGTGGGCGAACTCGTGCAGCACGACATTGTGGCCGGGCTGGAGATGAAAAATGTCCCGATCCACATCATCCCAGGACAAAATTAGCGGGCCGCGCAACCATGACTCGCCGGTTAAGGCGCTGGCTTCGTCATGCACCAGACCGATGGCATCCATTTGCGCGTGATTAACGCGAAACGCGCCCGGATAGAGTATGACCTCGATCCAACCGTCGAAATATTCCACCCCCAGGTTCAGGATGAGCAGGCAGGCCTGGGCGGCCACCGCCACCTTCATCGACGGCGTCACCTCCAGGCCCTGAGCGCCCGTGATCGATTTCCGGTCCAGAAACCATGTCGTCATCTCGCGCAAGTGCGCCATTTGTAGCGCATCCAGCCTTCTTAAAAGCAACACGCGCCGGGTCACTTTTTGCCAGATGTGGTGCGGTATGGGATGGCGCTTGAGAATCCTGCGCATGCGCCAGCGCCGTAGCGCAATGCCTAGTGGACGCATCCCACTCATCGGAGATGCAAACCGCCTCCGCCAAACAGCCCGATCAGTCCGATGATGATGAGATAGATCGCGACGATATAGTTCAGCAGGCGCGGCGCAACCAGGATGAGGATGCCGGCGACCAGCGATACCAGCGGGGTGAGGCTTAAATTGATGTTCATGTTTATCTCCTGAGTCAATTGTGAAGCGGGGGTGGTGCCATTATTTTCACTTCGACCGCGTGATCCTGGCGGTCGTCGATCAGCGGAATGACTTCGTCGGGACGTTCGACGCCGTCCACCGTCACGCGCACCGCGTGCTCCGACTGTTCGCCGATGCGCTTGACGGTGATGTGGTAAACAGTCTCGCGGTAGCGGTAATGGATTTTGTACATATCCCAGTGGGCCGGGATACACGGGGCAATACGCAACTGGTCCACTTCGAGTTGCAGGCCCAGCAGCGTTTCCACGGTCAGCCGGTACATCCAGCCCGCAGCACCGGTGTACCAGGTCCAGCCGCCGCGGCCGGTGTGGGGCTGGGCGCCGTAAATATCCGCGCTCATGACGTACGGCTCGACCTTGTAGCGTTCGATCGCCCCCGGCAGGCTGCCGTGGTTGACGGGATTGAGCATGGCGAACAATTCCCACGCGCGTTCCTGGTCGCCCATCATGGCAAACGCCGTCGCGGCCCAGATCGCACCGTGGGTATACTGGCCGCCGTTCTCGCGCACGCCGGGCACGTAGCCCTTGATATAGCCGGGCTCCAGGTCGGATTTATCGAAAGGCGGGTCGAGCAGCTGGATCAGCTGCGCATCGCGCCGTACCAGGCGTTGGTCCACCGCCGCCATTGCCTGGCGTGCGCGGATGTGATCGCCGCCGCCCGAAATGACCGCCCAGCTCTGGCTGATCGAATCGATCTGGCATTCGTCGTTGCTGGACGAGCCCAGCGGCGTGCCGTCATCGAAATAGGCGCGCCGATACCAGGCGCCGTCCCAGGCATGGGCCTCGATGTTGCCGCGCAGCAGCGCAGCCTGTCCGCTGCAGACGTCGGCAAAATCCCCGTCGTTCCGGCTACGCGCCAGGCCGGCAAAGAGGTGAAGGTTCTCGTAGAGGAACCACGCCAGCCAGACGCTCTCGCCCTTGCCATCGCGGCCGACCAGATTCATGCCGTCGTTCCAGTCGCCGCAGCCCATCAGCGGCAATTGATGCGCGCCGAAGCGCAAGCCGTGCTTGATGGCGCGCACGCAATGTTCATAGAGGCTTGCGGCTTCCGTCGAACGTTGCGGCTGGTCGTAATAAGCCTCCTCTTCCGGATTCAACTCGCGGCCTTCGAGGAAATGGACGGACTCGTCGAGTACGCCGGTATCGCCTGTCGTCAGCACATAACGACAGGTGGCATAGGGCAGCCACAGATAGTCGTCGGAGAAATGGGTGCGCACGCCTTGTCCGTTGGGCGGATGCCACCAGTGCTGCACGTCGCCCTGGAGGAACTGGCGTTCGGCGCAACGGATCAACTGCTCGCGGGCGAGCCACGGCGTCGCATGAACCAGCGCCATGGTGTCCTGCAATTGGTCGCGAAAACCGTAGGCACCGCCAGACTGGTAATACCCGCTGCGGCCCCACAACCTGCTGGACAGCGTCTGGTACACCAGCCAGCCGTTGGCCAGCACGTCCAGCGCGGGATCGGGTGTTTCCACGTGCACCGCGCCCAGGGTGTGGTTCCAGTGTTCCCACACCGCTTCCAGCGCCTGGCGTGCGCGTGCCGGACCGGCGAAGCGCTGGATGAAATGTTTGGCCTCATCGCTGTCGCGCCCCGCGCCGAACACGAACACGATCTCGCGCTCTTCACCTTCGGCCAGGTCGATTCGGGTCTGGATCGCAGCACACGGGTCCAGGCCCGCTCCGGTCCTGCCCGAGAGGCGTTTGCGGCGCATCGCCGCAGGACTTGCCAGCGAGCCGTTGCGGCCGATGAACTCGGCACGGTTGCCGCTCACCGAGCGTCCCATGTCACTGGAGTGCTCATCGCTGACCTGTGCAAAGACAACCCGGTTGGCGCATTCCCGGCCGTAAGCATTGCGCGCGAACAGCGCCCCGCTGTGCGTATCCATTTCGGTAACGATATGCATCAGGTTGGCGTGTCGCCACTCGCCGAGCACCAGCTCCCAATAGCCGGTCAGCGACAATTGGCGCGGGCGCTTCGAATGGTTGCGCAGCTTGACCACCACGAACTTGACCGGCGCGTCCATGGCGACGTAGGTAAACAGCTCCGAGGCGATACCGGATTCGTAATGTTCGAACACGCTGTAGCCGAACCCATGCCGGCACACATATCCGGACTTGCCGCGGGCGGGCAGGGGCGTCGGCGACCAGAACGCGCCGGTTTCCTCGTCGCGGATGTAGAGCGCCTCGCCGCTGCTGTCGCTGAGCGGGTCGTTGTGCCAGGTGGTGAGCCGGAACTCGTGCGCGTTTTCCACCCAGGTATAGGCGCCTCCGCTCTCGCTGACGACGGTGCCGATGTGCGGGCTGGCGATGACATTGACCCACGGCGCCGGCGTGTTCTGGCCCGGCTCGAGGGTGATGACGTATTCGTGCCCATCGGGCGTGAAGCCCCCCAGGCCGTTGCTGAAAAGGCGTTCGCGTGCAGCCAGCGGGTGAACGCGTTCCGTTGCCGGTTGCCGCAATGGCTCCAGACGGTCGGACACACGCTCTGGCGACACGCGGCGCTCCACCTGCTCGATCAGGGTCTCGGCAGTGTCGGTGAACACCACGCGGGCGACAGTCTGGAACAATACCCGGTCTTCCTCGGAAAGCTCTTCGGCACGCCGCACGAAGACTCCACCCGGTTTGTCGATAATCTGCGCTTCGGGACCCGCGTTGATCAGCCCCATGATCTGGTCATGCAGAACCGCCCGGTAGCCGGAGAAATCCTCGTTCACGATCACCAGGTCCGCGACCAGGCCCTTCATGCGCCAATAGGCATGGGCTTGCAGCACCTGTTTTACCAGGTCGATGCGGGTCAGGTCGCCGATACGTATCAGGACGATCGGCAGGTCGCCCGAGATGGCAAAGCGCCACAGCCCGGACTGGCCCAGCCGGTTGCGGGCAATGATGCTGGGCGCGGCGCGGCGCAAGGAACTGCCGTAAATGACGGAGTTGGCCAGCCGGCCATAGAGCTGTGCATCGGCTTCACTTGCGTTGAGGTGGCGCAACACCTCCTGACTGTGGAACCAGGCCATTTCAAAGGCACGCTCGACGAAGTGCCGGTCGCAATACTTCTCAAGCAAAGCCAATGCCGCCTCGCGCGTGTCCGCGACACCGGAGATGATCTGCACGGTCGCCGATTCGTCGGGCGACAAGGTAATGGTGCGGCGGATCGCCACGATGGGATCGAGCACCGAGCCGTCGGTGTTCGACAACGCCGATAGGTTGCTATCCAGCACCGCCGGGTTGGTCGCAGTTCGGCCCCGCCCGATGAATTTGACGCGGTCGGTCTCGTAAGACGGCTCGTCGGCAACTGCGCCAGGTGCGGCCAGCAGGTGAAACATCCATGGCGTCGGTTCTCCCGGCGTGCGGGGGCGGCGCGTGCAGAGGATCGCCTGGCGTTCAGGCAGGATTTCGGTTTGTACGAACAGGTTGCTGAAAGCGCGGTGGGCCAGGTCGGCATTCAAAGGCGCCAGCACCACTTCGGCGTAACTCGTCACCTCGATGTGTCGGGTACGGGAGGACTGGTTGGTGAGCTTGACACGGCGGATCTCGACATCGTCTTCGGGTGAGACGCTGATCTCGGTGTGCGTGTCGATCGCCTGGTCGCGGCGCCGGTATTCGGCCCGCCCCTGCACGAAGATCGCCTCGTAGTGGTTGGCCGGGTGCAGCGTCGGCTGATACGCAGTGGACCAATAGCGTCCGGTGTCGCGGTCGCGCAAGTAAATGAATGTGCCCCAGCAATCGGCTGTGGCGTCCTCGCGCCAACGCGTGACGGCCAGGTCGCGCCAGCGGCTGTAACCGCCACCGGCGTGGGTCGTCATGACGTGGTACCTGCCGTTGGACAGCAGGTGAACTTCGGGTATCGGCGTGTTCGGGTTGGTAAACACGCGCATGATGGCGCCCACTTCGGCGGCAGGGGGGTGCGCGGCGGCGCTTACTTCAGCCGCGTGCGGGTGCAAGGTGGCGCCTTTTTTCGGTACACGTTCCTGCAGCAACAATTCCGCCGCCCGCACCAGCGGGGCAGACATGAAGCGGCGCTGCATCGGCCGGTCGAGCAACACATGCTCGAAGGCCAACAGGCTCATGCCTTGATGGTGCGCCATGAAGTTATGCACGATGGCGTGACTCTTGCCGCGCGGCACCCGCGACGGCGTGTAGTCGATCGCCTCGTAGAACCCATAGTCGCCGAGGAAACCCTTGGTGGCCAGCGTCTGCAAGTTGCGACACGCTTCCCGCGGCATCACTGTCAGTGCCAGTGCACTGGCGTAAGGCGCGATGACCAGATCGTCGCCAAGCCCGCGCTTGAAGCCCAGGCCGGGCACGCCGAAGGCCCGGTATTGATAGACCTGGGCTGCGTCGGTGGTGTTGTAGCAGGACTCGGAAATGCCCCACGGCACAGCGCGTTGCCGGCCGTATTCGATCTGGCGCGCCACGGCGGCCTTGCAGGTCTGCTCCAGCAGGGTGTTTTCGTAACTCGGCATGATCAGCTGCGGCATGAGGTACTCGAACATCGACCCGCTCCACGAGATCAGGCTCATCTCGCCGCCATGACTGGTCAGCAGGCGACCGAGCGAGAACCAGTGCTTCTGCGGCACCTGGCCCTGCGCGATGAGCAGGAAACTGGCCAGGCGCGCTTCCGATGCCAGCAGGTCGTAGCAGGACGGATCGCGGCGCCGTTCGCCCACGTCGTAACCGATGCTCAGCAAGCCGCACGAGGTATCGTAGAGAAACTCGAAATCCATCGCCGCCAGCCCACGGCAACGCTCCAGCAAATTGTCGATGATCCCGAGTCGCTTCTCTGCGCCCTTGTATCGGGGCGGCGTTTCACTGCCAACCGATCTTTCGCTAGCCAATTCCGCCAGGGTCGGAATATCGCTGAATTGCTGCGGTTCGGGTACCAGAAACCTCAGGTCAGCTCGAAGTGCGCGGGATTGCAGTTCGATTTCCTGCGCCCAGTAATACAGTTCGCCATCGATATCGATATCCGCGGGCAACCATTCAACCAGATCCTCGCCAGCGCGGTGAATCTTGTCCAGCAGGCTGTCTGCGGCAGCCAGTGTCAGCCGCCCGTTGAGGTTGTGTGAGTGCAGCAGGTCCTGCAGAAGCTTGACCTGCTTTGCAAGATCCGGCATGGGAGAGGAGGGCAGGTGTTCAGCAAGTACTTGAAAGGTATCGTGCAGCCCGTGAAACGTGCGTGGGGGCAGCACCGGCTGGTCTTTCAGCTCGGCCAGCCCGGCTTGCAGGGTGAGCAAGCAGCCGGCCAGGTTGCCGCTGTCCACCGAGGAGACGTATTGCGGGTGTAGCGGTTGCAGTGTGCGCGTGTCGTACCAGTTGTAGAGATGGCCGCGGTAGCGTTCCAGCTTTTCCATCGTAGCCAGTGTGTTCTCGACAAACCGCAGCAATTCTCCGGTGGAGATGTAACCGAAATCGTGCGCAGCCAGGTCTGCCAGCAGCGACATGCCGATGTTGGTGGGCGAAGTGCGCGAGGCAATGACCGGTGCCGGGTATTCCTGGAAGTTGTCAGGCGGCAGCCAGTTGTCCTGCGGGCCGACAAACTCCGCGAAGAAGCGCCACGTTCGCCGGGCCGACGTCCGCAGGAAGGACTGTTGCGCAACGGTCAGGCCCGGTACGGGTGGCACCAGCGGCATGCTGATCCACCAGCCGACGACGGGCGACAAAAGCCAGAGCAACAGGACCGGCGCAACGAAGAGCAGTTCTGCCGCGCGGCCGCCGCTCCACAATGTCCAGGCCAGGACAAAGCCCAGCCCCAGCGCCACGACCGGCGCGATCCACATCTCCCGGAAAAAATCGGCCAGCCTACGGCGCGCGTTGCGTGTTGCATAGGCGCTCAGTTGCCACAGCAACAATCCGCGTTTCGTGAACAGCATGCGCACACCCGAGCGCAGGATCGCATCCAGGCAAATCAGCGTGTCGTAGGGCAAAAAGACCAGCGTCAGCAAAGCGAGCGCGATGGGGCGACCCGCGGATTTGCCGGTCAGGATCAGGTGCACCTGCCAATCGCGTTCTTCAGGCTTGCGGACGAGATCGATCACGGTGGACAGCAAGGTGGGCAGCAACACCACGCCCAATACCACGAGGGTCCAGAACCACGCCGGTCCCGGGCCGATCAGCCAGCCGCCGGTCAGCAAGGCAAGGAGCGCCGGCGGCACGAGGCTGCGGCGCAGGTTGTCGAGGAGTTTCCATAGCGACAAGGCGGAGAGGGGGTTGGCTTGCCGCTTCGCCTTGGCTCCATCTGGCCCTGGTGGCCCGGGCACGCGCGGGAGCAGCCAGCCGGCGAGCTGCCAGTCGCCGCGAATCCAGCGGTGGCGCCGGCTGGCCTCCATGGCATAACTGGCCGGGTGCTCTTCGATCAGGTCGACATCCGTGACCAGTGCCGACCGCGCATAGCCGCTTTCCAGCAAGTCGTGACTGAGAATGAGGTTTTCCGGAAAGCGGCCGTCGACGGCCTGGCGGAAAGCGTCCACATCGTAGATGCCCTTGCCGATGAACGACCCCTCGCCGAAAATGTCCTGGTAGACGTCCGACACCTCGCGCGTGTAGGGGTCTAGCCCTGAGTCACCCGCGAACAGTTTGGTAAAGCGTGACTGGCCGGCACTGGTCAGGCTGATCGAAGCGCGTGGTTGCAGGATCGCGTAGCCTTCGACGATGCGACCCTTGCCGGCATCGTAGACCGGCCGATTGAGCGGGTGAGCGAGGTTGCCGATGAGCGTGCGTGCCGCGTCGCGGGGCAGCTGCGTGTCGGTGTCCAGGGTGATGACGTATTTGACCGAAGCGAGGATCGACGCATCGCCGACCATATCCGAGAACGCGCCTTGCGCGCCGCCTCGCAGCAGGGCATTGAACTGTTCCAGTTTGCCGCGCTTGCGCTCATAGCCCATCCACACCCGTTCGTAGGGATTCCACACACGGGGTCGGTGAAACAGATAGAAAATGCACGGACGGTCATCGCGATAGGTCTCGTTGAGTGCCTGCACGGCGACGCGCGCGTGGGCGAGCAACGCCTCATCGTCGGGCATGGTTTGCTCGGGCGCGTCACGGAAATCCGTCAGCAAGGCAAAGAACAGATTGGGATCGCGATTGCCGAGGTAGCGTATTTCCAGCGCTTCGAGCAGATCGTCGACATCCTGCGGCTTGGTCAGCAAGGTCGGGACGATCACCATGGTGCGGTGGACATCCGGTATGCCTTGCGAAAAATCCAGTCGCGGCAAGGCGCGTGGCGGCAAGATGAGCGTGACAAACAGGTTGACCAGCGAAATGGCGAGCGCAGAGGTGGCGATCGTGCCGCTCACGGCAAAGAACCAGTAGCGCCAGTCGCCCGTTTCCAGGCCGGGAAATTCGAATTCCGCGTAAGGTTCAAGCAACACCGATGTCGCGAGCGCGGTGAGCAACAGGATCGGGCCGAGGTAAAAAAACAGGCGGAATTTTCGGTTCACGAGGCTGGCGCGCAAGTTCCACGACCAATTGCAGCCGACCGCACGCGCCAGCATCTGCCGTCCGTGATCGATCAGGTAGTATCCGACATGCGCCGCGCGGTCGTCGCTGCCCAGTTGCTCCGCAGCAGTCTGCGCGAGGATGATGGCTTCGCGGGCTACCGTCGACTCGCTGCGCGAACAGCCACGCGCCACGTCTTCGATGACATGCCGGTAGCGGTCGCGCGTAGCGAAATCCTGGGCTGCGTGCATTCCCGCCGGGTCTTCTCGCAAGGTCTGTTCGACGACGCTGAGCGACTCGACGAAGTTCTTCCAGTCCATAGCCCCGATGAAACGCAGGCTGCCGATGCTGTTGGCGATGGAGATCTGGTTGGTCGCAGCGGTTCGGCCGGCCGCTTCCGACAACTGTGTCGCGGTCACCCCTTGTTCCAGCAGCTTTTGCTCGACCCAGGTTTGCACGAAGGCCATGGCGGGCCCCTGGGCCTGGAGTCGGTCGTAAAATTCTTCCACAAACGGCGCGGTCAGCGGCACGTCGGCATCGGCAAACTCGGCGAGCAGCTGGATGAGCTTTTTCGGTTCTTTTTCGGCCGCTGCGAGCATGCGGTCCGCCCATGTGACGGCTGCGTCGAGCTCTTCGCGGCGATGGGCGATGCGCAAGCCGACGCGGCGCAGGTTTTCCAGCAGCGCCAATTGCAGCATGACCGGGAATGCCCACAATTCGCCCAGTTTCAAGGGAGCAGCGGTCTGGTAGGCGGCGATGAACTGGGTGGTGTTGTCGCTGTCGACGCGACCATCCATGTGCGAGATCAACTCCAGCGCCAAGTCATAAATGCGTGGAAAACCGGCCGACAGACCATCGGCCAGCCGCGGCAACTGCCTGCTGTAGCCGCGCGGCAGATGCCGATGCGCCAGCGTGATCTGCTGCTCGATGAGATAGAAATTGTCGAGCAGCCAGGCCTCTGCCGCCACGATCCGTTGTCCCGGCGTGGCCGCGGCAGTCACGACGTCATACGCCGCCAGCAGGACGCGCGCGTTGTCCGCCAGCCGTGGCAGCAACTTGTCCGGCCCTGTACGCGAATCGATCCTGTGCTGGCCAGCCAGCGTTACCGCGTGACGCTTAAGCTGCTCGATGCTGAACAGCTCCGCGCGCAGCAACTCGGTGTCCCGGTCGTTACGCGGCGCATTTCGTGTGAGTGCCGGAAATCCGAACTCTTTGATGGCTATGACATTCTCCTCGTTCGAATTCGGCGCAATAGTGCACCCATCCCGAATTTTTCATAAATTTGGGAAAACCGCGGTAGTTAATAGACCCTAGTCAAATACGACGGGGCCGGTCATGGAGCCATTGAGCCTTTCTCTTTTTTGGTTTTCTTCGCTGCTTTTTTTTCTTTTGGCGTCATGACAGGTTGTTTCTTTTCCGCCTTGTTGCTCTTTTGTTCTTTACCCATGATTTCCACTCCTGTTATTGATGATTCAAACCAAGTATTACAGCCTTGTCCCGGCATGTCTGCAGACGGTTTTTATTCTCCAAGCAACTCCGCTACCGGCTGCAATTGCTCCACGTGCTGGGATACTACTTTCAGGATGACTATGATCGGAATGCCCAGCAGCATACCCCACACGCCCCACAGCCATGCCCAGAACAACAGCGAGATAAACACGGCCGCTGCATTCATTTTGGCGATTTTTCCGGTCATCCAGGTGGTAACGAAGGTGCCGACGAGCGTGGCAATCGCCAATGATGCCCCGGAGACCAGCAGTGCCATCGAAACCGAGTCGAACTGCATGAAAGCCGCCATCCCGGTGGCGGACAACGTGACCAGCGGACCGACGTAGGGGATGACATGCAGCAAGCCTGCCGCGACGGCCCAGGCGCCTGCGTTTTCCAGGCCGATCCACTGGAAAGCGATCCAGCTGAGAAATCCCAGAAACATATTGGTCATCAACAGCATGAACATGTATTTCTGGATGGAATCGTTGATGTCGTTAAGGATGGCAACAGTGATTTTCTTTCTCGATAACGACGGCCCCGCGAGGCGTACCAGCTTGCGTTTGAAAGTGTCGCCGCCGGCCAGGAGAAAGAAAGCCAAAAAGATCACCATTGCCGCCTGTCCGATGAAACCCAGGGCCCCCATGGAGCCGGCCCACATGAAATCGCCCAGCTTGAAGCCGGGCGTATCGATGACGACATGGGTGGTGCGCTGCTTGCGATCCGGCGAAATGCTGGCGATCTGGCTGGTCGCATTTTCCATTTTGCCCATTGCGGCTTGCATCTTTCGCAGGTTACCGCTCGGGTCATCCCGCATGCTGGCGAACCCCGCAGACAGCTTGCTCGCAGCTTCCGGCACCTGCGTGAGTATGGTCTGCATCTCCCCGCGCAACGAGTAGGTGCCGAGCACGAGTGCGCACACCACGGTCATCATCACCATACTGGCACCCAGCACGCGCGGAATCCTGATCCGTTCCAGCCACACAACGAGGGGATTCAGGGTGTAAGCAAGGAAAATCCCCAGCAACAGGGGGACAAAAAACTTCTGCATCCAGTCCAGCGCGAACACCAGCGCGACAGCCGCAAGTATGCCAAGCGCCAAGCCACGTGCATCCACAGGAAGGTGAACGGTGAAGCCCTGGGCAGTCTCCGCTTTCGGTGCTGCTAGGGTTTGATTGCCTGCAGGAGCTTCCGCAGGCGTTGCGATTGCTGCCATCGGGACGAACCTCGTCGGTTATGTCGGTGACACGGGTGAGCGGCATCCGAGCATCCGCAGGGGCAGAGCACAGAAGCACGCATTGGAGGAAAGGATAAACCGATGGACCAAACAGAGTCTGTTCGGTACCGTACATAGGGCTATGGAAGGGAAGGGGTAGCCGCTCCGCGACGCCTGCGCGGTGGGGGCGGCATGGTCGTTAGTGAAGCATCAAATCGTCCGCAGCCACTTCCGGATGTGAGGTCCGGGCGCGGCTGCGGGTAGTCCAGGTTACTTGATTCGCATGTCGCTCTTGACTGATTTCACGCCCTTGACACTGCGTGCCACTTCGACCGCCTTGTTCGCTGCGGCTTGCGAGCTCACGAAGCCACTCAACTGAACCACGCCTTTGTAGGTCTCGACGTTGATTTCGGCGACTTTCAGAGTGGGCTCGTCGAGTATGGCCGCCTTCACCTTGGTGGTAATGACGCTGTCGTCCATGTACTCGCCGGTTCCCTCATGCTTCGACGAAGAAGCACAACCCATGAAGGATGCCAGTGTAACGGCCAGAAAAAGTGCATAAAAATACTTGCTGAATTGTTTCATGGTTAATTCTCCACATGTGAGTTGAACAGGGCTTCTGGATTCCAGCTCTCTACCGAAACACGGCTTACCCGTAGCTGCAGCAGTAGAGCCTTAACGTTTCCAATACAACGCCGCGGGGTCCAACGGGCTGTACCCGCGCGTCATGCCGAAACATTAAATGCAGCATAGTCACTGAAGGCGCCGCGGTCTGTGCGCTACCGCACGTAGCTTATGCTGGTGCGGTTCAAAGAGAATCCAGACCGGCGTTTCATTTAAACATTCGAAACCGCGCAATTTCGTTGCGTAGCCATTGGCTACTCGGAATGACTGCGGTGCCGTTGCACTTCACCTGGTACGGCTGACCGGTAAAACTGCTTTCTGTGGCAGCCCTTTCAATGAAATCTTCGGTGGTATTGATCAGATTTCTTGCCATCAGATATTTGTACTTGTCGCGCAAATGCGCTTGCGCCGCCTTCGAGTCGCGCCACGTGCCATTGCGATAAAACTCACATCCTGATCCCTCGACATAGCCAAGCAGAAAATTGACTTCGATTTGCACGTTCTGCGGGGGCTCCGCACGCGCAACTGGCATCAACAATAGTCCTCCGACGATCAGCGGCACTATTGTCGACGGTATGTTCATAGTTCCTTATCCAGCGGCAGTAGCGACAATAGGTGGACCTCGAATCTTTGCCAGTTACTCCGGGCCGGTTCCGTGTCGTACACAACGGCCTTGCCGTCTTCCTGACTCTGCCACACCAAATCTGGCGCCCCACCCGAGTCATTCGGACGTAGAGCCAGCTTGTAGGAATTGACTGGCTGCACCATGGCCTCGAAACGCGCGGCAAGCTGTTGCGCGAGCTCCGGGCTGTCAATAATCAAGCCAACCTCGGTGTTGAGATGCATTGATCGCTGATCGAAGTTCATTGAGCCGATGAACAACCGCTGACGGTCGAATACGAACAATTTGGCGTGCAGGGAATAATTCCCAAAGCTCGATATTGCAGCCGTCTGACCGCTGCCCCTGCTGTTGCCCAGAAGTGAGCGGATTTCATAGAGCTCCACGCCATCCTCGAGCAGGGGTACCCTGTAATGCATGTAGCCGGCCTGCGCCAGCAACACCTTCGACGATTCGAGAGAGCTGGTCAGGATGCGGACACGCACGTTTCTCTTGCGCAGATCCTTGAACAGCTGCATTCCTTCTTCACCCGGTATCAGGTAGGGTGTGACCATCAGCAACTCGGACTGCACCGCGCGAGTGGCATCGGCCACTGGCCGCTGCATCAGCCTCCCCACCATTGCGCCGCTTTCCACTTTCTTCTTGTCGGGGCTGTCGCAGATCACTTGCGCGTGCGCCCAGACCAGGGGCAGGCGGCCGGAAGTCATGCCGTTAAATGGCTCGCCGGTGGCAACCCGCTGCATATAGTCGACACCTTCCGCCTTCGACTGCCGGGTTTCTTCTTTCAATACCGCGCGATGCTGCTTCAAGGCGGCATGGGAAACGTTCTCGCTGGAAAGCGCCTTGGCCGGGATCGACAGGGCATTGTTCCAGTACTCGTCGAAGGTCGCTGAGAGCTGTCGGGCGACGGGGCCGGCGGCAAATACGTCGTCGTCGGCGAATTGCGCCTCAGGGTCGATCTGGAAGTACTGATCGCCGATGTTGCGCCCGCCTATGAGCGCTACGGCATTGTCCACGACGAGCAATTTGTTGTGCATTCGATAGTCGAGCCGCGAGGCGTTGAACAGGAATTCGGTGGCTTTGAACAGCACGACATGGCCGCGATACGCGAAGGGGTTGAAGATTCGAATCTCCACCGAAGCATGCGCTTCAAGCTTCGTGATCTGTTCGTCTCCGGCCACCGTTTCGCCATCGTCGATCAGCACGCGCACGCGCACGCCGCGATCGGCGGCATGCAGCACGGCGTCGGTAAGCAGGCGGCCTGTATCGTCCCCGCGAAAAATGAAATATTGCAGGTCGAGTGTTCGTTCTGCGGCGTTGATCATTTGCATGCGCGTCAGGAAGCCGTCGGCGCCTACCGGAATGATGCGAAACCCGGAGTTGCCGCCATGTGCGCGCGCCGCATTTTCGAACTGCCGGCCTAGCCGGGTCTCCTCCGGATTTGCCAGCGCCGAGGAAGCCGACCTCGGAAAATCCGAGCCCGGAGGAAGCGATGCGCATCCACTGAAGATCGCGACGATCAGCATGACCAGCAAGAAGTGGAACCGGTCGATCATCACTATCCTCCAGCGCATTATTGAAAAAAGCCAGCCAAAAATACATCGGCTGGCTTTTGTTGCATTGCTTAGTTGTTACTGCTGGGCGGGCTTCTGGACCCTGACTTCAACCATTACACGGCGATTGGGTTGCAGGCATTCGACCAGCTTACGGTTCTTGCCGCTGACCTTGCCTTTGATGTCATCGCAAGGAACAACCGGGTTGGCTTCACCTTTGGCGGCGGTTTCGATGCGGTTGTTTTCAACGCCCTGGCCAGTCAGGTATGCCTTCACGGCATCCGCACGACGCTCGGACAGCTTCTGATTGTAGGCATCTGTACCGATGCGGTCGGTGTAGCCGGTAACCAGCACCACTTCAACTTGCGGATATTGCTTCATCTTGGTGACGACTTCATCGTCCAGTGTTTTCTTGCCGTCAGCGCGGATGACCGATTTGTCGAAATCGAACAGCGTTTCGGCCTGCAGGGTGATGGCGACGAAAGCGGCCTTTTCCGGGCCGGTGACGGGCACAGGAGCAGGACCAGCGTCTGCCATTTTGGGCTCATCTTTCTTTACCAGATCCGGATCGCATTCGGCAATTGCCATGGCCGGGGTCCAGTAGCCGGTTCTCCAGCATTCGTTGTAGTTGTTCCTGACCACATTGCCGCGGGTATCGATCAGATAACCTGCCTTGGGGACTTCATGTGCAGAAGCAATGCCGGCCAGGGTTAAAGAAGCCATGGCAAGCGCGGTAAGAATGATTTGTGAAGTTTTCATGTTATTTTCCTTAGAGTTTGTAATCTGAAACTTTAATCCGGCGCACGATGGGCCGCCGCCAATGGCATTGCTGTTCAGTAGCGAGATATGCTGCCGTTCTGGATACGCACCCGGTCTCCGACGCGCAAGTCGCCAATGCTTTGTTGCGTCACGGTTTGATAGCCCCCGTTTTCGAGCCTCACACGTATGCTGTATGCGTCCTGTTGCTGCTGATTGCGCTTTTCTATCTGGTGACCTACCACGGCACCGCCTACCACGCCGGCTGCGGTAGCGACATCCTGACCGGTGCCTGCACCGATCTGGTGCCCGAGCACTCCGCCTACGACACCGCCGATGACGGCGCCTGCACCGATGCCGCTGCCACCTATCCCGCCGCCGCTTCCGCGAATGATCTCGATCGCGTCAACCACGCCGTATGCCGCGCCGGAATAGCCGGAACTGGATGGCGAATATGACTCGGGGCGTGAACCGGTATTCGCGCAACCGCTCGTCAGGGCTGCGACGCCGAGAAAAGTTGCGATAACGATTTGGGATGTGTTCATAAAGCCTCCTGAGAATGGCTGAAGGTTAATCTCGTCATAAAATTCGGTCTGTACGCTGGCGCACATAAGTTATGGGATTGGTCTTTTGCACGTCGTGAAAGCGGCGCATGCACGGCAGCGCCTCCGCCCGCGTGAGGACGGTGGCGGCTGCGACTGCATTAGTCATTACGATCCCGGCCTCGTTCCCGCTCCCGTTCTTGTCCTCGTTGCGGCTCGCGCGCGGAGTCCCTGCCTGGCTGTCTGTCTTCTCTGCCCTGCGGGTTCGGCCTCTGCTGCTCGCGCGGAGATGCCTCTGGCTGTGGCGGCTGCGCGCGGGGGGCAGCGGCGGGAAGATCTTGCCGGCGGGAACCTCTTTCTTCAGGCGCGCCACGTCTTTCCTGTTGTGGCGGCGCGCTTTGCATGGTCCGCTCCTGACGCTGAACCTCCGGGCGTCCCAATTGTGGTGACTGTTCGCGCGGGGCGGGGGCTGGCGCAGCCTGCTGGCGTGGCGCGACACGCTGGGTATCCTGCTGCCTGGAACCGCGCTCAGCTGGCGTTCTTTGCCCGGCCTGCTCCTGGTAGTGTTGCCGCACTACGGGGTCACGCGGCTGGTAACGGTAATTCCGCTGCTGCAGCGATTGCTGCTGTTCCACTTGGTGGGGATAGCGATCCCCTGAATACTGTCGCTGATAGGCAGGCAGCGGGGCAGGCGCCGGGGCGGCGTTTCGGTTCCATCTATCCCAGCCGCTCCTGCGGTGTTCCCACTCATGGCCCCAGTGATCACCCCAGCGCGGTGGCGCATCGGACCGCCACCCGCGGAAGTATGGGGGCGGCTGGCGGTAGTAGCGCACGGGGATTCTCAGGACGAACAGCGGCACGTATTCCGGTTCCACAAGCCCCCACGGGCCGTTGTACCAGGAACTCGCATACCAGTTGTCGTCCTGGAAGACCCAGTACATCGTGTCGTAAAAAAAGAAGTTAGTCCCCAGTCGTGGCGCATAGTAGACGGGGTAACCCGGTATGCGGACGAGTTGCGGGTAGACCGGCAGGTTGATCCCGATGCTTACATTCGGAAATCCGATGCCGATGCTCACCTGGGCAGAAGACGCCATTGGGTACAGCAACATCCCCAACACAATGAGTATGTAGCGATTTTTCAGCATTTTGTGACCTCCTGTTCGATGGGAAAGGTAGGAGCGAATGGTTCGTCAGCAGAATGCGACACCGACCCTAACTCATCAACACGCTACCTGTTTTTGCCCCGGCCTTCCGTGCGGTATCGCACATAGTGTGGTCGTATCCACTGACGATATTTTCCTTCCCTGGTTTGTTTTTGAGCTTGGAATACATACTTCGTGGTATTTACATCCCCCTCTATATTGCTTAGTGTTCCAAACTTACATCCCGGATCGCCATCCCAGTTTCTTGCCATCTCAGCTACTTGGCGGCTAATAAAGGGAGGTGCATTTGTCTGACTCGCCTATCCCACTGCAAAACCAGCTTCTCGCGGCACTGCCGCAGCTCGTGTATGAGCGCCTGTTGCCCCATCTCGAGCTGGTCCAGATGCCGCTCGGTGAGACCCTCTATGAATCCGGGGACGAGTTGCGCCACGTCTATTTCCCGACGACCGCGATCGTTTCCCTGCTTTATGTTATGAAGGATGGCGCGTCAGCCGAAATCGCCGGGGTCGGCAATGAGGGAATCGTCGGCGTCGCCACCTTTACGGGCGGCATCACCATGCCAAATCGCGCCATGGTGCTGTGCGCGGGCCATGCCTATCGGCTGAAGGCGCAGTTGCTGAAGAATGAATTCAATCGGGGGGGGGGCGCCGTGCGGGCGCATTGCAAATCTTGCTGTTGCGTTACACCCAGGCGCTGATGACACATATATCCCAGACCGCAGTGTGCAATCGGCATCATTCGGTGGAACAGCAACTGAGCCGCTGGCTGCTGCTAAGTCTCGACCGATTGCCCTCGAAGGATTTGGCCGTGACGCAGGAATTGATTGCCAGTGTCTTCGGCGTGCGTCGCGAAGGCATCACAGAGGCTGTCGGGAAACTGAAGCGCGCCGGTCACATTTCCTGCCGCCGCGGTCACATCACTGTACTTGACCGAACTGGATTGGAAAAACAGGCTTGCGAGTGCTATCGGGTAGTCAAGGCGGAATTCGATCGCCTGCTTCCCAAGGTGGCGGTCATACAAACCGAGCGCCCTGCATACAGACTTAACTACAACATTCCGCCCTCCGGCACCGCCATCACGCTCATACCTAACACGAGGTGGTGAGGTAAAGCCCTCGCACGTTTGCCCGCCAAATCCTGTTTCATCATCTCGTTCCCGCAAAAAATCCGCGCTATGTTCGTCAGCGTACAGAATTGTCAAGCGCTTCAGCTTACGCTTGCCAAAGTGTTGCACTGTCGAAGCGCCATCTCACTTCAGGTAACACGACTTCGCCAGTTGTTAATGCGTGCGAGTTGGCTGCTCACAATGAGGTGCGAAGTTTTCCTTATTTATCAAAGAGGTACCATCATGAAATATTCCATATTATTTGCATCGCTTATCACTGTGTTGGGTTTGAGTGCCTGCGACAGGCCCAGTACCGTGGTCAACGTTCCGGCAACACCGGCGCCAGTCCAAGGCCCCGCCGGACCGCAAGGAGCGACTGGCGAACAGGGGTCAACTGGAAGCCAGGGGACAATGGGAAACCAGGGGACGATGGGAGCGCCGGGCGATACTGGAGCACAAGGTGCTACCGGCGCTCAAGGCTATGAAGGCGCCCAGGGAAACACCGGCAAAACCGGCACTCAGGGCGCAACAGGTGCCCAAGGCGAAACCGGCCAGACTGGAGGCGGCACAGTGGTCGTCGTCCCGGCTCCGGCCCAGCAACAATAGTACGTGGCGCAGCGCTGACGGCGTTGCGCCCGGACCCGGACGCGCCGTCATTCCCAAAACTCAGGAGAGTCCAGTGCCTTCTGCGGAAAACCTTCTGCTTGCCGCGCTTCCTCGCAAAGATCGTCAAAATTTGCTGTCAGGCTGCGAACCGGCAGAATTGGTTTTTGGGGATGTTCTCTGTGAGCCAGGGGAAATAATTCGCCACGTTTATTTCCCCACCGATAGCTTCATTTCCCTGGTGACGCCGGTCGATGGACAGGGCAGCCTTGAGGTGGCTCTGGTCGGAAGCGAGGGGATGTACGGGATTCCGCTGCTGCTCGGGGTGGATGTTTCACCGTTGCACGCCGTGGTGCAAGGCTCAGGCCCTGCGTGGCGAATGGACGCCGGGCGCTTTCACCTCGAACTCAAGCACAGCGTTGCTCTTCAAGCGGAACTGAACCGCTATGTCTATGTGTTGATGAGCCAACTGGCGCAAACGGCGGCTTGCACCCGTTTCCATGTGGTAGAAGAGCGGCTTGCCCGTTGGCTCCTGATGACGCGAGATCGCGCGCATTCAGAGGAGTTTCATATCACTCACGAATTCCTTGCCCAGATACTGGGCGTGCGGCGCGTCGGCGTCACCAAGGCGGCCGGTTCGCTGCAGAGCAAGAAACTGATCAGCTATAGCCGGGGGGATATCAGGATTCACGATGTCGCCGGTTTGGAGTCCGCTTCCTGCACGTGTTATCGGACCGACAAGGAAACGTACGACCGGATATTGCTTCATCATTGAAGTTTCGACACGCCTAAAACTACCTGTCTCGCTGCTTGTGCATTCTCTGCCACGTCGCGCGAGCGCTCCGCAACTGTTTCCAGACCCGACTAATTCGCAGTGCTGCGAGCAATACAGCACTGCCGACTATCCAGGCAGGGTGGCTCTTGATGTAATGCAGCGCGGCCAGCCCCTGGTCGACCCGTGCCAAGGGTATGCGCCATGGCTCGACGCCCTGCGCCAGCGCCATGCGTTGTGCTGCCGCCTGCGCGATCAGGCGTTCTCGTCGTTCAGCCAACAGCATCAGCTTCTTGTTCATGAACGGGAAACGAGCTGCTGCCGGTCTTTGAGCAATTCCGACAGACTCGTTGCAAATAGTCCCGGCTTTGTCTTTGACTTGTGTCTGGCGAATACCCATACCGCCGTGCCAGCGGCTAGAAAGCATGCGGCAAGGGAGCCTAGCGCCAGGAGGCGGTGCGTGTCCCAGAATGCGACCACGAGCAGGATCGTTGCCAGCACCGATCCGACCCCGAGAAAAAACAGTGCGGCCAGCGCCAACGTCAGCAATGATAAAAAGTGCTCCCGTTCTTCCTCCAGGTCTGAGGACAAAAGCTCGAGGCGCGTATGTGCCATGGCAACCAGCGTTGCAGCCAGCATCGTCAGCGACTCGAGCAGCCCTGTGCTTCCGCCATGGGTTTTCTCAATCATGGTGCGGCGCCTAACGACGACCGAGGAGCAATCCGATCACCAGGCTGAAACCGGCGGCGACCCCAATGGCTTTCCATGGATTTTCGTGGACATATGTGTCGGTAGCCCTGGCTGCGGCTTTGGTTTTTGTAACCAGTGCCGCTTCAGCCTCCGCCATTCTGGCTTTCACCACCCTGAGGGATTCTTCTGCCTTGGCGCGCACCTCGGCCAGCTTTTCGCCGCCCTGGTTGGCCGTCTCTTTCAGCAGCGCTTCCGCATCTGCCACTACCACCTTGAAATCGGCGATCAAATGTTCCATGGTGGCTTCACCAGATAACTTTTCCATGCTTTTCTCCACTGTTAGTTCTTTCTTGTTCATGCGGACCCCAATGGTTTTACCAATCGGGGGAACTGATTTTACTTGCGGCTAAAAAGCAGGATCACCCCCGCCACTAATGCCCCCACGCCGGCCCAGACAGGAATGTTTACGGTCTCCGTATCCTTGACCGACAGCTCTATCGGCCCCAGCTTGGCCTGGTGCGTCTCCTTGGTGTAAGTGAAACCGCCATACGCCAACGCGAGGCCACCAGCCACGATCAGCGCGATTGCCAACATCTTGATTGCGTCCATCGCATTTTCTCCCATAGATAAACACGTGACTTGGCGTCGGGTAGCCTGAAAAGACAGAAACCGTGTACAACCGGATCGCTTTACCAGACACCACGCTGCACAGAAAACCGAGTCTGTTACAGGCGCCGACCTTGAATGACACGCAGCAATATCACCACGATCGCGATGACCAGGAGTATGTGAATCAGCCCGCCCAAGGTGTACGAAGTGACCAAGCCAAGCAACCAGAGGATAAGCAGAATAACGATAATTGTTTCGAGCATTTTGGCTACTCCTAATGAAGACGTGCGGAGTCCTACTGTAGCCCCGCATGTCATGTTTCTGTGGAGCACGCACCCACTACGCTGTGTACGATTTCCATTGCCTTTATAACGTCGGCCGTGAACCAATGGCCAAATCCCGCACTGCTTTGATCGTTCAATGATGATCTTCTTCTTTTCAAAAATGCTCTGTGCGCTAGCGCACTTATCGGACCGAGTATTTTCGGGTGCCTGTTTACCTGCCAATGGGGTGCTTATCCTGATCGCAGTCGATCCTATGTTCGCCCGCATGCCAGCACCCGGCCTGCAGTGGCTGCTCGCGGGAGGCCTGCCATGTGAATTGCCGCTGATTCGTAAGGCACAGTAGAACGGCTGCTTGGGAAAACAGTATGGCAACTCAGGGGCGACCTCGACCAGATCCAGGTGTCGTACTATGTGCCTGCTTTGAATATGGATACAGCCATCGAACATTGTGATTCGGCGACATATTGGATACACTGAAAAACACTAAATTTGTGTCCCGCAAAACTGCTACACACAGGCGTCGCACTGAAAAATCAAGTAATTGAGCTGTAATGCATTAATTAAGAGAAGAGGGGAGGCCCCTCCCTCTCCGTCAATTTTGGCCAGCGTGACAGAAAGACCAAATTTATGGCATTTCCATATACCTCGCTGGTTAGCGTTTCATTTACCCTCGCCATCCTGCTTGCTGCTTTCGTCGTGCTCAAGCCGTTTCTGCTTGCCGTGGTGTGGGCGGCGGTCATCGCCCTGGCTTCGTGGCCGCTGCATCGCAGGATTCGCTCGGCATTAGGCAACCGGCCCAACCTTTCCGCCGCCTGCTCGACTTCCGTGATCGCTTTGACCCTGGTGGTGCCGATGGTGCTGCTGGCGGTATTCATGATCAACGATCTCTACGCCGTGGGAACCTATCTGGTCGAGGCGGACGATGTGGGCAAGTTGCCACCGGTGTGGCTTGGTCAGATGCCCTGGGTGGGCGGTTTTCTGATCAGAAAATGGGAGCTGGTGATGGCGCACCCCCATGAACTCAGCAGACTCTCCCAGGAATGGCTGTTTTCACAACTGAACCAGGCCCCGCAACTGGCGCAATATGTGCTGGTGGACTTCAGTTCTCGCCTGGCGACGCTGGCGTTCGCGTTGTGGGTGCTGTTTTTCTTCTACCGGGAAGGCGATGGTCTGGTCGCGAAAATCAATTTCATGGGCCACAAATGGCTTCAGCGTCGCTGGCCATCGTATTCACACAGCATCCCGGGCGCTGTGCGCGGTGCGGTGAACGGCCTGGTAATCGTGGGATTTTGCGAGACGCTGGTGTTCAGTGCGCTGTTTGCCGCGGTCGGGATTCCTTCCGCCGTGCTGCTCGGCGCCCTGGCGGCGATTCTGGCCCTGGTTCCGCTCGCGGCGCCTGCCTTGCTGGCGCTGATTGGCGTGATGCTGGCCGCTCAAGGCGCCACCCTGATCGGCATGTATGTGTTCTTCTTCGGTACGGCGGTGGTCATGGCCGCAGACTATATCGTTCGTCCCTGGCTGATACGGGGTGACACGGAACTGCCGTTTCTGGCCGTCTTGTTCGGCTTCCTGGGCGGCATCGCCACCATGGGCATCGTCGGGCTTATAATCGGGCCGGTGATTCTGGCCCTGCTGCTCGTTCTGCTGCGCGAAGCGACGCTCGACGATACAGGCGATCTGGGCCTTTGATCGTTCTTGTTATACCTTCCCAATCTGCGTTCGCAGGTTGAGGTCATGCTTGCGGAAGGCTTGCCTGACATCGATACGTAGTTGTTCGTCCCCCCACGGTTTGAAGATGAACTTGAACACCGCGCCTTCGTTGATGGCGGCAGCGATCATCTGCTGGTCGGCATGGGCGGTCAGCATGATGCGTACCGTGTCGGGGTGGAGTTTTCTGACCTTGCGTAGCAGTTCGATGCCATTCATTTCCGGCATGCGCTGATCCGAGATGATGACGCCGACAGGGTGTGTCGCCAGCAGATCGAGGGCGGCGCGGGGGCGGGTGGCACGCAGGATACGGTAGCCATCCGCGTGTAACACTCTGGCTATGGCATTGAGTACGCCTTCCTCGTCGTCTACCAGCAGCAGAACCCGTTCCTCCTGGATGAATGCGTGCTTGCTTTCCAGCTTGACGCCGTCCTTCAGCAACTGGCACATGTCCTGTTGCGGCACCGGGTGGCTGAAGTGAAACCCCTGTATTTCGTCACACAGGCGCGAGCGCAGAAACTCCTGCTGCTCGGCGGTTTCCACGCCTTCGGCCACGGTCTTGATGTTGAGACTGTGCGAGAGGGAAATGATGGCCTGGGAGATGGCGGCGTCTTCGGGGTTGCTGGTTATTTCGCGCACGAAGGACTGGTCGATCTTGATGCGGTCGATGGGGAAGCGCTTGAGATAACTGAGCGAGGAATAGCCGGTGCCGAAATCGTCGATGGAAATCTGTACGCCCAGCGCGCGCAATTTGTTCAGGATGGTGACGGTGTTTTCCGCATCGTGCATGATGGTTCTTTCCGTGAGTTCCAGTTCCAGGCAAGATGGGGGCAGGCCGGTGTCGCGCAGGGCGCTGGCCACGACCTCATCCAGGTTGTTCTGATTGAACTGGCGCGAGGATAGATTCACGCCCACACGGATTTTCGGCAAGCCCTCGTCGATCCATGCCTTGAGTTGGACGCAGGCGGTGCGCAGCACCCATTCGCCGATGGGGATGATGAGGCCGGTTTCCTCCGCCAGGGGGATGAAGGCATTGGGCGAAATCAGTCCGATCTCCGGATGCTGCCAGCGCAGCAGCGCTTCCATGCCGATGATGCTGCCGTTGTGGAGGTCTACCTGCGGTTGGTAATGCAGCACCAGCTCGTTGCGCTCCAGTGCGTGGCGCAGGCTGTTTTCCATCGCAAGGCGTTCCATGGCGCGGGTGGTGAGCTCCTCGGTGTAGTACTGGTAATTGTTGCGCCCCTGCTCCTTGGCGCGGTAGAGCGCGCTGTCCGCGTTTTTGAACAGTGTGGTGATGTCGCCGCCGTCGCTGGGGAATATGCTGATGCCGACGCTGCAGGTGACGAAAACCTCGTGCCCCTGCAACATGAATTTCTCCGCCAGCGCGGCGATGATCTTTTGCGCCACGGTGCTGGCAAAGCGAGAATCGTCGAGGTCCTCCAGCAGGATCGTGAATTCGTCCCCGCCCAGCCGCGTGACGGTGTCCTGTTCGCGCACGCAGTCGCGCAGGCGCTGTGCCGTTTCCTGCAGCAGCAGGTCTCCGATGGGGTGGCCGAGGGTGTCGTTGATGTCCTTGAAGTGGTCGAGGTCGAGGAACATCACCGCCAGCATGGCATTTCCGCGCTGCGCGCGCGCCAGCGAATGCTCCATGCGGGCGTTCAGCAGCAGGCGGTTGGGGAGGCCGGTGAGCGGGTCGTGGTGGGCGAGGTGGTCGAGCTTGGACTCCGATTCCTTCATCGAGCTGATGTCGGAGAACACGCCCACGTAATGGGTGATCCGGCCGCGCTCGTCCTTCACCACGCTGATGTTGAGCCATTCGGGGTAGATGTCGCCGTTCTTGCGCCGGTTCCATAATTCTCCCTGCCAGCGCCCGGTCTCGCGGATGACGCTCCACATCGAGGCATAGAACTGTTCGTCGTGGCGTTCCGATTTGAGGGTGGCGCCGGTCAGGCCGGCGATCTCGTCCTCGCCGTACCCGGTGATCTCGGTGAATGCGCGGTTGACCGCGACGATGCGGCCATCGGGATCGGTGATCATCACGCCCTCCACTGTGTGCTCGAACACCGCGGCCGAGAGGCGCAATTCGGCGTTGGATTTGGCGAGCTGAGTGGCGTAATGATGGATCTCGCGCTCGACCCGGCGTGCCAGCAGCAGCATCATCACGCCGAGCAAGGTGATGGAAACGAATACAATGCCTGCCTGCCAGCGCATCCTGTCCCAAAAGATGCGGTTCACGTCATCCAGATAAATACCCGAACCGATGACCCATCCCCAGGGTAAGAAGCCTTTGACGTAGGAAGTTTTTGGCACAGGCTGGGTGAAGCCCGGTTTCGGCCACAGGTAGTCCACAAATCCCGCGCCGTTATTCCGGACGGTAGCGACGAATGCGACAAACAGCCGCTTGCCGTTCGGGTCCTTGAAATCGGACAGATCCTTGCCATCCAGTTGCGGCATCATGGGATGCATCACCATGCGTGGCTGGAGGTCGTTGATCCAGAAATATTCGTTGTCGTCGTAACGCATATTCCGGATGGTTTCGATGGCGGCGCGTTTTGCTTGATTCTCGGTCAACTCGCCGTCCTGTTGCAACGAGTGGAAGCGTACCAGGACACCGTAGGCGGACTCGACCAGGTGACGGGTCTTGACCTGGCGGTCTTCCATGAGGGACGCCCGCTTGTCTACCAGCGCAAGCACGGCGATCAGCGCCATGGCGCCGAAAGCCACGGCAACGATCGCGAGAAGCCGCGACCTGAGATTGAAATTCGAGCCCCACTCCTGGTTCATGTTTTGCTCCCGATTCCGTTTCGTGGCGGAAAACCCAATCGCCGCAACACATCTTGCGCCGCTTTCACACCCCAGTAGTTCGCTTCCTCGAAAATGGAAAAACCGCTCAGATCGGCGTGGGCGAGATGAACGCGCCGATGAGACGCACCGAGCTGTTGTCGCGCGGCGCTCCATATCCACCCGCTCACGGGTTTTGACATGGCGTGTCCCCAGCGCCAGATGTCGAGTTGTTGCACCTTGTCGCGAATGTCGGGGTGGGGGCGCGACAGGTCTGCCAGAATCCGCTCTGCCCAGCGATCGCGCGGCGTCTCGTATAAGGCTTGACGCGCAGCCGCGGTGTTGCCTGGTAAAGCCCAATAATACGTCAGAACAGTCGGGCCGGGAGAAGTGCCCAGACTTTGCTGCAGGGCATTGACATAGCCTAGGGCAGGGCTGTCGTAGAGCACGTTGTCCCACGCCAGCGCCGCGCCGTTGCCATGTTGCAGCGCTTCGCCGAGGGTCAGATTGGCCACCAGCCAAGGGGCGTATTGCACTGCCTGGGAGGCGTCGCGCAGGCTGCTGTCCAGGTCCGCCACGACATGGGGCAGGACAAAAACCGGCGCGGCGAAAATGACCCTGTTGGCGCGCCAGCGCACGGTGCGATTTTCCCGTGCCAGATAAACATCCAGTTCGACATGGTGACTGGATTCCTCGATGCGGTGCACCAGCGCCGCTGTTTCGACCTGTTCGCTGAAACGTTGCCGCATCTGCCGGGCCAGCCAGGCATTGCCTTCAGGCCAGGTCAACACCTGCTCGCCGTCGGCGCTGGCGTTGGCAGCATGCCCGTCGCGGCAACCATAGTTGACGTACCAGTTCAGCGGTTCCGAATCCAGGCCATGCTGCAGCATGAAGGCGCGCATGGAGAGCGTGTCCAGGGCGAGCAGTTCCGGGTCGCGAGATGAGAGTGCTGCCGGAATGGCGAAGGCTCTCTCGCCGGCTGCGCTGCGCCGCTGGCGGTAGCGTTCCAGCAGGTCGAAGAAGCGACGGTATTGTTCCTGATCGCGCTTGGTAGCGCCGATTTGCGGCAGCAGCCCTTCCTGCCACAGGCCATGACGGTAGAGCCGCTCCTGCGGCGCAAAGCAGAGGAAGCGCTCGTCATAAGCCGGCGCCTCGGCATAAGGATCGCCGCGCAACACGCCGAGATCGGCCAGCAGTTCGCGCACATCGCGCGCCTCCCGTCCAGGCAGGGGGAGATAATGCGCGCCCCAAGGATAGGCCGAAACCGCGTTGTGCCCGGCGCGCGCATTGCCGCCGGTTTCATCTTCCAGTTCGAACAGGCGGAAATCGCCGAAACCGGCCTGGTTCAGCTTCCAGGCGGCAGAGAGGCCGGCAATGCCGCCGCCCACGATAGCTACACCGACCTGACGCGTTTCGGACGGCGCCGGGAAATCGCGCCCGCGCAGGCGATGGCCGCGCTCGAGCCCTGCGCCGAGGAGCTTGCCGGGCGGGAGGCCGGGGCTGGCGGCGGTGTGGCAGCCGGGCAGGCACGCGGCCGCTGCGAGGGAGAGCAGGAAGTCGCGGCGCTTCATGGTTGGCCCGCAGCAAGGACAGGAACAATATTCACCGCAAGGGACGCAAAGGTACGCGAAGGAAAAGCAGTAAGCCCTGTGTCGTTGACCTGTTGGTGTTCCATTGCGCTACTTCGCGTCCTTTGCGGTGAAGCGTTGCGCGGCGATCATGGCGCCTGGTGCTTCCATTCGGCCTCGTAATAATGCACCAGCGCCTGGTTGTTGAGGCGGTTGATCTCGGTTTCCATGGGTGCCATGTCCTTGGGGAACTGGAACAGCGTCGGCGTGAGGTCGGAACTGACGAAGCGCAGGTTGGCCGAGTAATGATCGGGCTGGACGTAAGGCTGATGGCTGGCAATGACGTAGCCCCATTCGCCGAACGAGGGCACCAGTGCGTGGTACGGCGTGGCCTGCAGGCCGACGCTCCTGATGGTGTTGACGATGCACCAGAACGACTGCCGGGCATAGAGCGGCGAGGTCGACTGGATCACGGCCAGGCCATGCTGCGACAGGCGCTTTTCCAGCAAGCGGTAGAAAGTGTTGGTGTAGAGCTTGCCCAGGGCGAAATTGGTCGGGTCGGGGAAGTCCACCACGATGAAGTCGTAGAACTCGCCGTTTTTCTCCAGCCACAGGAAGGCGTCGTCATTGACCAGTTTGAGTTTGGGCGAATGCAGCGCGTCCTGGTTGAGTTCGCGCAGCAGCGGCAGGCGGGAAAACAGCCTGGTCATGTTGGGGTCGAGGTCGACCAGCGTGATGCTCTCTATGCCCGGGTACTTGAGGATTTCCCGCACCGCCAGGCCGTCGCCGCCGCCCAGCACCAGCACGCGGCGCGGCTGTTTGACGGCCTGCAGGGCGGGATGGATCAATGCTTCGTGATAGCGGTATTCGTCGCGCGAGGAAAACTGCAGGTTGCCATTGAGGAACAGGCGAACGTCGTCTTGCCAGCGCGTCAGCACGATGCGCTGGTAGGGCGTGGTTTCGGTATAGATGATTTCGTCGGCGTAGAGATTTGCTTCCGCAAGGGTGGTGAGGCGATCCGCACCCGCCAGGCCGGCGACCAGCAACGCGCTGACGACGACGCACTGGGCCGCCATGCCTTTCAAGCCGGCAAGCTGGGCGCGGAACAGCCACACCGCCCAGCCCGCCACCAGGGCGTTGAGCAGGCCGAACATCAGGCTGGTGCGGATCAGGCCGAGATGGGGCGCGAGCAGGAGCGGAAAGGCCAGCGACACCACCAGCGCGCCGAGGTAGTCGAAGGTCAGCACCTGCGAGACCAGGTCCTTGAGCCCATAGTGCTGCTTGAGGATGCGCATCACCAGCGGGATTTCCAGCCCCACCAGGATGCCGGTCAGCAGCACCAGTCCATACAGCACCACTTTGAAGGGGCCTGCGGCCCAGGCGAACACGAGGAACAGCAGCGCGGCGGAAAAGCCGCCCACCACGCCGACCATCAGCTCGATCTGGATAAAGCGCGCCACCAGGCCCTTGACGATGTGGCGCGACAGGTAGGAGCCCACGCCCATGGCAAAGAGATAGGTGCCGATGATGGTGGAGAACTGGGTGACCGAATCGCCCAGCAGGTAGCTCGATAGCGCCCCCGCCACGAGCTCGTAAACCAGCCCGCAGGACGCAATGATGAATACCGAGGCGAGCAGGGCGAGATTCATGCCGCCGCCACTTCAGCCATGAATGGCGGAGGCGACGATGATGGCGATTCCCAGGCACATGGCGCCGACGATGATGGAGAGCGGGAGGTTCTTGTCCTCGACGATTTCCTTCCACAGGTCATAGGGCGTGAGCTTGTCTATGACGATGAAGGAAATCCAGAACAGCGCCACGCCCAGCAGGGAATAGAGCAATGAATTGATCAGGTAGATGGGATTGATGACGTCCATGGTGTCTCCTCGATGGTTTTATTTGTGATAAGCGCTGCGCGCCGTTCCGGGTTGTGGCTTGCCTTCGTTGACGCTGTATACGCTCCAGCCGTGGTATTGCGCCCAGGCGAACAGGCTGAGGGCCAGCAGGCCGCTCGCCAGATAAGTCTTAAACAAGAACAGGGCTCCTTTCAGTCATCGCTGCTGTCGCTGTCGTCGCTGCTGTCCGTGGGCGCGTAGTCGCTTTCCGCCCAGCGCCGACGCTCGAAGGACGAGCTGCGCCACCAGGCAACGACAGGGAACAGCAGCAGCGCCAGCAGGGCGAGGAAAAAGTTGGTCCACATCGGCACATCGCGTTTGACCACGATCCGGTCGCTCATGGCGGCGTTGAGACCGGGCGGGGTTTCGGGATCGATTTGCAGCAGGTAGTTGCCGGGCGGGATTTCCGACAGCACGACCGCGTCGTGGGCGTTGCCCTCGGACCAGGAGCCGTCGCTGTCATATCCGTGGTAATAGCTGACCTCCCTGCCGAAGTGGTAGGACTGCCCGCTGCCGGTTTCCACCAGGTTGATGTCGAGATAGAGCCAGTTGTTGTCGAGATTGGTGCGGTTTTCGATAACCAGGTTCGCCGTATGCCCGTCGACCGGGAAGACCTCGGTGGTAATGGCCTGGCCTTTGGGGATCTGGGCAAAATCGAGGCTTTGCTGGAACACCGTGCGGTCATCCGCGCTGACGAGGAAAAACACCTGGATCGCAATGGCGAGCAGCGCGAATATCCAGAAGGCTTTCCAGTAGCTGCCAGCCTGGCCGCTGTGCGGGGAGGGCTGGTTGGCGTACACGCCGATTGGCGCGGGCAAGGGAGACGGCAGCTTGAAGGCGGCGGCGATTTCCGCCGGTTCGATATATTCGCCCAGCGACCAGGAGATTTCCTTGCCGCTCTTTTCCCGGCTCAGCATCAAGGGCGGCGCGACGAAGTCCATGACCTCCGCCGCTTCACCTACCTTCACGCGCCAGTAGAACTCGCCGATGACGTAGGTCACGGTGGCGCTGGCGGTCTGGAAATGGGTGAAATCCCTGCCCAGGAAGCGCGCCTTGGGCTTGGTCAGGGCGCCGGCCATGGAGGGTGTGTTGCTGGTGGGTTTGATGAAATTCCAGTGGCCCTGGTATTCCGACAGCCAGCGGAAGTTTTCCTGCTCGCTGTAAATCAGGTATTCGCTCCACTCGTAGGATTCCCCTTCCACCACCACGCGCCGCCTCATGAAACCGACCACGTCGTATGTCGCACCGCGCAATTTTCCCTGGCTGCCAAGCGGGAGCCGGGGAGGGAAAGGCGTGAGTTTGCCGCGATATTCGGACAGGATCTTGTGGTTTTTGTCGGCGATGTCGATCACCGCGCCGCAACTGCCGCAGGCCAGCGCTGCCGAGCCCTGCGCGCGGATTTCCTGGGGTGCGCCGCAGGAAGGGCAGTTGAACGTCTTGATTTGCGCCTTGCCGGCGGCGCTTTCCCGCGCACGCAGCCCGGTCATCTTGAGGGCCGGAAATTGGACTTCCTCGCCGACGAAAAGCATGGGCTCTGCGTCGCTGTAATCCAGCGTGGCGAACTGCTTGGGGGAGGAAAAATCGATCACCGGCGCCGGGTAGCCCGCCCCTACCCTGAAAGGCAGCTCGCCTTCCCCCGCGATGCATGTGGCTGTTTCCTTATTGACGGCCTGAAATAGCTGGCCGGCAAGCGTCAGGTACTGGCCCAGCACGATTTCGTCGAAGAGCGGGATGACGGCCTCGGCCGCCGCAAGAAAAGTGAGAACGTAGCTGCCGGATGCCTCGGACAGCCAGCCGGTGCGCTGGTTGTCGAACAGCAGGAACCACTCGTTCCAGATGCGGCCGACGACGGCGAAATGCGTTCCCTGGTATTTGCCTTCCGCGGCCAACTGCAGAGGGGATGCATCCTCCAGTAGCGCGGCCATTTTGCCGAGGTTTTCAAGGTCGGCGTCGTGGCGGATCAAGGTGCTCTTGCAATAGTCGCACACCGCCAGGATGGAGGCGGCGGAGCGGAAGGTGACTGGTGCACCGCAGGAGGGGCAGTTGGCGGTTTTCATTAATTGTTATTTTTTGCCACAGAGATCACAGAGTACACAGAGATTGAAACTGCCAAAGCTTTCTCTGTGATCTCGGTGATCTCTGTGGCTGGGTTTTCTTTTTAAACCAGTTTTTTCAGCAGTTCCGCCTTCTTGGCTTCGAATTCTTCCTGGCTCAGGACGCCTTTGGTCATCAGCCCGTGCAGTTTTTCCAGCAGGGCGGGTATGTCTTCCGGCGCCTGGGCCGGTTGGGCGGCAGCGCCAGGCTGGGTCATGGCGGCGGCCATCGCCTGCCCCATGGCGATGCCGGCCCCCAGCCCTGCGCCGGCGCCGGCCACGCCGCCTTCATTGGCGGCGGCCGTGGGGATGGCATTGGCCACCTGGTACTGGGTGTACTTGCCGAGGTCGCCCACCATGTTCATGCCGATGCGCTGGTCCAGCACTTTCTGCAGCTCTTCCGGCAGGGAAACGTTCTGCACCACCAGGTTGTCCAGCACGAGCCCGTAGCGCTCGAACACGGGCAGCATTTTTTCCTTGAGCCTGGCGCCGAATTCGTCCTGGTTCGCCGCCATGTCGAGGAAAGGCACGCCGGATTCAGCGAACATGTCTGTCATGGAGCCGATCAGGGTGTTGCGCAACTGGCCGTCGAGGTCGTCCACGGTATAGGTTTCGCGCGTTCCGCTGACTTCGGTGTAGAACTTCTTCGGGTCGGTAACGCGGTAGGAGTAGATGCCGAAAGCGCGCATCCGCACGATGCCGAATTCCTTGTCGCGGATGGTGATCGGGTTGGGCGTGCCCCACTTGCGGTCGAGCTGCAGGCGGGTGCTGAAGAAATACACGTCCGACTTGAAGGGGGATTCGAACAACTTGTCCCAGTTCTTCAAGTAGGTGAGTACGGGGAGGGTCTGGGTGTTGAGGGTGTAGCGGCCGGGCTGGAACACGTCCGCCACCTTGCCTTCGTCGACGAACAGGGCGAGCTGCGACTCGCGCACCGTGAGCGAGGCGCCGTTCTGGATTTCCATCTCCGCCATGGGGAAACGGGTAGCCAGGATGCCGTCTCCCGGTTCGGTCCACTGAATGACATCGATAAACTGCTTGGCAACGAAATCGAACAGACCCATGGCATCCCCCGGTTTTATGAAATTTGCTTATTCTACCTACAAAGCGAAGCTATAATCCAACCATGAAACCGATAGACGGCATCGACGGCCTGCATCTGATGGGCAATCTTTATGGCTGCGGCGGCGAGGACAGGCTGCTGCTCGACGTGGATGCGTTGCGCAGCCATTGCGTCGCGCTGGTCGAGATGGCCGGCTTGACCGCGGTGGGAGATCGGTTTCACCAGTTCGGCAGCTCAGGCGGCGTGACCGGCGTGGTCATCCTGGCCGAATCCCATCTTGCCGTGCATACCTGGCCGGAAAAGCGTTTCGTCACCCTGGACGTGTTCGTCTGCAACATGAACTGCGACAACCGGGCCAAGGCTCACCAGCTTTTCGATGCGCTGGTGGCAGCGTTCGAGCCGGAAGAAAAACGTTATTATGCGGTGGAAAGATTCTGATTCTGCGGCAATGTCCTGACCCACTCTGCGCTTGACCGGGCGCGCAACCAGCGTTCGCATTCCTCTGCCGGCAATGGCGGTGAAAGCAGGTAACCCTGTATCTGTCCGCAACCCTGTCGTTTCAGCGTGGCTTTCTGCTCTTCGGTTTCCACCCCGACGGCGATTACTCTGATTTTCAGGGAGCGCGCGAGTGCGATGATGGCGTGGACGATCTCCGCGTCGTTGTTGTTGGTGCTGATGCCGCGGACCAGTGAACGGTCAATCTTGAGTGTGTCGATCGGAAAACGCTTGAGATAGGGGAGCGACGAGTATCCTGTGCCGAAGTTGTCGATCGAAATCCTGACCCCCAGCGCCGCTAGCGCGTTGAGCGTTGCGCCACTGGATTCGGTGTGCTCCATGAGCATGCCTTCGGTCATTTCCAACTCAAGCATACGCGGGGCGATACCGGTTTCACGAAGCAGTTTGCCGATGTGTTCGACGATATCGCCTTGCTTGAACTGGCGCGCAGAAAGATTGACCGCCAAGCGCAAGGGCGCCAGCCCCGCTTGCTGCCACGCCCGGACCTGCCGGCACGCCGTGAGCAGCACCCATTCGCCGATTTCGGGCATCAGGCCCATCTCTTCCAGCACTGGAATGAACTGCTCGGGAGGTACTTTGCCGAGACCTGGGTTGGTCCAGCGCAACAATGCCTCGACGCCGATCAATCGACCGGAATCGGCGTTGATCGTGGGTTGATAGCAAAGGAAGAGTTCCTTGTTTTCGAGTGCGGCGCGCAGGCTCGACTCCAATGCCACACGCTGATGAACGAAGTGGTTCATCTGTTCGCCATAGAAGTGGTAGTTATTACGCCCGGACTCTTTGGAGTAGTACATCGCCATGTCGGCCTGTTTGAGCAGGGTGTCGATGTTGCTGTCGTCGAGGGGAAACAGGGAGATGCCGATGCTGGTGCTGATATAGACAGCGTGGCCATCGATGTCGAAGGGGGCAGTGAGGGCATCGATGATTTTTTGCGCGGCACTTGCGGCATCGTTGACGTGTTTGAGGCCTTCCAGGATTACGGTGAACTCGTCGCCGCCAAGGCGCGATATAAGGGCGCCGCCCGTTTCTTCCTGTCTGACTTCCTTAGTGTTGGCGTTGTAGCGGCTCACTGTATCTGCTTCGCGCAGCGTCAGGGTCAGTCGCTCTGCAACGCCTTGCAGCAGTTTGTCCCCGATCGCATGGCCCAGACTGTCGTTGACCAGTTTGAAGCGGTCAAGATCGAGAAACATCAGCGCCGCCAACTTGTCATGCCGTCTTGCCCTGGCTAGTGCATGAATCAGCCGGTCCCGGAACAGGGTGCGGTTGGGCAACTGGGTCAGGCTGTCATAATTTGCCATGAAGGCCAAAGACTGTTGCGCTTCTTTACGTTCGGAAATGTCGCGCAGAATGCACACCAGGGTTCCATCGGCTGAGTCCGAGGTGCTGCTGAGCGCGTATTCCACAGGAAACAGCGAGCGGTCGCGACGTCTGGCTACTCCCTCAACAGTTTCACCGCTTTGCGCTTTTCCCTGGGAAAGAATGCTTTGACCCGGCTCGAAACCGGGCATCAGCGTTTCAATATGTTTGCCGATGACCTGCTTGGCGCGATAACCGAAGCTCTTTTCCGCAGCCGGGTTAAAGGACTCGACCATGCCGTCGTGGCTCAAGGTGATGATGGGGTCGAGAGCGTAATCCACGACGATGCGTAACCGCTCCTTCTCGTGATGCAGGGAAGCCAGAGCGCGTTCGAGCGCGCGTAGCGGGATGACGCGCATGATGATGAAAATGCTCATGCCTATGGCCAGTCCCAGCAGGGCGGCTATGCCGGTCCGATATGCCACAGGCAGCAAGGAACGAGTAATGACCACTTCCCCAACCTTGCGGCCGGAAGCGTAAACAGGTTCGGATGCAGAAAGAATCGGTTGTTCGAGCTTGCCCTGATTTCCGGCCAAAACCCTGCCGTTAAGGTCGCGGACATAGCGAGCCTCGGGCAATTCGGTCAGTGTCAGGTCCTTGCTTATCAGTTCGGCAAGGCGAGATTTATCGGCGTCCAGCACGCTCCGGCTTTGACGGACAAGCGCTGCCACCTGGCTGGCATTGATAATGGCCTCATTCGTCATTTCGCCCAGTTGATACTGGTAGGTCAGCCACCAGTAGGAAGCCGGCAGCAGCGCCGTCACCAATCCTCCGACCAGGGCGGCCATCCAGGATACGGTGGAAGCGACGCCAGAGGATTTCATAAAGCTTTATCTTTCGGAGAGATGTTGCTTGTGGCTCATGTGATTTGTTCGCGCTTGAGCAGAAAGACGAATCCATCCCCGGCACTGGTTTCGAGCCAGGTGAATGGTAGTTCCGGGAACGCCGCTTCAAGAACATCCCGATTGTAGCCGATTTCGACCACTAATATTCCATCGGGATTCATGTGCTTGGGCGCTTCCCGCAAGATAATCCGGGTGGCGTCCAGGCCGTCTTCCCCGCTGCCGAGAGCCAATTCCGGCTCATGCAGGTACTCCGCAGGCAGCGCCTGCACCGACGGGGCGTTGACGTATGGCGGATTGCTGATGATCACGTCGTAGGTCTGTCCCTCCAATGCGCTAAACAGATCGGACTGCACCAGGTGAATCTGGTCTTCCAGGGCGTAATCCGCGACATTGCGTTTGGCGACCTCGAGTGCATCCGGGGACAGGTCTGCGGCGTCGATTTCCGCGTTGGGGAAGGCATGCGCCATGAGAATCGCCAGGCAACCCGAGCCGGTGCACAGATCCAGCGCGGAGGTGACGAGTTCCGGATCTTCCACCCAGGGCGACAGTTGCTCCCTTAACAGTTCGGCAATGAAGGAGCGCGGCACGATCACCCGCTCGTCCACGTAAAAGCGGAAATCGCCCAGCCAGGCTTCGTGCGTGAGGTAGGCGGAGGGGAGACGCTCGTTGACACGCCGCTCCAGAATATGCAGCACGCCTTCGAGTTCGTCCCTGGTCAGTCTTGCGTCAAGAAAAGGCTCGAGCGTGTCGAGCGGCAGATGCAGGCTGTGCAGAATGAGGTAAGCCGCTTCGTCATAGGCGTTCTGCGTGCCATGGCCGAAAAACAGGTTGGCTTCGTTGAAGCGGCTGACTGCGAAGCGCAACAGGTCGCGCACGGTGGAAAACTGGGTTTTTGCCTGGTCGAACATGGTATTCCTTATGAGTAATCAGTTTTTTAGCTATCAGTTATCAGCAATCAGCTATCAGTGGGCTACTCTAATCGTCAATCTCCGCCACCGCCGCCATCCCCGCCGCAGTCTCCTCCGCCGGAGTCCCCGCAATGGCTGTCCGAATCAAAACTGAAACCGGTGCCCGACGTGTCTCCTCCGCCGGAGTCTTTCCCGCGATATTTTCCCGCCCGGATGAACAGGAACACGATCAGGCCGCCCAGGGCCGCGACGAAGAGGATGAATGAGAGCGACATCAGGGCAGCAGATTCACCAGCGTGAGCCGGTAGATTTCCTTGAGCGGCTCGATGTCGGCAAGTGCCACGCACTCGTTGAGCTTGTGGATGGTGGCGTTGTTGGGGCCCAGTTCGACCACCTGCGGGCAGAGGTCGGCGATGAAGCGCCCGTCCGACGTGCCGCCGGAGGTGGAAAGCTCGGTCTCCAGTCCGGTTACCTGCCTGATGGCTGATGCAATCGCGTCCACCAGATCGCCTTTGGGCGTGAGAAACGGCTTGCCGGAAAGCTCCCACAGCAGATCGTATTCCAGGCAATGCTTGTCCAGAATGGCGTGCACTTTGGCTTTCAGGCCATCCACCGTGCTGGCGGTAGAAAAGCGGAAGTTGAAGAGTATTTCCACCGTGCCAGGAATCACGTTGCTCGCGCCGGTACCGCCGTGAATGTTGGAAATCTGCCAGGTGGTGGGCGGGAAATATTCATTGCCGGTATCCCATTGCGTCGTCGCCAGTTCGGCGATGGCGGGGGCAGCAAGGTGAATGGGGTTTTTTGCCAGATGCGGGTAGGCGATGTGGCCTTGAACGCCCTTGACCGTCAGCTTGCCGGAAAGGGAGCCGCGCCGCCCGTTCTTTAGTGTATCGCCTAGCTTGGTGACGCAGGTGGGTTCCCCGACGATGCAGTAGTCCATCTTTTCGCCGCGTGCCTGCAGTGCTTCGACCACTTTGACTGTGCCGTCGACCGCCACCCCTTCTTCGTCCGAAGTGATGAGCAGGGCGATGGAGCCGCCATGAGCGGGGTGCTCTGCGACGAAGGCCTCGATCGCGGTGATGAAGGCGGCGAGCGAGGTCTTCATGTCCGCCGCGCCGCGCCCGAACAGCATGCCGTCGCGTATGGTGGGCACGAACGGGTCGCTGTGCCAGTTTTCCACCGGGCCGCTCGGCACCACGTCGGTATGGCCGGCAAAACATACCAGCGGCGCAGCGCTGCCGCGCCGGGCCCAGAAGTTGTCCACGTTGCCGAAGCGCATTTTCTCGATCTTGAAGCCGATCTTTTCCAGGCGTTCGATCAGGATTTCCTGGCAACCTGCATCGTCCGGCGTGAGCGAGCGTCGCGCGATGAGGGCCTTGGCCAGATCCAGCGTGTTGTTGTTCATTACTTGATCCCGAATAGCGATTGGTAAACAGCCTCGTCGAATCCGAGGGTGATCTTGCCGTCTTTTTCCAGCACCGGCCGCTTGATCACGCTGGGCTTTTCCAGCATCAGCCGGATCGCGCCGGCATCGTCGCCGACGGCCGCCTTGGCATCGTCGGTAAGCTGGCGCCAGGTGGTGCCCTGGCGGTTGACCAGCTTGTCCCGGCCGACCTCCTTCAGCCAGGATTTCAGCAGTTCCTCGCTGATGCCCTGCTTTTTGAAATCGTGGAAGGGCAGGTCAATGCCATGTTCGGACAGCCAGGTGCGGGCCTTTTTGACAGTGTTGCAGTTAGGTATGCCATAGAGTTTCATGCGCATATTTTATCAGTGGCGTCGATGTCCTGGAATTTTCTCTGAAAAATGGTCGAATTGTGGCTAGTATTTCCGCGTGTTGCTTGTCATCTGCCCACGATGGCGTACGTCTGCAACTGAGTCAAGAGCGGGAGTAAATTACGCTCAGATCCGCAACGAATCAATCATAGAGTTCAAGCATTCCGTGACTTTTTTCGGTAAGACTGGATACCCAATATTCTATAAACAATCAGTCATTCTTATGATATTGCAGTTGCAAAGTCACATGGTACCAGTGCAGACTTTGGAGTAGAGTACATTTATTGTATTGGCATGGTGCCTGACTGGCTTTCATGGAAATATGGGAATATGGAAATCAATGAAATTGAATCCGTTGCCATGGGGTTTTGCCGCTGCCTTGATGTCTTTGGATGCACTGTCGACCGATATGGGTAACGGACTCGATGTCGCCGGTTATATCCGTGTCGGGCCTACCGATACCCAGTCCGGCAGCCAGCCCCGCGGGCACTATTCTCTTGGCATGGATGGCGATATGTGGCGCTTGGGAAACGAAGGTGACCTCGATGCCAATATCCGCATACGCCAGACTTTCAATGTGGGCGACGGTCCCCAGTGGTCCCTGGGTTTTCGCCCTTCATACAACAACCCGGATGGCGGCGTGAGTGACGCCGGTACGTATGTAACCAAGGAAGCCTATATCGAGACCGGCGGCTATGCTTTCATGCCGCAGGCCAAATTCTGGGCAGGTCGGCGGCTGCTGCGCGACGATGTCCATGCCGTCGATACCTTTTTCATCTATCTCGCCGGCGCTCGCCAGGAGAGGGGTGCAGGCGTTTTCGACATGCCGCTGGGGCAGGGCAAGCTGGGGCTGCATGTGTTTCGCAGCGATCAGGTCAAGGAGCCCACCGACAATAACCAGAATTCCACCCGCCTGAGTGCCGACCTTTACGACCTGCCGGTCAATCCGGGGGGCAAACTGCGAATTCTTGCTGCCTTCTACTCGGGCCATTTCAAGGGTGGCAATCAGGGAGCCGCGCTGACCATCAAGCATGACCAGACTGATTTTTTGCTGTCGGGATTGAACAATTCCCTGTGGCTACAGGGCAGCAATGGCTACGGTGCACTGAATACAGGTTTCGCCGCACCTGGCAGCCTCAATGGCGACCTCAATGCAGCCACTGGAACACGGGCACTGCGCCTGATCGATTCCCTGATTTGGCAGCGGGGGCGGTTTGGCGGCCAGGCCATGGCCGAAGTCGAATACGACCGCAAGGAACAAGCCGGTCCATCCTCGCTGGGGACTTCGCTGGGGGCGCGAATTTCCTATGATTTCACCGATTACGTTCGCCTGCTTTCCGATGTGGCATTGACTACCCGGGTAAATTCAGGAGGCGAGACCCAGCGTCTGGACAAGCTGACCATCGGCCTCGGGCTGGGGCCGCGCCCTGGCTATTTGTCGCGCCCCGAGTTGCGGGTGTACTGGACACGACTCAACTGGAATGATGCCGCTGCGGCTGCCCGCAGCACGCTGGCGGGTCGCAATGGCACCACCTTATTTGGTCTGCAGTTGGAAAGCTGGTGGTGAATATGCCCATGAATTTGCATGAACGTTCAAGTCGAGGTGCCTGGCACACAGTCATGATCGCCGTCGTGGTCGGGCTGTTGTGCGGCTTTGCCCCACTGGCCTCGGCTGGTGGAGAAGCGATAAGGTATTTCCCGGTCGGCCCGATTTATGAATATCGCTGGAAGTTGCTTGAACTGGCCTTGTCGCATACGCAGAAGGAAGGCGACGAGCCCTTCCAGCTGGTGCCCTACGCGGAAGATATAACCCAGAATCGCGGCATGTCCCTGCTGCAATCGGGTGAGCTCGACGTCATCGCACTGGGCACCAATGTCGAGCGCGAGTCGCGGATGCTGCCGATCAAGATCGATATCCTGCGTGGCATCATCGGCTTCCGGCTATTGGTCATTCGCGCCGCAGATCAGGCGCGCATTGCGCGCATGGATGAAGCGGCGATACGACAGCAACTGACCTTCGGCCTCAACAGCCAGTGGGCTGACCTGCCCATACTGCAAGGCAACGGTTTCACGGTACTGACTTCGACCAGCTATGAAAACCTCTTCGGCATGCTGGCCTCCGGCCGCTTTGATGCGTTTCCACGGGGTCTGAACGAAGCCCGTCGCGAACTCGATCAACGCAAGCAGATTTACCCGCAACTGGCGGTAGAAAAAACCAAGGCGCTGTATTTCCCCTATCCGGTTTATTTCTGGGTCAGCAAGACGAACACGGCACTGGCGCAACGGATCGAGCGCGGACTGAAGCTGTCGCTAGCCGACGGATCATTTCGCAAGCTCTTCGAAACCTATCACGCGGCGGAGATTGAAATGCTGGCCGGCGAGAAGCGCCTGGTCATTCGCCTGAGCAACCCCATCCTGCCGACGGGAACGGCGGAACCTGACACCCGCTGGTGGTGGCGATAGGATGATTTCCCTCACCCCGGAGGAAAGCTGATGTTTGCCACGCAGACGCTCTCTCGTCGGCTGCTGTACACGATGTTTCCGTGGTATCTGTTGATCGCCCTGATCATGACCGTGGCGGAACTCGCCATCCAGTACGCCAGCGTCAGTCGGAATATCGACAGCGACCTGGCCTCACTGAGCCAGACGGTTGCGCCCAGCGTCACCAATGCCGTGTGGGAGCTGGATACCCCGAAATTGCAGTCGATCGTGCAGGGCGTGCGGAAAAATGCAATTGTCACCGGTCTCCAGATCGAATCCGCCACCGGCGAAGTCCTGCTCAGGAATGGCGAACTTCCCGCGGCGCCTGACGAGGTCGGGGGCGGTTTCCTGAGCCGCTTCAAGCAAAGCGTATTGCCGCTCACCTACCAGTCGCCGCGTGGTGAAAGCTTTCTGATCGGCCAGTTGAAAATGTACTCGAATCGCCACGTGGTTTGGGATCGAACCAAATATAGCGCTCTGGTTGTGATACTCAATTCGATCGTCATCACCACGGCTCTCTGGCTGCTCTTTTTATGGACCATCGGTTACCGCCTCTCCAATAGTGTGACGCGCGTTGCCGCTTCGGTGACGAGCTGGCGCTTCCAGCCCAACGATGCCCCGGTCGAGAAGATCGAATACCCGTATCAGGATGAGCTGGGTGAGCTGGTCGAAGCGTTCAACGAAAGCCTGCGGCGAAACTTCGATTCGCTGCAGGCGCTGAACGAACTGAACCACAACCTTGAAAGGATGGTGGCGTCACGCACCCAGGAGCTCTTGCAAGCCAAGGAAATGGCTGAAGAAGCGACGCGCGCCAAGTCGGATTTTCTGGCCAACATGAGTCACGAGATCCGCACGCCGATGAATGCCATTCTCGGCATGCTCTATCTGGCCTTGAAGGGCGACCTACCGCCAGCCTTGCACAATCAGCTCACCAAAGCACAGGGTGCGGCCCATTCGCTGCTTGGCATCATCAACGATATTCTTGATTTCTCGAAAATCGAGGCGGGCAAGCTCGACATCGAACAGGTCGAATTCGGGCTCGATACGGTACTGGAGCGCTTGACTGATGCCGTCGGCTACCTGGCCGAGCACAAGGGCATCGAGTTCCTTATCCGCTACGACCCGGCCATCCCGGTGCGGATGATCGGCGACCCGCTACGCCTGGGGCAGATTTTGATCAATCTGTGCAGCAACGCGGTGAAGTTCACCGAACAGGGTGAGATCGAACTGGCTTTCCGCTGCCTCAATGCCAGCGAGACCGACATCACCATGCAGGTTTCCATCCGCGATTCCGGCATAGGCATGTCCCCCGAGGTACAGCAAAAGCTGTTCGAGAAATTTACCCAGGCTGACCAGAGTACGACCCGGCGTTTCGGCGGCACCGGACTGGGCCTGGCGATCAGCAAGAACCTCGCCGAACTGATGGGGGGCCGCATCTGGGTCGAGGATTCGCAGCCGGGCAAGGGGACGACGATCTGCTTCACGGTTTGTCTGCAAATCGCCCAGCGGGCGCAGGCTCGCCAGCGGGAGCTGGTCGAGCAGGCGGGGCCGCTGCTCAAGGGCATTCGCGTGCTGGTGGTGGACGACAACGAGGTTTCCCGTGAAATTCTGGCTGAGATACTGCGCTTCTTCCGGCTCGATGTCGGCACCGCGCCGAGCGGCCAGGCCGCCATCGAGGCACTCCGGGCTGCCGCCGCCAGCCCCTACGATCTGGTCTTGATGGACTGGCGGATGCCCGGCATGAATGGCGACGAAGCGGTGCAGCGCATCCATCGCGATGCCTCGCTCCCTGTTCAGCCGAAGATTGTCATCGTTACCGCCTATGGCCGCGAGGACGTGCTTCGCCTGGCCGAACAGGCGGGCGTCGATGGCATCCTGATCAAGCCGGTGTCGCCCTCGGTTCTGCTCGATACGGCGCTGACGGTGCTGGGACGGGGACGTATCTTCGAGGAAGACGACAAGCGCCGTGCGCTCACACCGGAGGAGCTCCCGGCGAGCGGTCAACTGGCCGGCGCCCGGCTGCTGCTGGTCGAAGACAATGACATCAACCGCGAATTCGCCACTGAACTGCTGCTTAGCGAAGGCATCGAGATCGACGAGGCGGTCAATGGCCTGGAGGCTGTCGAGAAGGTACAAGCCCGCGACTACGATGGGGTGCTGATGGATATTCAGATGCCAGTGATGGATGGCCTTGACGCGGCGCGGCACATTCGAGCGCTGGCCGATGCTCCCGGAGGCGAACGCTTTGCCAGCCTGCCGATCATCGCCATGACCGCCCTGGCCATGGCCCACGATGCCGAAAAGAGCGAAGCGGCTGGCATGAACGACCATATCACCAAGCCGATCGCGCCGGATCGCCTGATGGCGTCCCTGGCCAAGTGGGTGAAGCTGCCGGCCGACCGCGCCGGCCGGTCGAAGGCCATGGTGAGTGCGCCGCCAGTAGGCGAACTGCCGGCCGACCTGCTGGCGATGACCAGTCTCGATACGCGTGAAGGTGTCCGCCGCATCGGCGGCAAGGCCGAAGCCTATCGCAAGCAGTTGCGCCGTTTCCGCGAAAACTATCCCGATGCCATCGCCAAGTTGCGGCGTCTGGCCGCCGAGGGGAGCCAGGTGCAGGCCGAAGAATATTGCCATGCCCTGAAAGGCCTGACCGGTAACATCGGCGCGCATGCGCTGTATGAAATGCTGGGGGCCATCGACGCGCAGCTCAGGAAGGGCGATACACCCGATGGTGCGACCTTTGATGAAGCGGATGCACTGTTGCAGCGGACGATGGGCGAGATCGCCGGGTTGAGCAGTCTCCCGCTGCCGGTGCCGTCACACGGTGCCGAGCCGATGGCGCCTGAGGCAATGCAGATTTTGCTGGTCGGGCTGGAAAATGCGCTGGAATTTGATCTGGGGGCTGTCGAAGCCTTGCTCGCGGAGTTGCGTGCCGGTGTGGCCGGAACCCCGCTTGAAGCTGAAATTGTTGCTATTGCCGCCCTGGCTGATATCTTTGATATAGACGCGGCGCGGGCGAAGGTGAAGAAACTGGAAGCGCTACAACAGGAGCAGAAGTCATGAACGAACATGCCAATGGATCGACGGACGAGCGTCCCCGTCTCCTGATCGTCGACGACGTGCATGAGAACCTGCACGCGCTGATGAACATCCTGCGCGACGACTATGCGATCTCCGCCGCCACCAGCGGCGAGAAGGCGCTTGAGTTGGCACGGCGCCTGCCGCGGCCCGACCTGATTCTGCTCGATATCAAGATGCCCGGGATGGATGGTTATTCGGTACTGTCGGCACTCAAGATCGATGCTGCCACGGCTGAAATCCCGGTCATCTTCATCACCGCCTTGTCCGAGGCAGCAGACGAGGCGCAAGGCCTGGCGCTGGGTGCCGTCGACTACATTGCCAAGCCGGTCAATCCAGATCTGCTCAAGGCAAGGGTGCGCAACCAACTCGAATTGAAGCGCTACCGCATGCACCCCGTGATGTTCGATATCGCGGCACATGCCGATCCGTCACACCCCCCCTCGCTGCTAGTGGTGGACGATATTCCGGAAAATATCCATGAGTTGCTTGAAGCGCTCAAGGGCGAGTACCGCATCATGGTCGCCAGCACTGGAGCCAAGGCGCTAGAGGTTTTGCAGGGCGCCGTACTGCCGGATCTCGTTCTGCTCGACATCATGATGCCGGAAATGGATGGCTACGAAATATGCCGTCGCATCAAGGCGTTGCCGCAGGGGAGTCGCATACCTGTCATCTTTGTCACTGTTGTCGACGCCACCGAGGAAAAGGTAAGGGGCTTCGAACTGGGTGCCGCCGACTACATTACCAAACCCTTCGATATCGACGAAGTACGGGCGCGTATTCGCACGCACCTGGAACTCGCGCGCCTGCGGTTGTTTCTTGAAGATCTAGTCGCGCAGCGCACCGCCTTGTTGCAGGTCAGCGAAGATAAATACCGCACCCTTGCCCATCGCGATCCGCTCACCGGCCTGCCCAATCGGGTCCTTTTCGCTGAACTGCTGGAACACGCGATTCTGCACGCCGAGCACAATCAAAGCCAATTCGCCCTGCTCAATATCGATCTCGACAACTTCGCGACAATCAACGAAAGCCTCGGCCACAGCCTGGGTGACCAGCTATTGATCGAAGTGGGCAGACGGTTGCAAAAACTATTGCCGGAAAGCGATCTGATTGCCCGTATCGCAGGAGACGAATTCAATATCATTCTGGATCGTACGGAGGGCATGCCGTGGATCGATCTACTGGCGCAGCGCATGATCGATGCCCTGGCGGCCCCCTTCGTACTCAATAGCCACAGCATTTATGTCGGTGCCAGCATCGGCATTGCCCTCTATCCATCTGATGGTGCCAATGCGGAAACCTTGCAAAGCAACGCCGATACGGCGTTGCACCAAGCCAAGACGCAAGGCCGCGGTATCCTGCGCTTTTTCTCGCCGGAGATGGGCCTGCGGGCGAAACATCGACTGACGCTTGAGGCGGAACTTCGCCAAGCGCTGGAACGCAGTGAGCTGCACGTCTATTACCAGCCGCAGGTGGATTTGATCAGCGGCGAAATCATCGGTCTCGAGGCACTGGTGCGCTGGCAGCACCCGGAGCGCGGGCTGGTTCCGCCCGGTGAATTCATACCTTTGGCAGAGGAAAGCGGGCTGGTCGTGCCCTTGGGTGACTGGGTGCTGCGCGAAACCTGCAGGCAAATCAAGCAGTGGACGGAGAGCGGACTGGCGCCCCGCCAAACGGCAGTGAATATTTCCGCCGTGCAGTTGAGTCGGGGGCACCTGGTCGAATCGATCAAGGAAGTCCTGGCGGAAACCGGCATCGCGCCACAACAGCTGGAACTCGAGATTACCGAAAGCTTCGTAATAGTGGACCGGGACCAGTCCTTCAAAGCACTGGCGGAACTAAAGGCGCTCGGCATACGCCTGTCGATCGATGATTTCGGTACCGGCTATTCCTCCCTGGGCTATCTGCAGCAGCTTGAGGTGGACAAGCTGAAGGTGGATATCTCCTTCGTCCGCAATATGACCACGAACATGGGCAGTGCCTCCATCGTCAAGGCGGTCATCGCGCTGGGCCACAGCCTAGGGCTTGAAGTCATCGCCGAAGGCGTGGAAGATGCGGGGCAGGCGCGCTACCTGCGTTCGCTGCGTTGCGATGTCATGCAGGGATACCTGATCAGTCGACCGATGCCTGCCGAAGAAACGACGCGCTTCTTGGCATCTTTCCAGCCGACGCGAATACCCGTTGATAACGAAGCGATGTCCACGCTGTTGCTGGTGGACGACGAGCCTGGCATCCTTGCCTCCCTCTCGCGGCTTTTGCGGCGCGAGAACTATCGCATCCTGACCGCCTCCAGTTGCGAAGAAGCGCTGGCGCAACTGGCCGAACACCAGGTCGGTGTGATCATCATCGACCAGCGCATGCCTGGCATGAGCGGCACGGAATTGCTCGCCCGTGCCCGCAGCATGCACCCCAAGACAGTGCGCATGGTGCTCTCAGGCTACACGGCCTTGGATAGTCTGGCCGAAGCGATCAATCGTGGGGAAATCTATAAATTCCTCACCAAGCCCTGGGACGATGCCGAACTGGTCCATACCGTTCGCGATGCTTTCCGCCATTACAGTGAATCGACCGACCCATCTTGAGGCTATATTTGCAACTACTTGCAGTTGGGGATGCCGTAGAGTTTCATAAGGTATCTATATTGAGTTGCAGCCATAGTTCCAGCAGCGCCAGATGCCACAGCTTGCTGCCCTGGAGCGGGGTGAAATAGGCTTCCGGCTGTGCCAGCAGCTTGTTCACGTAGGGACGGTTGTACAGGCCGCGCTTGATGCACGCATCGGACAGCAGGATGTCGCGCATGAAATCGAGGAACGCGCCGCGCACGTGCTTCAGGGCGGGCAGCGGGAAGTAGCCCTTGGGGCGGTCGATCACGGCGTCGGGCAGAAGGCTGCGCGACATGGCCTTGAGCGGGAACTTGCCTTCGTGCCGGAGCTTGAGCTCGGGCGGCATCCTGGCGGCTAGTTCGACCACCTCGTGGTCGAGGAACGGCACGCGGGCTTCCAGCCCCCACGCCATGGTCATGTTGTCCACGCGCTTGACCGGGTCGTCGACGATCAGCGTGGTGGCGTCGAAACGCAGCACCTGGTCGAGGAAGGTATCGGCCCCGGGCCGGGCGAGTTCGCGCGCCACCAGTTCGGAAGTGGCATCCGGTCCGTGGTAGCGTTCCGCTATCATTTCCAGGTATTCGGCATGGCTGCGGTCGAAATAATGCGGCGCAAAACGCTGCAGCGGGGTGCCGCTGGCGGCCTGCATGCGCGGATACCAGAAGTAGCCGCCGAACACTTCGTCGGCGCCCTGGCCGGACAGCACCACCTTCACTTCCTGCGACACCTGCTCGCCGAGCAGGTAAAAAGCCACGGCGTCCTGGCCGACCATCGGTTCAGCCATGTTGGTCACTGCCTCGGGCAGGCGGCGCAACACCTCCGAGTTGGGAATGAGGAATTTATGGTGGCGCGTCTTGAAATGGGACGCCACCATGTCGGAAAACTCGAACTCGTCGGCTTTTTCGGCGCCTTCGCCGACATCCTCGAAGCCCACCGAGAAGGTCAGCAGATGCTCGACATGATCGGCCAGCAAGCCCACCAGCAGGCTCGAATCCAGCCCGCCGGAGAGCAGCACGCCCACCGGCACGTCCGAGGCCAGGCGATGACGCTCCACCGCGCGCGCCAGCACGTGGCGGGTGGCATCGAGCCAGTCACGTTCGGACAGGGTGCGTTGCGGCCGCGTGGCGTCGAGTGTCCAGTAGGTCCGCAGCGTCGTCTTGCCTTCGCTGTTGATGCTCAGCGTGGTGGCCGGCGGCAGCTTTCTGACGCCGTTGAGAATGGTGCGCGGCGCCGGCACCACGGCATGGAGCGTGAAATGATGGTGCAATGCGATCGGGTCGAGCGAAGTGTCCACGCCGCCGCCCGCGAGCAGCGCCTGCGTGCTGGAGGCAAAGCGCAGGGTGTTGCTTTGCAGCGAATAATAGAGCGGCTTGATGCCGAAGCGGTCGCGCGCCATGAACAGCGTGAGGTGGCGCATGTCCCAGATCGCGAAGGCGAACATGCCATAGAAACGCTCCACGCATTTCTCGCCCCAGGCATGGTAGGCCTTGATGATGACTTCGCTGTCGCCGTCCGAGAAGAACTCGTAACCCAGCCCGACAAGTTCCGCTCTTAACGCTTTGTAATTATAGATTGTTCCATTGAATACGAGGGCAAGCTTGAGGACCTTGTCGACCATCGGCTGGTTGGCGTGATCGGACAGATCGATGATGGCGAGACGGCGATGCCCGAAACCCAGCAGGCCATCGGTAATGATGCCCTCGTGGTCCGGCCCGCGCCGTGCAAGCTTGTCCGCCATCCGCCGGATGACGGCGATGTCGGAAGGCGCGCCGTCGAGGCGCAGTTCACCGCAGATTCCGCACATGGTTATTTTTCCTGGGTGGCTTGTACGTGGCGCCTAGCGTTCATCAAGTTTATGGTTCATTCGTAGTGGCTCCACAAGCGGAGCACCTTGACGACATGCTCTTCGTCGAGAACCTGGTAAACCAGACGGTGCTGAATGTTGATACGCCGCGAGTATGCACCGTTAAGGTCTCCAACCAGTTTCTCGAATGGCGGAGGGTTCTGAAAGGGGTTGGCAACCAGAATGGCCAACAACTCCTGCGCTTTCTGCTTGAGGCCAGCGGCTGCAAGCTTCTTTGCATCGTTTTGCGCTTGCTTGGTATAGACAAGTTGCCACGTCACCAATCAAGCTCCCGGGTGCACTCGTCAAGCGAGGTTTTAAGCCCCTCGACAATGGATTCCCTCATGCCGGGAACCGACAGCAGAAATAGCGATTCCTGGATCGAAGCCCAATCCTGTTCCGAAAGCAGAACGGCATTTGCCCGCTTACCGGTAATCAGGATGGGCTCATGAGACGAAGCCGCATCATCCATGAGGCGATAGAGCTTTGAGCGCGCTTCGCTTGCCGTGATGGTCGTCATGACTAATCTCCTCATGTCAAAACATAAGCGTACGCCTTTGCGTACGAATGTCAATGCGGGAGGATCGTAGGGTGCAATAACCAACGGGCATTGCACCGGATGACATATTGGCGCGTTGCCCGTTTGGTTATTGCACCCTACATCAAGCTGTTAAATCCCGCGCAACAGTTCGTTGATGCCGACCTTGGAGCGGGTCTTTTCGTCGACTTTCTTGACGATCACCGCGCAGTACAGGCTGTAGCTGCCGTCCTTGGACGGCAGATTGCCGGACACCACCACCGAGCCCGCGGGTATGCGTCCGTATGTGACTTCGCCGGTTTCGCGGTCGTAGATCTTGGTGGACTGGCCGATGTAGACGCCCATGGAAATCACGCTGTTGTCTTCAACGATCACGCCTTCCACCACTTCCGAGCGCGCGCCGATGAAGCAGTTGTCGCCGATGATGGTGGGGTTGGCCTGCACCGGTTCGAGCACGCCGCCGATGCCGACGCCGCCGGAGAGATGCACGTTCTTGCCGATCTGGGCGCAGGAACCGACGGTAGCCCAGGTGTCGACCATGGTGCCTTCGTCGACGTAGGCGCCGATGTTGATGTAGGAGGGCATCAGCACCACGTTCTTGCCGATGAAGGAGCCCTTGCGCGCGGCGGCGGGCGGCACGACGCGGAAGCCGCCTTCGCGGAAGTCCTTGGAGTTGTAGTCGGCGAACTTGGACGGCACTTTGTCGAAGTAGTTGGTGAAACCACCCTTGATAAAGAAGTTGTCTTCCAGGCGGAAGGACAGCAGCACGGCTTTTTTCAGCCACTGGTGGGTAACCCATGCGCCTTCCACCTTGGAGGCCACGCGCAGCTGTCCCTTGTCGAGCATTTCCAGCACGCTGTCGACCGCGTCCTTGACCTTGGTTTCGACATTGCGCGGGGTGATTTCGGCGCGGCGTTCAAATGCTTCTTCGATGATGCTTTGCAATTCTTGCATGATTTATCCCGGGTTCTAATTGGCTTTGTTGATGAATTTCTGAATTCTTTGCGCTGCGTCCACGCACTCGGCTAGCGGCGCGACCAGGGCGATGCGCACGAACCCCTCTCCGGGGTTGATGCTGCGCGCTTCGCGGGCGAGAAAACTGCCCGGCAAAATCGTGACATTATAATCCCGGTACAAGCCCAAAGCGAAATCGCGGTCGGACATCGGCGTCCTGGCCCAGAGATAGAATGCCGCGTCCGGTTGCTCGACCGCCAGAACTTCCTGCAGCATCGGGGTGACGGCGGCGAATTTCTCGCGATACAGGCGCCGGTTTTCCACCACGTGCGCCTCGTCGTTCCATGCTGCCGCGCTGGCGGCCTGTACGGCAGGGTTCATGGCGCAGCCGTGGTAGGTGCGGTAGAGCAGAAACTTCTCGATGATTTCCGCGTCGCCTGCAACGAAACCGGAGCGCATGCCGGGCACGTTGGAACGCTTGGACAGGCTGCTGAACATCACCATGCGGCGATAGTCGTGGCGGCCCAGCTGGTGCGCGGCTTCCAGTCCGCCGAGCGGCGGGTTGTCTTCGGCCGGATAGATTTCGGAATAACATTCGTCTGAAGCGATGACGAAACGGTAGCGATCGGATAGTTCGAACAGGTGCTTCCATTCTGCCAGACCCATCACCTTGCCGGTGGGATTGCCGGGTGAGCACACGTATACCAGCTGCGTATGCTGCCAGATGCCTTCCGGAACGCGGTCGAACTCCATGCTATAGCCGTTTTCCGGCAGGGTGTTGAGGTAGTGCGGCGTCGCACCGGCCAACAGGGCGGCACCTTCATAAATCTGGTAAAACGGGTTGGGCGAAATCACTACCGGCTGCGTGCGTGTCGTGTCGATCACCGCCTGGGCGAAAGCGAACAGCGCCTCGCGGCTGCCGTTGACCGGTAGTATCTGCTTGTTGATGTCGGGTGCCGGTACGTGGTAGCGCCGCGCCACCCAGTCGGCAATCGACTGGCGCAACGCTTCGCTGCCCTGGGTTGTGGGATAATTCGCCAGTCCAGCCAGATTGGCTGTCAAAGTTTGGGTGATAAAAGCAGGCGTGGCGTGCTTGGGTTCACCGATGGAAAGGTTGACGGGGCTGTAGTCTGGATTGGGTGCCGTGCCATGAAACAGCTCGCGCAGCTTCTGGAAGGGGTAGGAGTGCAGGTGATTGAGATTAGGGTTCACTTGATGTCTTATATTTAAGATTATGATTTTGAATGAATAGCAAGAAAATTATGCATACATTCAAAAGCGTAAACTGGAAATTATAGAAGTGTTGAGCATGGTTGCAAAACAGAAAATGCTGGCGGTCTCCGGATTGCTCTCCGGCGCCGTCATCTGGGGGCTGATCTGGTACCCCTATCGTCTGCTCAGTGAAGTTGGCATTTCCGGCGCACTTTCCAGTCTGGTCACATATCTTGTCGCCGTGGCGCTTGGTGTCGCGCTTTTTCCCGCAGCCTTTTCCCGGATACGCCACGCCGGCTACCTGGCGCTCCTGATCGGACTCAGTGCGGGCTGGACCAATCTGGCCTACGTATTGGCCGTGATTCAGGGCGAGGTGATGCGGGTTCTGCTGCTGTTTTACCTCTCGCCGTTCTGGACCGTTATTTTTGCCCACCTGCTGCTGCGCGAGAAACCAGGCGCTGCGGGATACGGCGTCATCGCCATGTCCCTGGGCGGCGCGGTTGTGATGTTGTGGCGGCCGGAATTCGGCCTGCCGCTGCCGCAGAACCAGGCCGAGTGGCTGGCCCTTTCGGCCGGCCTGATGTTCGCTTTGTCCAACGTGCTGGCGCGCAAGGCGCATAATCTGGATATACAGGTCAAGTCGCTCAGCATCTGGATCGGTGTGGGGCTGCTGTCGCTTTTGCCCATACTGTGGGCACCATCCATGGCCCAGCCGCTTGCAGCCTTGGCCTGGAACGGTTGGCTTTGGCTGCTGTTCATCGGCGTGGCGATTTTCGGTGTGACATTGGCAGTACAGTTCGGCATTTCCCATACGCCGGCCAACCAGGCGATCGTGATTTTTCTCTTCGAACTGGTTGTGGCGGCAATTTCATCCTATTTCCTGGCGGGGGAATCCATGAGCTTGCAGGAATGGCTGGGCGGCGCGATGATCGTGGCTGCCAGCCTCTTTTCCGGCAAACTGGAGCAGCAACATGACGGTAACTAAGTTTCTCCATGCTTCATTTCTGGTGTCTGACCTCGCTAGTGCGCGTGAGTTTTACGAGGGTGTGCTGGGATTAGCGCCCAGCTCGCAGCGTCCCGAGATGGCTTTCGAGGGCGTGTGGTATGAAATCGGCGCACAGCAGATTCATCTGCTGGCATTGCCCAACCCCGATCTCGTTAGCGGACGGCCTGGCCACGGTGGCCGGGACCGCCATATCGCCCTGGCGGTAGACGATATGGAACAAATGAAGCGCACGCTGGACCAGGCGCGGATTCCCTACAGCATGAGCCGTTCCGGCCGTCCCGCCTTGTTTTGTCGCGACCCTGACGGCAACGCGGTTGAATTGGTGGCTGCGCCCTCAACATAGCCGTTCCATGAACAACCTCATTCTCCTCGTGACCTGCTTTGTCGCCGGCATGTTGCTGCGTCGCAGCGGACGCATGTCCGAGCAAGCTCCGGCCACGCTCAACAGTTTTATCATCCACATTTCACTGCCTGCCCTGACGCTGCTCTACATCCATGATCTCAAACTGAGCGGCGATGTAGCATTCATCGCGGCCATGGCGTGGATTCATTTCGGGCTTGCCGCCGGATTTTTCTGGGTGGTCGGGAAATGGCTGAAGCTGCCGCGCCCAACTGTGGGAGCGCTGATGCTGACTGGGGGGCTAGGCAACACTTCCTTTCTCGGCCTGCCGATGATCGAGGCTTACTACGGCAAGGAAGCCATCGTCACCGGACTGATCGCCGACCAGTTGGGGTCGTTCCTGGTGCTGTCCATCCTCGGCATCACCGTGGCGGGGCTGTATTCCTCCGGCGCACCGGGTGCCCGCACCATCCTGCGCCGCATAGCGATTTTTCCGCCCTTTGTTGCGCTGATCGTCGCTGTGTTGCTGATTCCGGTGGTTTATCCCGAATGGTTCACGCTGCTGCTGAAGCGCCTGGGCGACACCCTGGCGCCGCTTGCGCTGCTCTCGGTGGGATTCCAGCTCAGGCTCGGCCACCTCGCGGGAAACGGGCGCAACCTAGCGCTCGGCCTGCTGTTCAAGTTACTGCTCGCGCCGCTAGCGATTTTCCTGCTCTACGTCCCGCTGCTGGGGGCGGGCGGGCAGCATATCCAGGTGACCTTGTTCGAAGCAGCCATGCCGCCCATGATTACCGCCGCCATCGTAGCCACCGAACATGACCTCGATCCCGAACTGGCGACCCTGATGGTGGCGGTGGGGCTGGTCTTGTCGTTTTTTACCCTGGCGGGGTGGTGGTGGGTGATGCGGGCGGTGTGAGCTTTTCCTTGGATACCACCGGTTCTTCGCTGTAAAAATCGCGTAGCGAGGCATAACGTTTCGAGCGCGTTTCCCTCACTCGCGCCATCGCGCGTTCGACCGGAATACCCAGTTGGGCCAGCGTCTCGGCGGCGAGCATCAGGCTGCCTTCGAGCACTTCGGGGATGACCTCAGTTGCGCCCGCCAGCTTGAGGTACTTGGCGACCGAATCATCCGGCGCGCGCACTACCACCGGAATCTCCGGCCGGGTCAGACGGACCTGTCGCACGGCGCGTTCTGCGGAGTGCGCATCGGGATAGGCGATCACGACGGCGCGAGCGCGTGCGATTCCGGCGGCCTTGAGCACTTCAGGTCGGTCCGCGTTGCCGAACACGACTTTGCCACCTTCAGCTCCGCTATGCTGGACATGGCTCGGGTCCAGGTCGATCGCGATAAAGGGAATGCCTTCCGCCGCGAGGAACTCGCCCACGCGTTGCCCGGAGCGTCCGTAACCGCACAGGATCACGTGCTGGTCGAACTCCATACTGGTGGAGGCAATGTCGTGTATCACCTTGGCCTTGTGCGACCAGTCACCGTGGGCAAGGCGGCTGCTCATGCGCGAAGCATGGTTGATGAGGAACGGCGCAATGAACATCGACAACAGCATGGCGGTCAGCGTGATCTGAAATACATCGTCGGCGATCAGATGCTGTTCCCGCGCCAGTCCGATCAGCACCAGCCCGAACTCGCCGGCCTGCGCCAGCTGTGCCGCGGTGCGCAGGGCGACATCCAGGCCGCAGCGGGCTGCCAGCGAAATCGCCAGCACCACGATCCCCTTGCCGCCCACCAGCAGCAGCACGGCCAGCAGCAGCAGGGGGAAATGGGAAAGCACGTAGCCCAGGTCGAGCATCATGCCCACGGTGATGAAAAAGAAGCCCAGAAAGATGTCGCGGAAAGGCCGGATGTCGGCCTCGACCTGGTGGCGATAGGCGGTTTCCGAGATCAGCATGCCGCCGACAAAAGCGCCCAGTGCCATGGAAAGCCCGCTTGACGCGGTGACGAAGGACAGCGTGACCACCACCCAGAGGGCGGTCAGCACGAACAGTTCGGTGGACCGGATGTGGGCCACGGTGTCGAACACGCGCCGCATGACGCGCTGCCCGACCCAGATCAGGCTCGCCAGCACCGCCACCGCGATGCCCAGGGCGATGCTCAGCGAGCGCACTAGGTCGCCCTCCGGTTGCGCCAGTGCCGGGAGCAGGATCAGGCAGGGCACCACCGCCAGGTCCTGAAACAGCAGCACGCCCATGGTCTGCCGCCCGGAGCGCGAATGCAGCTCGAAGCGCTCGGACAGCATCTTGGCCACGATGGCGGTGGACGACATCGCCACTGCCAGCCCCACCGCAACGCCGGCGCGCCAGCCCTGCTGATAGCCGAACCAGGTAACCAGCCCGGTGCCGATTGCGGTAAGCAGCAATTGCGCCGCGCCGAAGCCGAATACCAGCGAACGCATGGACTTGAGCCGCGTCAGGCTGAATTCCAGGCCGATCGAAAACATCAGGAAAACGATGCCGAACTCGGCGGTGAATTCGACCTCCTGCTCATTGGCGACAAAGTCCACGCCATACCAGCCCATCGCCGCACCCACCGCGAGGTAGGCCAGCATCGCAGGCAGCCTGAAGCGGCGCGCGATGCCCACCGTCACCATGGCGGCGGTGAGGAGCAGGACTAGAAAAAGTAACTGGCTGTGCATGGTGTGATGGCAGGTTTTCTTAACCCGCGCTTATGAGGATTGTTCGCGGTTTCTGAATCTGTCGAGCACCGGCAGGCGGCGCTAGGTTTCCTCGTCCGGCATCTTCGGGGTGTCATGTCGCAAGAGCTATATTGTTTGCCCATTTCAGAACCGATTCCATGATCTCCTCGGCTTCATCGCGGCTCAAGGTTTCGATCTCGGAATCGTCATAGCGAAACACAACCGCATAGGGGTTGAGCGCATCCAGTTGGTCCAAAGTCGCTGGTGGGAAAACGTCGTGATCGGAGAGTAATTGCGCCAGTTCGGCAAGCTCGTGCGTGCGGCGAAAAGGAACCCCCTGCACCGTCAGCACCGCCTTGAGTGCTTTTTCCACAGCCTGCTGGGCGTGAAAACAGGCAACCGGCAGGCGGATGTGAGGCGCATTCTTGAGCACCAGAAACGCGTCCCGATCGCCCTGCGCGATGCGCAAGAGGCGCCATGCCTCCTCAAGCGCGGGCGTCATACAGCGTCTTGCCCTCGCGTAGCGCCCAGTAAATCACGGTACCCGGCACTTGTCCGCGCCGGGCCACTTCTTCCTCGGAATACACCAGCACATCCACCCCGGTTCCCACGCGACCGATGGCGCGGCGCAGCCGCACCATCTCGGCGCCGCGGTTCTCTACTCGTGGCTCCACCACCAGCAGGTCGATATCGGAATCCTCCCCGGCCTCGCCCCGTGCGTAGGAGCCAAACAGGATGACCCGAGTGGGGTGCGCGAGCGCGACCAGTTTTTGCACGGCGGCCTGGATAAGGTCATGGGTAAGCATGATTTATTGTTTCACACCCACCGGCGAATGGATAGCGCCCCGTTCCCGATTGAGCGCCAGCAGACGGCGCAGAATTTCCTCGTCTGGCATTTCCGGCGTGTAATCCTCCCAGCCATAGGCAGCGGCCACGGCCTGGTCCAGCTCGCGGTGGGCGTTGGCGAGCCAGGCGGGGCGGGCGTTGTAGAGGTTGGTCAGGGTGCGCTTTTTCAGCTCCGCCTCGTGGCCAGGCTTGGGCGTAGGGCGCAGAGGAAAGGCGGAACGTTCCTTGAGCTGCGAGGCTTTCCATTTTTGAGCGAATTGGTGGGGAGTCATGCTTCTTTGTTTTCTCCAGCGAAGCGATAGGCGTTCTTGCCCGCTTTCTTGACAGCATACATGGCGTTGTCGGCCTGATTAAGAAGCTCCTCGGCATTGCTGCCGTGTTGCGGGTAAAGCACGATGCCGAGCGAGGCACCGATGCGGCATTCGTGGCCGAGCAGGTGATAGGGGGCCGCCAGGGTGGCGAGAATTTTTTCCGCTACGCTGGCGGCATCCTGGGGACCGCGGATGGCGCGCAAAATGATGGTAAATTCGTCGCCGCCCATGCGTGCCACGGTGTCCGATTCGCGCACGCATTCCAGCAGGTGTTCGGCGACGGCCTTGAGCAGGGCGTCGCCGGTGTCGTGGCCGAAAGTGTCGTTGACCGCCTTGAACCCGTCCAGGTCGACGAACATCAGCGCGAACTGTCCCTGGCTGCGCTTGGTCTGGGCAATGGCCTGGCTCAGGCGGTCGAAGAACAGCGCGCGGTTGGGCAGCCCGGTGAGGGCGTCGTAATGCGCCATCGACTCCAGTTTTTCTTCCAGCAGCTTGCGTTCGTTGATGTCCTGCACGATGGCGATGATGGCGCGGATGTAGCCGCCTTCGTCTTTCACCGGGGTCATGGAAAGGTGTCCCCAGAACACCCGGCCACCACTGCGTACGAAGCGCCGGTCGCTTTCGTAGTGGGGGATTTCGCCGCTGGCGAGGGCGACGAACAGCTGTTGCGTCTCCGCCACGTCATCGTCGTGGGAGATGTCGCGGTAGCTGAGTACTGCGGCTTCTTCGCGCGAGTAGCCCAGCATGCCGAGCCAGAAATCGTTGACCTTGATGAAGCGGCCCCACAGGTCGACCAGCGCGATGCCGCCACCGGCGCTGTTGAAGATGGCTTCCAGCTCGGCATGGCCGAGGGCGACTTCTTCTTCCAGCAGCTTGCGGGCAGTGATGTCGTGCGAGATGGCGATGAATTTTTCCGCATGACCGTCATGGTCGAGAACCGGGGTGATCGTCATCACCAGGGTGATGGAACTGCCGTCCTTGCGTCGATTGATGATTTCACCCTGCCACGTTTCGCCCTTGAGAATGGTTGTCCACAGGTTTTCGTAAAAGGCCGTGTCCTGAAACCCGCTCTTCAGCAGCGAAGGCTTCTTGCCGATCGCCTCTTCCGGCGCATAGCCGGTGCTGGCGCAAAAAGCCGGGTTGACGTACTCGATGACGCCGTTGCGGTCGGTGACGTGCATTGCCTCTCCAGCCGAATGCATGGCTGCCGTGCGCCATTCGATCTGTTTGCGCAGCGCAAAAATCCGGCGTAGCAGGCTGTCCGTATAACTGCTGAGGAAAAGGGCGATTGCGATGGCGGGGATGGCGAGCAGGTTGAATTTCACCAGGTCGAGCCCGGCGTAGCCGCCGAACAGCGCCACCAGCAGGTTGGGGGAGATCAGCAGCAGCAGGTTGCCGATCAGGTTGGCGCGCCAGGAAAAAATGCTGGCCATCAGGGGCGGCACGAAAAACCACAGCAGCAGGCCGGCGCCGCCCAGGGCAAGCCCGTCCGTCAGTCGCGCCAGGGCGGACAGAAACAGCGTCTGCGTTGCCAGCAGAAGCATGTAGAACAGGTAGGGCAGGGCACGCCGCGATAACCCGGCGAGCAGGGCGATGGGAAAGATGGCCAGCATTACGCCCATGAGCAGGTGTAGCCCCACGACGTTCGGCGCGTGTGCCTTGTCGATGCGCCAGTCCCAGACCCACAGCCCCCACAGCAGAAGTACGGCGGCGACACCGAGCGCGGCGCTGAAGCCGTGTAGGTCTTCGAATTTCAGGCGCGTGTAGGCGTCAGTCGCTTGGGGAATTCGCTTGCTTCGAAACCGGGCTGACATGAATTGCAGGTTAACTATCGTGCTGGCGCGAATGGCTTTGCTGGATGCTGCGGCGATGGAAGCGGAAAAGGGTGCGTTCCAGCCATTCTTCCATGTCTTCGCTCAAATCGGCGAAATTCGCCTTTACCCTGCTGATGCCATTGGCCTCAAGTTCCACCCCTGTCACCGTGGCGGGAAGCATCAGAGCCTGGGGCAATTTCGGGCTGATGTGGAGTGAGACCAGCACCATTTGCTGTACGGCCGGGACGCTTTCAGCAAACCACTCCAGCGACTTGGCGCGGAGAAAAACGTGGTGCAAAGGCGGAAGTTCGGCCTGCTGGCGCGCGAGTTGCGTCATCAGGCTGAGCGCCAGGTCCAGCTTGGCTTCCAGCCTTTCCATGGCTTTCCCGCTGGCGGATGCGGTATCGCGCTCCACTTCGGCAACCGGCGTTTCAAGCACCGCCAGTGCGCGCAGGAGTGCAGCGCCGGCATGTTGCCATTGCTCGTTCTGGAGGGGCTGGAGGCGTCCGAGCGGCGTCCAGCTCAGCGGCAGTTCGGCCGCGTAGAAAATCCCATTCGATTCAAATTTATTTGGCATGGCCGGAGTATAGCAACCGCGTGCCGTCCCTGGCGAGAAGCGCGGACCCGTATGCCGCCTCGGTATGGGCTGCGGTGCCGACCGGAACGCCCAGGAAGCGTGCGCGCAGCGCCGTGAATGCGGCGTTGTGCGCGCCCCCGCCTGCGCTCAGGACTGCCGTTAGCGGCGTTGCCCCCAGTTTCCGCAGCAGTTCATAGCCGTGTGCTTCTATGCGGGCGATCCCTTCCAGCAGCCCATGCAGGAAATGCGCCGGGTCGTCGGGGCGCGGCGTGAGGCGCGGGAGGTAAAGCGGATCGTTGATAGGGAAACGTTCGCCGGGCTTCGGCAAGGGGTAATAATCGAGCCCGCTGGGCCGGTTGGGGTCTATTTCCCCGCTCAGGCTTTGCAGTTCGGCATCGCTGAAAAACATCCGCAGCACGGCGCCGCCGCTATTGGAGGCGCCTCCCGCCAGCCACAGCTCGCCAAAGCGATGGCTGTAGACACCATGTTCTGGGCTATCCACCTGTCGTTCCGAAAGGAGCTTCAACACCAGGGTGGAGCCCAGCGAGCTCACTGCCTCGCCCGGTTTCGTCGCCCCTGCCGCGAGAAAAGCGGCGATGCTGTCGGTGGTGCCGGCGCGCACCAGGCAATCGCGCGGCAGGGCGAAATGGTGGGCGATGCGCCCGCTGACCGGGCCGATAACGGTACCGGGTTCCACGATGCGCGGTAACAAGGCGGCCGCCGGGAGCTGTTTGATCCAAGCCGGGTAATCGAGGGTATCGGGATCGGCACCGGTCTTCAAGGCGTTGTGATAGTCGCTGATGCCCAGTTGGCCGTGCAGCTGGAATGCGAGCCAGTCGGCCTGGTGCATCAAATGACGCGCATTTGCGAACTCCGGCTGGCGCTGAAACCACAGCAGCTTGGCCAGCCCCGACGTCGGCGTAGCCACAAGACTGTCGGGTGCGCGCTGCGCCAGGCTTGCTGCCTCGTCGCCGGCGCGTACATCGTTGTAGAGCAGGGGGGCGCTCAGCGCTTCACCGGCGGCATCGCACAGCAAAACGGTGGCGGAAGTGGCGTCGATGGCAACGGCCCTGAGCACGCTGCGCAGCGCGGCCGGGACTTGCCCGATCAGCTCGAACAGGGCCGTGCGCCAAAGCGCGGCGGATTGCTCGCCGTGGAAGTCGTAGCGGCACTCGGCAAGGATTTCTCCCACCTCGTCGATGACCGTGGCGCGGGCACCACCGGTGCCGAAGTCGATGCCTAGAAAGGCGTGAGGGGTGAGGGGGGTGGTGTTCAACGGTTCAGCTCGCTGCATCTCCGTTCTCGACCCTCAGCCGCGTGTATTCGAATTCGCCTCGAATGCTGTCAGCTCGACATGCGGCGCCGGCTGCCAGCCAATTTTGCGGTGCTCGGCGACGACATTGGTGAAGATACCGCCACGTACGTAGAACTTGGCCGTCAGACGCATGAAGCGCGGGTGGGTTGCCGCCACCAGATCGTTCAGGATGTGGTTGGTGACCGCCTCGTGGAAGGCGCCCTCGTTGCGGTAGGACCACATGTACATTTTCAGGCTTTTCAGCTCGACGCATTTCTGGTCGGGAATATAATCCAGGATCAGGGTGGCGAAATCCGGCTGGCCGGTCTTGGGGCACAGGCAGGTGAACTCCGGGACTTCCATGTGGATATGGTAATCTCGCTCCGGATAGGGGTTTTCAAATGTTTCGAGTTCTTTGCTGGGTTGGGTCGCCATGGCTCGTTCCAGAAGGTTCAAATATATGCGCATTATAACGTGATGACCTTACTCGTAATGATTTGCACGTGATTGTCCGGCCGTAAATTTTTTACTCCAACGACTTGGGATATAGCTTTGGCATGCAAACCTTGGTTATCATGCAACCAATACCCTTTATTGCCATAAATCATGATTCACTGCGAGCTTCGAGTTATTCATTAACAAGCCCATAGGACAGACACTGGATGATTGGCGACACTCAGGACGATAGGCGGACTCCCATACCGGGAAGCGAAAAGCGCGCTTTTACCCGCAACGTGATTTATCTGCCAGGGGAGTTCGCGGCGCTCGGGCAAGCGGTGCGCGCGATCGTGATTCAGGATTTTTGTCCGGGAGGAGTATTCCTCTCATTTCAGCTTGGCGAACAGGTGTCAACGCAGCCGGTACCGGCTCGCGACGAGACTATCGAAATTCGCTGTACGGTCCCCTCGGCCAGCGGCGTTCAATCCTTACGTTTCCTGGGCAGAGTGGCGCGTGCGGATCGCAGCGGTGCCGGCATTGCATTTATCAATCCCAGTTTCGAAGCGCTGCATTTTCTTCACGAATTTGCCAAGAGCACGCCGCAAGATCAAGGCCGCAGAACGGCACCGGAACCTGAAGGAGCGGGCGCTGCAGGCGTAACCGATGCGACGGCTGACTCGCTCGTCAGCGTATGCCGACAGCTAGTTGAGGATCGTCTCGATCCAATAACCAAAGGCTTTCTGAAACAGGTCACCGATCGCATTTTCAATCTCGCTGGCGAGGTCCGCAATGTTGCCGAGAAAAACGCCTATTACGCCGCATTGAACGTCTATAACAAGGACGGTGCAGCGTTTGTTGGCGAATTTCTGACCCGCATGAAAAATCGGCTGCGGCAGACACCCCTGGTGACCAGCGCTGCCAAGACGGACGCTCCTGCCTCAGGTGGCGGGGGATTGTCCCTGTCTTTGGTCGAGGAAGATGTTTTCGAAGACTGGCTTGCCGCCACGGACATCGCGCGCACGGTGGAACTCGAACACAAGGAGCAACTCAATGCGCTGGAACGGCGCCTGAGCGTGCTTTTCCAGCAGCCAATCGACAAGGAAAACAATCCCTTCGGTCCAACCGTCATCAGCCAGATTTTTCAGGAGGCACTGGTTACACTCGCACTCGATCGCAAGGTGATGGCGGATAGCTGCAAGGTGTTCAAGAGCGTGCTTTGCGAGCAAGCCGGCGAACTGTACACCGAACTCAATCGTCGTTTGATCGACAGCGGGGTGATGCCCGTCCTGCGCCTTGCAGGCACACAGATGCAACCGGTCCATTCCGTGGAGGAAGCCGCGCCGCAGCCGCGCCAGCACGTGGAGGCTGTGCCCCATTTGCCCACCGAACCGGCCCACGCGCAAAATGTGGCGGTGCCGAAGGTACCAGCCGCACCGACAATGCAAGCCGCACCGACAATGCAAGCCATACCTTCGTCTGAAATCCAGTTGCCTCCGCTTGCGCAAACATTCCCGCCCGCGCCACCCCTCGCGTCTGGCGAAACGACTTCGGTGGGGAACAGGGTCACGGCGGGTGCGGAACCCCAGGTATCCGAGTCGGCGGCCACGCCTCGAGCATCGCGAGACTGGTATCAGCTGATACAGGGGTTGCAGCAACAGCTTGCGGGGCAGGTCGGACGTCCAGCCGGGACACCGCAGACACAGCATCAACCGCAGTCCCAACCGCAGCATCAAGCCACCGATGGTGGAAGCGCGGCGCCAGGCCCTGCTGCTCCTGGTGTTCCCGGCACTCCCGCGAGTACGCCCGCAAGCCAGCCTGTTGAACCTCGTCACTTTACGACGGAAGAAGTGCTTTCCGCACTTTCCCGCGTCAGGCCTGAAACACCTGGGAAACAGCCTGGCGAAATGTTCCACCAGAATTTCATGCACAAGCTCCAGTCGGCGCTGGCTGACATCGCGCCAGGCACCGAAGCCAGGGCAATCCCTACTCGCGAAACCGCTCTCCTGGAAATCGGCGGCAACCTGTTCGACTCCGTGCTGACCGACGAACTCGTGGCCGACACGGTCAAGCCGTGGCTTAACCAGCTTTCCGTTCCCCTGATAAAAATGGCGTTGCGCGATGATTCGCTGTTTTACGACCAGACCCACCTGGCGCGCCAGTTGATCAACCAGATCGCGGAACTGGAACTGTTCGGCGCGATTTCCAATGTCGAGAACGCGGTCAGAAAAAAGGTCGATGGACTGCTCACCGAGATTTCCGGCGCGGAGGAGGTTTCGCCGGAACTGCTCCAGCGAATCCTGAAGGAAGTCAGCCGTCTGGTGCATGTCCAGAACAAGGCTTACGAGGGAAATATCCGCGACCTCCGGGTAAACTGCGAAGCCGAGGAACTGCGCGCCAAGAGCGCCGAACCGTCAGCTAAAACCAGTTCGTTTAACAAGCTATTGAGCGGACTACGGCCGCTGATGGGAGCTGTCCAGGAAGAAGCGGTCCCGGTCGTGGAAGACGATGCGCTGCGTGAATACAGGAAGCGGGCGCGCCGGCTGAAAGTCGGCAGCTGGCTGATGCTGAAGCGCGATGATCAGCGCAAGCGCATCCGGCTGGCCTGGGTGGCAGACAACCAGGACAAGTTCGTTTTCGTCAATCTCCAGGGTTTAAGAGAGGAGTCGTTCAGCCAGAAGGAGTTGGCGGAAACGCTGCGCAGCGGCGATCTCACGGTTCTGGACGAGGGCGATGAGCAACTGGTCGACCGCGCGCAATCGGCGATGCTGCAAAAGGTCCACACCAAACTTCTGCATGAAACCGCTCACGACCAGTTGACCGGCCTCATCAACCGCCGCGAATTCGAGAAGAGCCTGGAACGAATCCTGGCGCAGGTGCGTGAATCCGGTATTTCGTCGATATTGTGCTATCTCGACCTGGAACAGTTCAACGTCATCAACAACGTCTTCGGCTACGAAGGTGGCGACCGTGCGCTGGTCGAGGTGGCCCGCATGCTCAAGCAGGAACTGGGCGACCTTGGGACGCTGGCGCGCATCGGCGGCGACGAATTTGCCATGCTGTTCGAGAACAGCAGTCTCGAAGACGCGCTGAAAGTCACTTCCCGCCTGACCAGCGTTTTCCGCGACTACCGCTTCATATCGGGCGACAAGACACTGTCCATCTCCTTTAGCGCCGGGATAGTGGCGATCGACCCGGAGAGCGAGAGTATCGAACAACTGCTGCAGGCGGCTGAAACGAGTTGCCGCATTGCGCGCTCCAAGGGGACCAATTACGTTCAGGTCTACCGTGCCGACGAAGCCAGTACGGCGCGCCACCTGAAAACGGTCAAATGGGTAAGCCGGATCGACAAGGCGCTGGACAACAATACCCTCGAGTTGCGCTGCCAGCCCATCGTCAGCATCGGCGGAAAGAGCGTGGCGGTGCATCACTCCGAGGTGCTGCTGGGCGTGCCGGACGAAGATGGAAAACTCATTTCGCCGGTCGATTTCATCATGGCCGCCGAACATTTCCGGCGCATGGCCAGCGTGGACCGCTGGGTGGTGGAACACGCCTTCAAGTGGCTGGTCGACCGCCGCGATAAACTGGATCAACTGGGTGGCTTGGCCATCAACCTGTCGGGCGTCTCACTCAATGAGGAAGGTTTCATCGACTTTATCATCGAGAAGGCGGAAAAGCTGAAAGTCCCGATGAACAAGGTGTGTTTCGAAATCACAGAAACTGTGGGCGTTTCCCACCTTTCGGATGCGGCCGAATTCATCAACGTTTTGAAGCAAAAGACCGGCTGCTCCTTCTCTCTCGACGATTTCGGCAGCGGTCAGTCCTCCTATGCTTACCTGAAGAACCTGCCGGTCGACTTCCTCAAGATCGATGGCGCATTTGTCGAAAAAATGGACGAGAATCAGTATGATTTCGCCGTTGTTAAGTCGATCACCGAAATCGGCCATTTCATGGGCAAGAAAATCATTGCCGAACGCGTGGAAAACGAGGCGGTGCTGAAACTCTTGCGCGGCATCGGCGTCGACTACGCGCAAGGCTACTACCTTGGAAAACTCCGCAACATGAAGGCACTGGGCAGCTGATTTCCGTCACTTCCACCTGTTTCAATTAAAGCTGCCGTTTAGAACTCTTGCGCCTCACCCACATCAAACTCGCCGGTTTCAAGACCTTCGTCGACCCCACCACCATTCCCGTGCCGGGACAGCGGGTGGGTGTGGTCGGCCCCAACGGCTGCGGCAAATCCAACGTGATCGATGCCGTGCGCTGGGTGATGGGCGAGTCGCGCGCTGCCGCGCTGCGCGGCGAATCCATGCAGGACGTGATTTTCAACGGCGCCGCCACGCGCAAGGCAGTGTCGCGCGCCAGCGTGGAGCTCAAATTCGACAACAGCCTGGGCAAGGCGGCGGGGCAGTGGTCGCAGTATGCCGAAATCAGCGTCAAGCGGGTGCTGCACCGCAACGGAGAATCGCAGTATTTCATCAACAACCTGCACGTGCGCCGTCGCGACGTCACCGACATGTTCCTCGGCACAGGCTTGGGGCCACGCGCCTACGCCATCATCGAGCAGGGCATGATCTCGCGCATCATCGAGGCGCGCCCGGAAGATTTGCGCATCTTCCTGGAGGAAGCGGCGGGCATTTCCCGCTACAAGGAACGCCGCCGCGAGACCGAATCGCGCCTCAAGGACACGCGCGACAACCTGGCACGGGTCGAAGATATCCGCCAGGAACTGGATAAGCAGCTGCAGCGCCTGGAAGTGCAGGCGCAAGTGGCGCAACACTACCACCAGCTGCAGCAAGCGTCCCAGACCACGCAGCACTTGCTGTGGCTGGTGAAGAAACAGGAAGCGCTGCTCGCTCGCGAACGTGCGCACCAGCAGGTGGACAAGCTCGTTAACGAGCTTGAGGCGGAAACCGCAACCCTGCGCCAGTCCGAAAACCAACTCGAAACCGCACGCGCCGATCATTTCGCGGCCGGCGACGCGCTGCACGCCGCACAGGGCGAGCTGTATGCCGCTAACGCTGAAGTGGCGAAGCTGGAACAGCAACTGCAGCACGAGCGCGAAACGCATAATCGCCTGACCAGCCAGCTCGGCGCCTGGAGAAACCAGCAAAGCCAGTTGCAGCAGCAGTACGGGCAGGCGGAAGAAAGCCTCGCGCTGTGGCGCGCGGAGCGCGAGACGGCGCAATGCAACATGCAGGAAAGCGCCGACACGGTCGGTGAGGAACGCGAGCGGCTGCCGCAAATGGAGGCTGCCTTCCGCGAGTGCCAGCGCCGTCACGGCGACCTGCAGCGCGAACTGACCCAGCTGGAGCAGGCGCTGCAAATAGAAGAAGCGCACCGCAGCCACGCAAGGAAGACGGTGCAGCAACTGGAGACGCGGCGCGAACGGCTGCAACAGGAAGCGGCCGGCTTGCCGCAACCGGACCAGGCAGAACTGGAGCGGCGCCGCGGCGAACTGGAAGAAATGGCCGGCGAGTTGGCGCATTGCCAGGCACAACAACATGCATTTCAGGCCGGTCTGCCCGCGCTGGAGCAGGCGCAACATGCCGCCCAGCAGGCAGCGCATACCGCCCAGCAACGGGCGACAAAAATCGACGCGCAACTCCATGCCCTGCGCCAGATGCAAAGCCGGCTGGAACACAACCACAAGCTCAAGGACTGGCTGGCTGGACACCAGCTGGACGGCTTGCCGCGACTATGGAACAGCATACGCATCGAAGCTGGCTGGGAAGCCGCGCTGGAAAGCGTGCTGGGCGAGCGTCTCAAGGCAGTCGCGCTGGAAAGCATCGAGGTGGCCAGTGCCTGGCTGGTCGATACGCCGCCCGCACCGCTGGCGCTTTATGAAGCCAGAGCACCGGGCATCGCATCGGCCACCGGGACGCTCACGCCGTTGCGGCAACGGGTGGAAGGGCCGGCAGGCCTGCTGGACGAATGGCTGCATGGCGTGTATGCGACTTCCAGCGTCGACGAAGCCTGGGCGCTACGGCACCAGCTGCAGCCCGGAGAATGCCTGGTCTGCCGCGAGGGGCACGTATTCACCCGCTCCAGCGTGAACTTTTACGCGCCTCAATCCGAGCTGCATGGCGTACTGGCGCGGCAGCGCGAGATCGAAGCGCTGGCGGGCGAGCTGGAACAGACGCAGGCCGAGATGGCGGCACGCCAGGGCGAAGCGGCGCGGACTGGCAACGAGCTGAAGGGAGCGCAGCATGAACTGGCCGAGTTGCGCAGGACGGGCGGCGACATTCAACAGCGTCACCACCGCCAGCAACTGGAAACAGAACGCATGGCCCAGCAACAGCAGCATCTGTCGCAACGGCGCGAACAGATCGGCCACGAAATCGGCGACATCGCGGCGCAGCTGGAAATCGAGATGGAGCGGATCGGCGAACACGACTACAACATCGAGCGTCAGCAGGAGCAGATCGCGGGGCTGCACGAACAGCTGGAGGATGCGAAAACGGTGCGCGGCGAGTCGGAAATGCTGCTCAACCGCCAGCGCCAGTTGGCCCAGGCGGCGGAGCGCGCCGCGCAGGAAGCGGTATACCAGCACAAGAACTGCGTTGCCAAGATCGATGAATTCGAGCGCGCTGTCGCGGCGCTGGCCAGGCAGCTCGAAGAACTGGCCGGGCGCATCGCGGAACTGGAAGGGGAGGCCGGCAGCCTGCAGCAGGGCAAGCTGGACGCTCTGCTGCAGCAGGCTTTGCTGGCGCGCAAGGAACAGGAAGGCAGCCTTGCTGCCGCGCGCGACGCGCTGGCCGAAGCCGGCAACGCCCTGCAGCAACTGGAACAGCAGCGCCTCGCCAGCGAACACAAGCTTCATCCCTTGCGCGACCGTCTGGAGCAAGCGCGCTTGAAGGAGCAGGAGGCGCGGCTCGCCGAGGAGCAGTGGCAAGAGCAACTGGACGCTGCGGATGCCGATCCCGAGTCATTGTGGCCGTTGCTGGAAAAGCGCCCCAGGGCAACGGAGCTGCAAGGCGAGGTCGAGCGCCTGGCGCAGGAAATCGAGGCGCTCGGCGCGGTCAATCTGGCCGCACTGGAGGAATTGAACAACGGGCGCGAACGCAAACAGTACCTCGACGCCCAGTTTCAGGATTTGTCCGAAGCCATGGATACCCTGGAACAGGCGATCCGCCGCATCGACCGCGAAACCCGCGCGCGCCTGCAGGAAACTTTCGACACCGTGAACCGCCATTTCGGCGAACTGTTCCCGGCGGTGTTCGGCGGCGGTAATGCGCGTCTGGAAATGACCGGGGAGGAAATCCTCGATGCCGGCGTGACGCTCATCGCCCAGCCGCCAGGGAAGAAGAACAGCTCCATCCACCTGCTGTCAGGCGGAGAAAAAGCGCTTACCGCACTGGCGCTGGTGTTCGCCATGTTCCGCCTCAACCCGGCACCGTTCTGCATGCTCGACGAGGTGGATGCGCCGCTGGACGACTCCAATACCGAGCGCTTTTGCGAACTGGTGAAAAAAATGTCGCAGCAAACGCAGTTCATCTACGTCAGCCATAATAAAATCACCATGGAAATGGCCGAGCATCTGGTGGGCGTCACCATGCAGGAATCCGGCGTATCGCGGGTGGTGGCGGTGGATCTGGAGGAAGCGGTGAAATTGAAGGATGCGGCTGCGCTATAATCCCACGGGATAAATCAAGACCAAGAATAATCAGGACAGAGAACCGGACATGAACGAATTGCAAGTGTATTTGTTGGCCATCGGCGTAGCGGCGATTTTTGCCGTGCTGGGTTTCAACCGCTGGCAGGAGTACAAGTATCGGCGTCAGGCGGAGCAGCGTTTCCCTGCCAATCGCGACGACGTGCTGCTGGCGGAAAACAGCGTGCCCGAGCGTTTGGAGCCGGTGCTGGACACGGCTCCTGAGGAAGAAGAAATCGAAGAAATCTACACGCCGGACGACGTTGATTTCGAGCAGGAAACCCCTCCAGCCTGGACGGCGAGCGAAACGTTCGAACCCGAAGCTGCAACAGCGGCGGATCTGCCGGAAGAACCCTTGGTTGAACCGGTTGTCCGGCAGGCACCGCACGTTCAAGAAATCGTTGCGCCGCAGCAGACAGAACTCGCCCCCGATACTGCAACAGAATACGTCATCACCCTCAATGCCAGCGACCCCATCACCGCCCATGCACTGGTGCTGATACTGCAACAGCTGAAAAGCGTCGGCAAGGCGGTTCGCTGGCTCGGACGGCGCACCCAGTACGATGGCTGGGAGGAAATCGCTCAGGCCTCGCCCAGTGCCGAATTTGTCAAACTGGCCGCATGCCTCCAGCTGGCAGACCGCAACGGCCCCCTCCAGCTCGACGAGGTCAATGCTTTTTGCGACATGGTACAAGCCGTGGCGGCCAATCTCTACGCGGTGATGGATTGCCCGGACAAGCAGGCCGCGCTTGTTGCAGCGGCGGAACTGGACCGGTTCTGCGCCGACGTGGACGTGCTGATCGGGGTAAATGTCATTTCCAAGGACGGCAACCCCTTTGCCGGCACCAAGCTGCGCGGTCTGGCCGAATCGGCCGGGATGCGCCTGATGCCGGACGGAAATTTCCATTACTTCGACGACAAGGGCGCCGCGCTTTTCGCGCTCGGCAACCTGGAGCCCACGCCATTTTCTGTCGAAGGCATGAAGCATCTGTCCACCCACGGTGTGACATTCATCTTCGACGTGCCCAAGGCTGCCGGGGGGGTCCAGGCCTTCAACCAGATGCTGCTGGCCGCACGGCAGTTCACGGTACCGTTGTCGGCCCTGATGGTGGACGATAACCGCAAGGAACTCAGCGACACCGGCATCGACAAAATCCGCCAGCAACTGGTGGCCATATACGCCACGATGGAACGGCACGGCATTCATCCCGGCAGTTCGCAAGCCAGCAGACTGTTCGCCTGATGGATGTGCCGGCACAGCTTGCCGAACGCGCTCGTGCGCTGCGCGAGGAACTCGAGCGTCACAATTATTCGTATTACGTTCTCGATGCACCAACCATTCCGGATGCCGAGTACGATCGCCTGTTCCGCGAGCTGCAACTGCTAGAAAGCCAGCATCCAGCGCTGTTGGCGCCGGATTCCCCCACCCAGCGCGTCGGCGCCGCGCCCCTCGCGCAATTTGCCCAAGTCCAGCATCGCACACCGATGTTGTCCCTCAACAATGCTTTCGAGGATGCCGATGCCGTCGCGTTCGACCGGCGCGCGCGCGAGGCCCTGGGCATCGAGCTCATCGAATACGCGGTAGAGCCCAAGTTCGACGGCCTGGCGATCAGCCTCACCTACGAAAACGGCGTGCTGGTAAAGGGCGCCACGCGCGGCGACGGCTATACCGGCGAGGACGTGAGCGCGAATCTGCGCACCATCAAGGCCATCCCGCTCAGCCTGCACGGAGCAGGCCTGCCGCAGCTGATGGAAGTACGCGGCGAAGTGCTGATGCTGAAAGCCGACTTCGCCAAGCTCAACCAGCACCAGCGCGATAAGGGCGAGAAGGAATTCGCTAATCCGCGCAATGCCGCAGCCGGTTCGCTGCGCCAGCTCGATTCGCGTATCACCGCCAGCCGGCGCCTGACTTTTTTCGCCTACGGCCTCGGTACCCAGGAAGGCGGTCTGCGATTTCGTCGCCACAACGAAATGATGGATTTTCTCGCCGCCCTCAGGCTGCCGCTTTGTCCGGAGCGCAAAGTGGTAACCGGCTCTGCGGGCTTGCTCGACTATTACCAGGCGATCGGCACCAAGCGTGAGGGTCTGCCATATGAAATCGACGGCGTGGTATACAAGGTCAACGAGCTGGCGCAGCAGGAACAACTCGGCTTCGTGTCCCGCGCGCCGCGCTGGGCCATCGCCCACAAATTCCCGGCCCAGGAAGCGCTGACCGAAGTGCTGGGGATCGACGTGCAGGTCGGCCGCACCGGGGCGCTGACGCCGGTGGCGCGCCTCAAGCCGGTTTTCGTGGGCGGTGTGACAGTGTCCAATGCAACCCTGCACAACCAGGATGAAATCGACAGGAAAGATGTACGCGTAGGCGATACGGTAATCGTGCGCCGTGCCGGCGACGTGATCCCGGAAGTGGTTGCAGTGGTAGCTGAAAAACGTCCTGTGCCCGAACCACCTGGCTTCAATATTCTAAAAACATTTCCGAGTTGCCCGGTCTGCGGCTCCCATGTCGTGCGCGATCCGGAAGAAGCCGTGGCCCGCTGTAGCGGTGGACTCTATTGCCCCGCGCAGCGCAAGCAGGCGATACTGCACTTCGCCAGCCGCCGCGCCATGGACATCGAGGGCCTGGGTGACAAACTGGTGGAGCAGCTGGTGGACAAGGATATCGTCCATAATCCCGCTGATCTCTACAAGCTGGATGTGCTCGTCCTGGCCGCGCTGGAACGCATGGCGGACAAGTCCGCACAGAACATTATCGCTGCCATCGAGACCAGTAAGAACACGACGCTGGCACGCTTTGTCTACGCCTTGGGCATCCGCAATGTCGGCGAAGCCACGGCAAAGGAGCTGGCTGGTCATTTCGGCACGCTGGAACGGCTGATGGAGGCGGATATGTCCGCTCTGCAACAGGTGGCGGACATCGGCCCGATCGTGGCGGACAGCATCCTGCAGTTCTTCAGCGAAACGCATAACCGCGAAGTGATCGAACAATTGCGTGGCGCGGGCGTCCAATGGCCGGAAGGCGAGGGGAAAGCCGTAGGCGGCGCGTTGCAGGGAAAGGTTTTTGTTCTGACGGGCAGTTTGCCTAATCTCACGCGTGACCAGGCCAAGGAGCAGATCGAGGCTCAGGGCGGTAAAGTGACCGGCAGCGTGTCGAAAAAAACCGATTACGTGGTAGCGGGGGCCGAACCCGGCAGCAAGTACGACAAGGCACAGGAACTTGGAGTTAATATTCTGGATGAAGATGGCCTGATAATGCTATTGAAAGGAAAAGAATAAACATGCAAAAAGTAACCAAAGCAGTGTTCCCGGTCGCGGGTCTCGGCACCCGCTTCCTGCCCGCCACCAAGGCCAGCCCCAAGGAAATGCTGCCGGTGGTGGACAAGCCGCTGATCCAGTACGCGGTGGAAGAAGCTATCGCAGCCGGCATCACCGAGCTGATTTTCATTACCGGCCGTACCAAGCGTTCCATCGAGGACCATTTCGACAAGGCCTATGAAATGGAATCCGAGCTGGCGGCGCGGGGCAAAAGCAAAATGCTGGAAGCGGTGCGGGATATCATTCCCAGTCACGTTTCCTGCATCTATATTCGCCAGGTCGAGGCCCTGGGGCTGGGGCATGCCGTACTGTGCGCCAAGCCGGTGATCGGCGATGCCCCGTTCGCCGTGATTCTGGCCGACGACCTGATCGACGCCGAGCCGCCGGTGATGAAACAGATGGTGGAGAAGTTCTCCTATTACCAGTGCTCGGTGCTGGGCGTACAGAACGTCGCGCGGGAAGAAACCTCGCAATACGGAATAGTGGATGCACAGTTGCTGACCGACCAGGTTTACAAGGTCGACAGCATTGTGGAAAAACCGGCGCCTGAGGTGGCGCCCTCTACTTTGGGCGTAGTTGGCCGATATATCCTTACGCCGCGCATTTTCCATCACCTGGAGCACATTCAGGCCGGGGCGGGGGGAGAGATCCAGCTCACCGACGGCATCGCCGCACTGCTCAAGGAGCAGCAGGTGCTGGCCTACCAGTTCAACGGTACGCGTTACGATTGCGGCAGCAAGCTGGGGTATCTCAAGGCGACGGTGGAACACGCGCTGAAGCACCCCGAACTGAGCGGGGAATTCGCCAGCTATTTGAAAGAGATGAGCCGTACACTCGAATGATATTTATGTGCAGGGAGGCCGGATTTGGAATCCTTAGTCATCACTTGGCGTGAACTGCTGATCATCGTCGCAGTCGTGCTGGCGGTCTACGTCGCCGAAATGCTGCTGTTGTTGCGTTCCAAGCGGGGAGGGCGGCGCTGGAAGTCCGACGCGGCATCTGCCGAGCCCAGGCTCGACGCGCTGGAAAGCGAAATAGAGCAGGTGCACGCGCAGCTTCTGCATTTCAAGGAACAGCTCGACAAGCTCGAAGCCGCCCCGCCGCCGCAGGCGAACGCTCCGTCGTCCTCGCCTTACAGCCAGGCGATCCAGCTGGCCAAGCAGGGTGCGGATGTCAGCGAGGTGGCGGCGAACTGCGGCATCTCGCGCGGCGAGGCCGAGCTGATCGTGGCCATGCATAGGGCCAAAGGGCTATGATCCAGAATGATGTAGTTACTCAACTGCAGATGCTGATCAAGACTTCCGCGCCGCCGCTGCTGGAAGTCTCGCAACAGCAGCTCGAACTGCCGCAGCTGGTTCCGGGGCAGAAGCTGCCCGCCTTCGTGGTCGCCAATCTGCCCAATGGGCGCTTCCAGGTCCTGATTGCCGACAAGATGCTGGACATGAACCTGCCCAAGAACACCCAGCCAGGTGACACGGTGGACCTGGTTTTTGTCACCACCAAGCCGCGCCTGACTTTCGTGCTGGCAAGCGATCTCGGCAATATCGCCAACTCGGCCAATACGGCTAGTGCAGCAAACGCAAAACCCCAGGTTTCCCTGAGCGATACGGCGCGCTTCCTGGGCGGACTGCTGGAGAAAACAACCCAACCCGACGCCACAAACACTGCCAAAGGCATGGCAACGGCGGTCGCGAGCGCTACACCGCTGGTTTCCGCCGCACCGACCAATACGCTTGATTTCGCTCAGGCTCTGCGCGGCGCATTGACACAAAGCGGCTTGTTTTATGAATCCCATCAGGCGCAGTGGGTGACGGGCCAGATCCCGTTGACAGATTTGCTGCGCGAACCGCAAGGGCGCCTGTCTCCCGCCGCCGAGGCGCCGCAAACCGCCCAAGGCGGCGCAAACCCGCAGGCGTCTGTCAATGCGCAAACCACGGCACAGACACAACAAACTGTGCCGAACCCGCTGCATTTGAACGATATGCTAGCGGCCAAGCCGCTGGCTGCCGACCAGATCGCCCACCCGGATACCCTGCCACTGGTTCGTCAGCAGCTGGAAGCGCTGGACTCCCGCCAGGTGGTATGGCAAGGCCAGGTATGGCCGGGACAGACCATGGACTGGAAGGTCGAGGAACGCTCGGCGCGGGAACAGCGCGGCGAAACGGCGATGCCGGAGTGGCAGACCAGCCTGCACATGGTGTTGCCGCACCTGGGAGAAATCGCCGCTACGCTTACGCTTCAGCCCCAAGGCATCCGCATCCAGCTGGGTGCCAGGGACGCGGCGAGCGCGAAATTGCTGGCGGAACAGCGTATCGCCCTGAAGCAGGGGATGGAAACCTCCGGCCTGCAGCTGGTTGAAATGAAGGTGCGCCATGAAACCGAAGGATGACCGGCGCACCGCGGTCGCCCTGGCCTACAACGCGGGCCAGGCCGCGCCGAAGGTGGTCGCAAAAGGGCGTGGCCTGCTGGCGGAGGCCATCATCGAGCGTGCCAGGGAAGCCGGCGTGTACGTGCATGAATCGCCGGCCCTTGTCTCCATCCTCATGCAAGTCGATCTGGATCAGCACATTCCGCCCGAGCTCTATGTGGCAGTGGCGGAATTGCTGGTATGGCTGTATCGCCTGGAGCATGGTTTGACGCCGGAAATCCCGCCCGGCGTGGCGGAAAAGCTGCTGAAATGAAGTGCTGAATGGCCCGGTCAGGCCTGTAACTGCTGCAACAGGTCCGCTTCGAAACGCAGTACGTCTTTGGTTTTATCCAGGATACCGCCGGCAATGAGGAAGGTATCTTCGGCACGCTCCCCCAGGGTACTGATCTTGGCCGTATGCAGGTGCACGCCATGTGCCAGGAAAACGCGCGCCATGCCGTAAAGCAGGCCCGGGCGGTCGCCGGCCGTGACTGACAGCACCTGGTAGGTGCCCTTGTCGTCGGGCCGGATGCTCACCTGCGGCGTGATGGGGAAATGCTTCAGATGGCGGCTGATACGGCCGCGCAAGGGGTCTTCCAACGGCCTTGCCTCGACGAGTTGCTTCGCCAGTTCATATTCGATGAAGTTCAGCAGGTCGCGGTAATGGCTGGCTCGCTGCTCCTCATCCAGCACCACGAAGCTGTCCAGGGCGTACCCCTGGCGCGTGGTATGGATTTTCGCTTCCACGATATTGAAATTGACGTGCTCGAAAAAGCCGCAAATCCGGGCGAACAGGTCGTCGCGGTCCGGCATGTGGATCATGACCTGCAACCCTTCTCCGCTCGGCGCCAGGCGTGCCCGGACCACAGGTTGGCCGTCGTCTTTCACGCGGCCCAGAACGCGGGTATGCCAGGCGATCTCCTGTGCCTCGTGGCGCAGAAAATAGCTTTCATCAAGCCGCGCCCACAGGTTTTGTGCCGAAGATTCGGGTACCGCAAGCTGGCGCAGCAGACCCAGAGCTTCGATTTGTCTTTCCTGCAGCGCCTCGCCGGCTGGGGCGTCGCCGCACAAAAAGCGGTGGGTGGCGTGGTACAGATTTTCCAGCAGGCGGCCTTTCCAGGCATTCCATACCTTGGGGCTGGTGCCGCGGATATCCGCCACAGTCAACAGGTAGAGCGCGGTCAGGTGGCGCTGGTCGCGCACTTTCTCCCCGAAAGCGGCAATCACATCGGGATCGCTGAGGTCTTCTTTTTGCGCCACTGCCGACATGGTCAGGTGACTTTCCACCAGCCAGCTCACCAGCCCGGTATCCGCCGGGCTTAGTCCATGCAGGCGACAGAAGCGCCGGGCATCGGCCTTGCCAAGGCGGGAATGGTCGCCGCCGCGGCCTTTGGCGATGTCGTGGAACAGGCCCGCCAGATAAAGCACCTCGGGCCTTTCGAATTCGCTGATGAGACGGCTGCACAGCGGAAACTCATGGGAGAACTCGGGTACGGTGAAACGGCGCAGGTTGCGCAGCACCATCAGGGTATGTTCGTCCACGGTATAGACATGGAACAGGTCATGCTGCATCTGGCCGACAATGCGGCCGAATGCCGGGATATAGCGCCCCAGCACGCCATACTGGTTCATCCGGCGCAAAATGTTGGTCAGGCCGCGCCGTTCGCGCATGATTTCCATGAATTGCGCCCGATTGCGCGGATCGCGCCGGAATGCGGCGTTGATCGACGGTACGGCGCGCCACAGGGCACGCAGGGTCGGTGCATGGATGCCCTTGAGTTCCCGGTGCCGCTGCAGCAGCTGGAAGCATTCCAGAATCGCACCGGGCACTTGCTGGAAAACGTGTTCATCGCAGGCTTCAAGTAGTTGATTGCGTGCCTGGAAGCGAGGGCCGAGGGGGAGGGGAGGAACATCGCTGCTTGCGCTTGTCCGCGCGATCAGATTTTGCAGCAGGATTTCGTTCATCAGGCTTACCGCCTTGGCCGTGCGGTAGTAGCGTTGCATCAACAGCTCGCTGGCACTGCGATTGCCCTGGCTGGCCAAGCCCAGCTGTTGCGCCAGCGTTTCCTGGAAATCGAACAGCAAGCGATCCTCGCGCCGCTTGGCGAGGTAGTGCAAACGAATGCGCAGATTCTGCAGAAACAGTTCGTGGCGCTGGATGTGGCGCGCTTCCTGGGGCGTGAGCAGGTCTTCGTCGACCAGCTTCTTCCACGATTCACCGAGGTTCAGCGCCTGGCTGATCCACAGCACTGTCTGCAAGTCGCGCAAGCCGCCCGGACTTTCCTTGAGATTGGGTTCCAGGTTGTAGCCGGTATCGTGGAAGCGCGCGTGGCGCTGCTGCTGTTCCAGCAGTTTGGCCTGAAGAAATGTCACGCTGTCCATCTGTGCGGACAGGGTTTGCTGCAAAGCGGCAAAAAGTGCGCCATTTCCGCACAGCAGTCGCCCCTCCAGCAAATTGGTCTGCACCGTAACATCCTTGGCGGATTCTTCCACGCATTCGGGCACGGTGCGCACGCTGTGGCCTACTTCCAGCCCGATGTCCCAGAACAGGCCGATCAGGCGTTCGAGGCGGGGTTCGACTTCGTGCGACGGGGTGGTGTCGAACAGCAGCAGCAGATCGACGTCGGAATAAGGGAAGAGTTGGCCGCGCCCGTATCCGCCGACAGCAATGAGCGCAGCGGAAGCTGGCATGTCCGCTGAATGCCAGATGCCGCGCAACACTTTGTCAACCAGGTTGGCGTGGTGGCGCAAATTGGACGCGGTATTCGGCTTGTTGGAAAACGACTCGGCAAGACGCGCGCGACCGTCTTTCAGCGTAGCCCGCCAACGAGAAATATCGCCGGCATCCTGGGCAACGGGCAGCAGCATGATGGAACTAAGCGGCAAGCGCCGGAATGGGGGGCATGCCGGGCGAAACGGTGAGGACTTCGTAGCCGGCCTCCGTCACGACGATGGTGTGTTCCCATTGGGCGGAAAGGCTGTGATCCTTGGTGACGATGGTCCAGCCGTCGCCAAGCTGGCGAATGTCGCGTTTCCCGGCATTGATCATGGGTTCGATGGTAAAAGTCATGCCTGCTTCAAGTTTGGGGCCGGTGCCGGCTTTGCCGTAATGCAACACCTGGGGGTCTTCGTGAAATTCGCGCCCGATACCATGGCCACAGAATTCGCGCACCACGCTGAAGCCATTTTTCTCTGCATGGCGCTGGATGACGCTCCCAATATCGCCGAGGCGAGCGCCCGGCTTGACTGCCTTGATGCCCAGCCACAGGCATTCGTAGGTGATTTCGCACAGCCGCCTGGCCTGGATGGAAGGCTCGCCGACATAGTACATGCGGCTGCTGTCGCCGTGGTAACCGTCCTTGATTACAGTCACGTCGATGTTGACGATGTCGCCGTTCTTCAACTTCTTGTCGCCGGGGACGCCGTGACAAACCTGATGGTTGACCGAAGTGCAAATCGAGCGCGGATAGGGATTATGTCCCGAAGGGGCGTAATTCAACGGGGCGGGAATGGCGTGCTGGACGTTGATCGTATAGTCATAGCAAAGCTTGTCCAGTTCATCGGTCGTAATTCCTGCGGTGACGAACTGCGCGATATAGTCTAGCTGTTCGGCGGCGAGGCGTCCGGCAACGCGCATTTTCTCGATTTCTTCCGGGGTCTTGATGGTGATGCTCATATGGCTACTATCAGCTCAAAAATTCAGCAATGATAGAGGATTGGCCGGGTTTGTTGTAGCCTCAACTAAAAAAACAGTAATTACCGAACAGATATTTTTGGTAAGGCGTTCCGCAGGAAAGAGACTTGCCTGGAAGCTTGGCGGCACCGGTTATATTTCAGGTGCGCGTTCGATCATGAATCTTGTATCGGCTAATACAAAAAGCGCGGATGCATTGGGCAATTAACGCAAAGTTCGCTGTCATCCCGTCTGTCGGAATCGCAATTTCCAATGAGTTTTGTATATTCGCCAACGTATTCTTTTCTGAAGTCTTCTGAATGGTTAAACAAATACTCGGAAATTTTGGGTTGAAGGCATCGGGTGGTTTTCGAAGCTTTATCGCTCGTATATTTGTCCCAGATAAATTCATCCGGCAACATCCCAATCGCCGTCATCTCGTCTGTGTAACCCAATGCCTTATAAAAGTCTTCATTGTTCCTGATACGGTGGAACACCGCATCGTTCGCCATAATGCAGCGAAAGTCATCACGGTGTGGAATTGAAAGGTTGTATGAAAACTGTGGCATTTTCTTGGGGCTTTTCATGATTTTTCTCAAATCAAAAAGATGTAGCAAAGCTACGCCCATCCAGCACTTAGCGTAAATAGGTGTGAACACGTAGGGGGGGCGTCATACGACAGCCGGGCAAGAAGGCGGACGGGCAGACAGGCCCTTACAAAAGTCCGCCTGCCTCTAAAATGCTTCTATATATTTATGATGCACCCAATGTCGGGTAGTCAATGTAGCCTTCAGGTCCCGGAGTATAGAAAGTGGCCGGGTTCGGCTGATTCAGCGGCACCCCGGCTTTAATCCTGGCGGGCAGGTCAGGGTTGGCCAGGAAGCTCGTGCCAAAGGCGACCGCGTCGACCTTCCCTTCAGCAATGGCCTGGGTCGCCTCGTCGGGTGTGTAGCCCATGTTGCCGATGAGCACACCTTTGTAATGCGCGCGAACCGGCGTCATGACATCACCGTGTTGCTGCTGGAAAAAATCGCTGCGCATCACGTGAAGATAGGCCAGTTTAAAATCGTTGAGACGCGTAGCAAGCCACGAGGAAAGGCCGATCGGGTCGCTGTCTATCATGCTGTTGTAGCTGTTGAGGGGTGAAATCCGTAACCCGACCCGGTCGCTGCCCCATATGCTGCTAACGGCGTCGATCACTTCGAACATCAGCCGCGCTCGATTCTCAACGGCGCCGCCGTAAGGCCCCGCGCGCTTGTTCGAGCCATCGCGCAAAAACTCGTCCAGCAAGTACCCGTTGGCGCCATGCACCTCGACGCCATCGAAACCGGCTGCCTTGGCGTTTTCGGCGGCATTCCTGAATCCGGCGACGATAGCCGGCAGCTCGCTGTCGTCAAGTTCGCGCGGAATGACATAAGGCTTCATTCCCTCCGGCGTGTGCACTTCGTCGCCCGTGATGGCAATGGCGCTGGGTGCAACCGGCTGGACTCCGCGGTTGAGCAACGGGTGACAGGCGCGTCCGCCGTGCCATATCTGGAGGAATATCCGCCCACCTGCGGCGTGAACGGCATCGGTCGTGCTCTTCCAGCCGGCGACCTGGGCGGCGGAGTAGATGCCGGGTTCCATCCAGAACGCAGAATTGCCCTCCATCGCCATGGTGGCTTCCGCAATGACCAGGCCGGCACTGGCTCGCTGGGCATAGTGCTGCGCCATCAAGTCGTTCGGAACATGTTCGCCGCTCGCCCGGCAGCGGGTCAGAGGGGCCATGAAAATGCGGTTCGGCACGGTCAGCGCGCCGAGTTCGAGAGGGGTGAACAGTGTGGGCATGACGGGAGTCTCCTGAGGGAACGCTCTGAATCCTAGCATGAATGGATGACCGTCAGCAGCTTCATGAGCGGACTGCGCCGTGTCCCGATTCGCATGCCGATTCGGCGAGGGCAGGGCGCATCCGTGCGGAATCGCCCTATCTTTGCGTGAATTTCCTGTCATCCGGAGGATGGAACTTATTGGACCGATTCCCTGCCTATCTTGTTCCGAAGGCGGGATTTTCCCTGCTTCGAGTTGAGGAAGGAGCGTTCGTTTCGACAGGAAAACTTTAAGGAGGACAATAGGATGCGTGTACTGATTGTGGAGAAAGATCCATTCGGGCGTCGCCTGCTGGAGCAAATCATACGCCTGGAAGGCTACGAGGTTTTTATCGCAGAGTGCGCCAAGGGCGCCAAACGGATGGCCAGGGAACTCCGTCCGGATATTATGCTGATGAACGTTTTTTATCCTCTGCACGCCGATTCGGAGCCGCTGGAGCAGATCAAGGTGCGCTGCAACAAAAGTGCGGTCCCGTCTCTGCTGGTTTCATGCATGGGCAAATGCGATCGCCTGAGCGCAAGGGCTGGCGCGTCGATCTTTGACCGCCTCCCTTCCAACCTGAAAATCCGCATTGTCGACAGAATACTGCGGCTCTGTTATGGGCTAAAACAATTCAAGCGCAAGTCCGTGGGCCAGTGCAGGCTCAAGGTGGACAGCATCTTTTCGCTGAGTGAGCTGGAGTCGCAGCCGGTGTTAATGGGGCGTTGATACTTGGCTGACGTGGCCGGACGGGGTCAAGTTGTCCGGTAAGTGCCATTGCTCCACATAGCCGGTAGTACTCAATGCGCACCAAGTCCGTTATCATCAGAACAACGTTTGCGCCGTTGACAGCGCTTCAATACGGGGTTTTTTGATGGAACGATCACTGCTGGTCGCCTTGAGTGCCATGCTGCTCGCATCGAGCGCTGCGTGGGCGGGGCAATTCGAGGATGGAGTGGCTGCGATGGATCGAGGCGACTACGTAAAAGCCGCGACCGTATTCCAAACCCTCGCCACAGAAGGTAACGCGCAGGCCCAATACAATCTTGGCTTGATGACCGAAAAAGGGCGAGGCGTCCCGCGGGACTATGTCGGAGCGGTGAGCCTGTACCAACTGGCGGCGGCGCAGGGCAAGGCAGAGGCGCAGCGTAATCTGGGAATAATGTATCGCGACGGCTTAGGCGTCCCAAAGGATCCGGTTCGCGCATACATGTGGCTCAACCTCGGTGCGGCGGAGAGTGCGGCCAATGCGGCGGATTACCGTGATGCAATTGCCAAGACCATGAAGCCGGAACAAATTGCGCTGGCGCAGAAATTGGGGAATGAATGCAAACAACGCGGGCTCAAGGGATGTGACTCACCCCAAGGCGCGCGTGCGGCGGGCTCGGCCACGGCAACGCCAGAGGCGCAGTAATTGGCCATACGTTTTGACATACTGGTTTTCCCCCGCTCGGAAAAGCCGCCCCAAAGTCACCTTAGTAGCAGAAGCCTAGGCCCATTTTTTTCAGCCCACCTCAATTCATTTCGTCTATCCTTTCTCAAAATGCATTCACGATTCGTTAAATCGTCAGTGCATTCCTAGACTTCTGTTCGATTTTCCAATCAGCGTTGAAGGAATTGAAGCCATGAATTCCGATGAGGTTTTTTCCCGTTATCCCGCACTGGCGGGCTACCGTTCCAGGATGGTTTCCGCCGAGGAAGCCGTAAAGCTGGTGCAGCCCGGCAACGGCGTTTATCTGGGCTCAGCCTGCGCCACCCCGCGCGTGCTGGCCAATGCGCTGGAGAACCTGAAAAATCCGCCCGCCGGGGTGACGCTGTACCATTTCCAAACCGACGGGGCGATCCCTCATCGCGGCGAAGAATCTGTCACGCGCTACCGCCACAAGTGTTTCTTTGTCGGCCGAGACGTGCGCGCGGCGGTAGCCAGCGGGGACGCGGAGTACATTCCCATCTCCCTGTCGCAGGTGCCGCGGCTGCTGGAAAACAGATGCATACAGGTCGATGTGGCACTGGTCCAGGTGTCGTTGCCGGACGAGTTCGGCTATTGCAGCTTCGGCGTTTCGGTGGACGTTACGTCGGCAATGGTGCAGCACGCCCGACACGTGATCGCGGAAATCAATCCCAACATGCCGCGCACCCTGGGTGACAGCCTAGTGCATCTCGACCGCTTCGCGCACTTGGTGTGGAACGACACGCCCGTGATCGAACGCGTGCGCAGACCGGCGGACGAAGTGTCGCAGCGCATCGCGCGCAATATCGCCCATCTCATCGACGACCGCTGCACCCTGCAGATCGGCATGGGCCGGTTGCCGGGCGAAGCCCTCAAATATCTCGGCGACCGGCGTGACCTGGGCGTGCATACCGACGTGCTGACCGACGATTTTCTCGAACTGATCGAGAAGGGCGTGGTGAACGGCAGCGAGAAAAGCCAGTACCGCCACATGATCGTTGCCAGCTACTGCCTCGGCACGCGCCGGCTGTACGACCTGATCGACGGCAATCCGCTGTTCTCCTTCCAGTCCATCGAGCGCGTCTGCGATTCCAACACCATTTCACAACAAAACCGCATGGTGTCAGTGAATCAGGCCTGCGCCGTAGACCTCAGCGGACAAGTCTGCACCGACCAGTTCCAGGGCAAGTTCTGCGGCGGCGTGGCGACGCAGGCGGAGTTCGTGCGCGGCGCGGCCCGCTCGCCCGGCGGCAAGTCGGTGATCTGCCTGCAGTCCACTTCCGACGACGGCAAAGAATCCCGCATCCGGCTCCAGTTAACGGGTGGAGAGGGCGTGGGCGTGGCGCGCCAGGATGTTCATTACGTGGTGACCGAATACGGAACAGCCTTCCTTTTCGGCAAGACGGTCCGGGAACGGGCGCTCGCATTGATCAATATCGCGCATCCTGACTTTCGCAGCGAACTGCTGGCAAAAGCCAGGAAAATCGGCTATCTGCGCCCGGAAGACAAGCTGCGCAAACTTGACACCTATGCCGCAAAGGATGAACGCAAGGTCCTGCTGCGCAGCCAGAAGACGGTCCTGATCAGGCCTACGCGCATCGGCGACGCGGCGGCACTGCAGCAATTCTATCGCGCCATGAGCAGCGAAGACCGCTACACGCGGACCTTCCGACGCTTCAACAATCTTACCGACGAAGAGGCGCTGCGCCTGTGCAACACCGACCAGGCCAGCGTGGTGGCGTTCGTGGTGGTGTCGCAGGAGGACGGCAAGGAAAGCCTGATCGGCAGCGCCTGCTATTTCGTCAATCCTTCGACCAACCTCGCCGACGTCGCCTACATGGTGGCGCCGAAATGGCAGGGTGTAGGGATCGGCAAGGAACTCCAGCTGCGCCTGATGGAACACGCCAAAGCGCGGGGCCTGCGCGGCTTCACTGCCGAGATTCAGGCCTACAACCCCAACATGATCAACCTCGCCAAGCAGGCCTGCGACGACATTTCCATCCAGCGACGCGGCGAGACGCACGAAGTGGTGATGTTGTTCGAATAGCGGTTGTTTAAAGTGCGCACAGCAGCAGCGATTTTTTGAACGACCGCATTAGTTTATGATTTTACATAATATACAGTGGTCATACCGTAAGCCTTGATGGGCGCGGCATCAGCGGGGCGTTGTGTCACTATCAAAGTGACAGCGAACACAATTGAAGCGGCCACGCCGCCGAGCCGCTTGAAGAAATTTTCCCAATATCTCCGCTTTTCTTCGTTCGGTTCGTTTTCCAGTTCAATACGGGCGATCACCTCTTGCAAACTGCGCCCAGTTAGGTCTGCAATTCTGCTTTTTGCATAGTCGTCGGGGGTGCTTAAACCCTTGCGGTAACGGCTGATCGTTTGCTTCTTTACGCCTATTCTCAGAGCTAGGGCGTTATCGCTGGTTATTCTGGATTTCTCCTTGGCTTCGTCGAGCAGGGTGTCAATCGCGTTTTTCTTTTCCATGGCCTTACCTCCTTTTGATGTGCGAATAATATTCCGGTCACATTGCATTGACAACGTCAATCTACTGTGACTATTATTCGCACGTCACATTTCATTGACTGCGTTGTTTGCTGTAGTTGGGGAGGGAAAATGGCTGTACGCAAATCCAAGAAGCACCAGCTCACGTTGTTCCCCGGCCCTGTCGCCGGCGACATCCCTTACCCCATTCACATCAATTACGACGATGGCCAAGGCTGGAAATCCTGCGATGTTCATCGCGCCTTGCATGTCCTTTCCTTGTTCTACCCAGCTCACCGGATCGACGATCTCCTGGCTACCGGTCGGCCTGTTGCTGTCGCGGTAGGTGGCCGATCTGTCTACTTCGCTCGCCCCTGTGTCGGCGTCGAGCTTCCTACGACCTTCTGGCAAGTATCCAGCGCGCTCGGCGCGGAGCGCCCGGAGCGCGGCACGCGCCCGGAAGCTCCGCTCGCCGATCGCGCGGTCCTGGCTGCCTCCTATGGTCGGAGGGCTGCTTGATGTGCACAGTTTGCGCCCCGGCAGCGGAGAAATCGGCCTTTCTTGGTATTAGGGGGAAATCTGCGGCCACTTCTCTGGACAATCGGCAATCTGAGGCCGACGAACTGAGTCAGGCTAGAGGCCGGATTTCCAAGTTCAAGCTCCAGCGTGCCGCGCAAAAGCTTTTGCCGGAAGAAGCCGTGGCGCGGTGCCATCGGTTCAACAAGGAACGGCTGCACAATCCCGGCGTGGACGTGATGCTGAATCGCGTTACTGGACGCGCCAGCTTCGGCAATGTCGTCACCTGCGGCAGCTTGTGGCATTGCCCGGTGTGCGGTGCCAAGATTTCGGAAGGTCGCCGTGCCGAGCTTCAAGGCGGTATGGTGACGCACCATGCAAGAGGAGGGCGGGTGTACCTCCTCACCTTGACCTATCCGCATGATCGGACCATGAAGCTTTCCGATTCTTTGGCTTCTCTGGCCACGATGCTACGCAAGTTCAAGGCCACTCGGGTTTACAAAGACACTATGCGCAAGGCTGGAAGCAAGGGCAGCGTTCGCAGTCTCGAAGTAACGCATGGCGAAAACGGCTGGCATCCTCATACCCATGAGCTGGTTTTTGTCGATGGCTCGAATTCAAGCGATCTCGAATTGATCGAGAGCCTCCGCTCTCATTGGGGCAAGGCGGTGTTCAAGGAACTCGGTGCGCACATCAACGAACATGGCTTTGATGTCAGGTCGGGTGATTCTGCTGCCGAATATGTCGCCAAGTTTGGCCGCGATGCTTCCGGTTGGACTGCTGCGCATGAAATTACAAAATCCAACGTCAAGAAAGGCCGCAAGGGTAGCCGTTCTCCTTTCGACATCCTGCGCGACTACATGGCTGGGTGCGCTCAGTCCGGTGCGCTGTTCGTCGAGTATGCAACCGAGTTCAAGGGCAAGCGCCAGCTCTTCTATTCTCGCGGCCTAAAGGAATATCTCGCGATAGAAGAAATTTCGGATGAAGAGTTGGCTGAAGGCCAAAAAGAAAAAGAAGAACAGGAAATGCTGGGAACTATAAACGAACAGGACTGGCTTGCCGTGCTTCGCAACAATGCGCGGGGCGAGGTTTTGGAAATTGCCCAGCGTCACGGCTGGGAAGGTGTCCAGTTCATCCTGGAGAAGATGCGTGCTTCGCTAGGTTCTGATGAGCCGTGGTATCGGTCGGTTCGGCGTTTCATCTGTTGGTGACATCGATGCGCCGGATCGGTTCGGGCCGGGACGGATGTGTGTCACCAATTGGCAACAGCTTCAGCTGCACCAGGGTGTAAAAGTGTCGCCAAGTAACGGTTAGATTTTTCCCTACATCGTCGGCCCACGGTGAGAGAAGGGACAACGGGCCAACAAGGAGAAGTAAACATGCATGCAACGTATACGGCCAAAGTGGTTGGGCTCAAGGCAAATAAGGGTGAATTCGATTCAGCCGATGGTAAGAAAATCAAATATGACTACACGAAGGTCTTTGTCGAGCTTAGCCTGCGTGGTGACAAATCGCGTGGGGTGGCTACCGAGGAATACAACGTTGGCGATTCGGACCTGTTCGACACGATCAAACATATCCCGCTGCCGTTCATGTGCGAAATCGATATGGAAAAGACGAGCACCGGTTCCGAAGAGCGCGAACAGGTCGTTGGTTTCCGCCCGACTGCTGCTGTTAGCACCACGACTGGCGAGGTCAAGCCGTCGGTTGCAAATCTTAAGTCGGCGTCGTGAATTATAAAATTCGGGAATCATCCCAATCCGGCACGGCGGCACCGTGCAACCTGTGAAAGGAAATTGAATCATGAAAAACGTAAAAATGGTGTTTGCCGTCGTTCTGGGCTGGGTTACCGCTGCTTCGACCGCTTTCGCTGCTGTTCCTACCGAAGTGACCACGGCAATCAGTACTTCCGGTACTGACGCTGCTACGGTGGCTTCTGCTGTGTTCGTGGTGCTGGTCGGCATCTACGCTATCAAGCTGATGCGCAAGGGCCTGTAATGTCAACTGGCGCCCTGTTTAATGGGATGTGTTATCCGTCTCAGTCTGCTGCGGCTGATGCGTTCTATTCGACAGCGGCGCCGGCCACGCTTCCTGGTTCTACTTCATACACTGGTTTTTATCGGCTTATCGCTGGCCAGTGGAATTACACACAGACTACCTACAATTCTAGCGGTGTCGCTACTAACGGCTGGAATGTTGTTGTTAACTCGCCAACGTTTCCGACCTGCGACACTCTTCAAAATCTCAATGATGGTTTGACGCTTGGTTGGTTGATCGCTTCTGTTTGGGCCGGTGTATGGGCGTTCAAAGCCATGCGCAAGGGAACGGAATGAATCCTGCTGCCATGTTCGACCCGTATTTTATTACGGCCTTTATTGCTGTTGTGGGGGCCGCATGGATAGCCTTCAATTGAGACTCGCCCACTTTTACGGGCTGATTGTGTCGGTTTGCATTTTACTTATTTTGCTGGTTCTTAGTGGTGTTGCGCTTGCTGATACCGTTGCTTCTATTCCTCCTTCGCAGACGTGCACTGTTACATATAATTGTTCGCCTCCGGCTTCTGGTACTGGTTCTTCGGGTGCGCAAGCGTGCGCGAATTTTCTTCCGAGCATTAAGGCCTGCGATCTTACGAATTCTGGTTATGATCGGTCTTTGACTATTGTCGAGGCGACTGATACGACTTGCAAAATTCATTATGATTCGGGGTATGTCCAAAATTTCGGGATGGGTTGTGTTCCTGCGAGCGGGGGCGCTACGTGCCCTGCTGGCGGCTATATGCTCGATACTGGGGGCGCAACTTGTTCCCGTCCCGACTGTTCTGCCGGTCAAACTCGCGATTCTTCAGGCGCTTGTGTTCGCGATTGCAACGCGATCAAGGGCACGAATTACAGCGGTTATATTCCTGCCGGTTCCAATCCGGCTACAGTCTGTCAGGACGGCTGTAACGCAACGGTGGTTAGTGCCACAAATCAGGCGATGGCGGGTGGGGTCCAGGTGATAGCCGGGTCCTTCAGCTATTCCGGTGGTAGTTGTACCGGTAACAATATTACGGGCGGTGCGCCGACGTCCTCTTGTCCTGTTGGCAAATGTCAGGGCACGATTAACGGCGTGGCGCAATGTTTTGCTTGTTCCGAGCTGGGTAAAACGGCTACTGCCTACTCCGGCACGTCTGATACTACGCTTAAGGTGTCCACGTATAACGCCGATGACACTACAACTACTTCTGTGACGGATACTGCGAGCAATACAACTGGCACGCCTGTCACTGAGGCAAAAACCGAGAGCGCGAAGTTTTGCGAGGATAACCCTACGTCGATACAGTGCCAGGAGCTTGGCGAGGCTCCGTTGCCCGAGATCGTGCCAACCTCTGAAAAGATGCTTGGCGAAATAACTCCTATTTCTTTGGGTGGCGCTGGTTCCTGCCCGGCGTCTGCGGTCTATACGGTTGCGGGTCGTTCGTTTGAGTTCAGCTATCAAAAATACTGTGATTTCATGATTGCGATCAAGCCGTTTATCCTGGTGGCTGCTTGGCTTGCGGCTGGCTTGATATTTGTCGGTGGGGTGCGTCAGTGATCGCGGTTTCTGCGCTTGTCCTGTTCTTTAGTCTGTTCGTTCTGGCTATGTATTTGCTGCTGTTCTTTTGGGAGTTCTGGTTATCATGGGTCTGTTGATTCCGCTTTTAATTAGTCTTGCTGGTAATCTCGTGGCGCGTGCCTTGCTGTCGCTTGGGATGGGGTTCGTGAGTTACCAGGTGTTAACCACAATCGCGTCGCGGGTGGCCGACCAGATAACGATATTGTGGGGTACGGGGCTGGCTCCTGTGCTGTCGATGCTTGAGCTGGCTGGTGTTGGTCAGGCTATCGGGATTATCTTGGGTGGCATGATGGCTCGCGCCACGTTGGGCGCGTCGATTGTCTTGCAAAAAATCTCGTCATGATTGAGTTGCACACTGGCGGTAATGGCGCTGGCAAAACCTGCGAAATTGTTTCGCGCTTGATGGCGATCAAAGATCGACCGATCTTCGTTTTTGGCATCAATGAGCTTTTAATACCTCATGAGAAAACTCCGCCGATCTCGGAATGGACAACACTTCAGCCTCACCCTGAAGATGCCAGCCTTCTTGTTCCTACCTTCACATTTCCGCCTAATGCGTTGATCGTTATTGATGAGGCACAGAACGTCTACCGTCCTCGTGGTACTGGCACTAAGGTGCCTGACATCGTGGCGGCGTTCGAGGCGCACAGGTCGCTGGGTATTGATTTTTGGCTCATCACGCAGCATCCCGGGCTTATTGACTCCAATGTCCGAAAGCTGGTGCGGCGGCATGTTCATTACCGTCCTACTGCCTTAGGTCGCTATTGCTACGAATGGCCTGAGGCCCAGGACCCTGAGAAGCGTTCCACCGCTATCAAGCGCAAATATGGCCTGGATAAGAAAGCGTTTGCCATGTACAAGAGCGCGGACGTTCATACCAAGCTGGTGCACAAAAAGCCGTTGGCTTTTTATATCTTGGGTGTCGTTGTTGTGCTTGCGGCGGTGCTTGGGTATCGCGTCTATTCCCGCGCATCTGAGCATTTAGCGCCTTCCGCGAAGCCTGCCGACGCGGCGTTGTCGGCGCAGCCTTCTGGTCACGGTGGTGTTGGTAGGCAATCGACTGATAAGCCTGTTGCGTTGGTGGATTACGTTTCACCGGTGGCCGGTAAACCGGAATTTGCGCCAGCCTATGATGAGCTGCGCAAGCCGAAATATATGCCGGTTGTTTCTGGCTGTGTCCTGTCTCGTAAGGGTTGCCGTTGCTACACTCAACAGGGCAGTAAGGTTGATGATGTTTCAGCCGATCAGTGCAAGGTGTTCGTTGCTGGTGGTTCTTTCAATCCATACGACTCTGCTGTTTTGGTTGCGGCTGGCCAGCCTGGACAGGTCAAGATTGATGCTCCTTCGAAGACTGTTGATATTGCACCTTCTGAAATTCCTCCGCATTCTGCGTTACCTCATCGGCTCAACGATCAGGGTTAAGTAGCAAATCTCTGGCAGGGTAGGGCGTTGTTTTGGTGACACGAATTACCCGGCGCCGGTCCCGATCCGGCGTTCCTGTGTCGCCAATTCCTGGCCGGGGTTGGTGACAATCTTTCTACCTGGTGCAGCTGTAACTGTTCCCAATATGGTTGTAGAATCGTATGGCATAATGAGAGGGGTGCTATGCAAGCCGCTTTAGATTACTACTGGAACGTTCTGTTCTATCAGTTCAATCACGCTCTGTATTGCTCATCTTGCAGCCTGAGCACGCCCATGTGCCATGGGTTCTGGATGTGGTCCTTGTTCATCGTGGAAGCGGCAGGCCTGCTTGTCTTCGTGCCTATCCTCAACCGTGAATATCAAAAATATCGTGGGCGTAAAAGCTATCTGAAGTGGCTGGCCGATTATGAAAAGGTCGCTGATGCCGATGTTATGGCCAAGGTGTCATGGAAAGGCCATACCTATGTCGATGCGGATTTGTCGCATGAAGAGCTGTCTGCACAGATTCGCCAGGAGCTGGCAACCCGGCGTGATGTGTCAGCTTGAAATGGTGACAGGTTATTCACCTGGTGGATCCATGAGTGTAACCAATGGTTACAGGATCTCGTTTTCTGGATCCTTCGAGTGTAACCAATGGGTACAGAGCTGCAGCCAGCTGCTCGGCGGGCTGTCACCAATGGTTAAAGTGGCAAGCGGTGTCTTGCGCTGTTTCAATTTGCCGTGTGATCCATCCTAAGTGGTTTTCCAGTTGGTTTATCTCTTGTATGAGTTGGCGGTGCCGTTGGGCGCGTGCGATGCGTGCGTGTGCTTCCTCAATTCGTTCTGGGTCTGCTCCTATGTACTCGCGGACTCGTTCGCCGTTTTGCTGAGGGTGGATCAGGTAGGCATATTTTCCGGCTTTGTAGTGGATCGTTCCGAAACAGTAGCCTTGTTCCTCGATTTCGGTTTTCTCTTCTGTTAGTGTTTCGATGGTGCATAGGCCGTTGACTACGCTTTTCTCGATGTTGTTTAGTGTTTGTTTGATGGCATCGAGTCGCTTGTTCTGGTTGTCGATGAAATCAATGGTGTGGATGTCTTCAGCTTGTTTCATATTGTTATCCTTTTGGTGACAGATTTTGCGATCGAGGCGCTACTAGGTGTTACCAATTATCGCTTTCTGAGTAGCTGGTTTTTGATGAGCCTCGCGATTACTGCGCTTTTGCTCTCATCGCGGAACTTCAGGTATTCCTCTAAGCCCTTGTAAAGGTCGTACGGCAGCTCGACGGTGAAGGAGTGGAGCTTGTGCTTCTCGCGGTGGGCGCGTACCCGTGCTGCGTTGTTTTCGTGGATTCGTTTGCGTCCGCCTGTGCCTGGTCTTTTGTTCATGGTTTGGGCCTCCGTTCGTTTCGTTGGTTGTAACGATTCATGGGAAAAAAGTTGCGGGTTTGGTGTCAGATTGCGTTGACCAGGTGCGGTGCGGTGTTGCCAAATTCGATGAAAGGCAAGGGCATTTGAAATGCCGTCTTCATCGTCCTCGCTGGTTTGCTGCAAAATCCCTTCTTCCATGCTTTAAACCATTTGGCCGTGCTTTCCCTAACGGTTTTCATGACCTGCAAAGCAATCCCTACAGCATCGGCAAAGGGTAGCCAGAACTGGCGTTCCTTGAACTCCGTGCCTTTCATGTAGGTTTTGCTGTTCAGGTTCACTTTGCTTTTCCCGTCAAGTTGGCAAATGCCGCTTGTGTATCAGCATCGGGGCCGGTGGTTTTCCGGGCCGGATGGTGGTGCACATGTGGCATGGCTACGAAGCTCAATAAACAGCTGGTAGGGTCAAGGGCAAACCGGAAGCCGCAAGCGGAGCGGAACGAAGTGAGCACCGAACGGGTGAGGATTTGAGCGGAGCGCCCCTTGATGCTGCCGGGTGTTTATGGAATGACTGCTCCGACTTTGATCGAAGCAAAGAGGGGTTAGGTTTTCCGTGGTGCTTCTGACAATCTGGATAGCCATGTCATAATTCGCGCATGCCTGAATGGGGTGCTCGCCTTCGCAATTATTATTGGATGCTTCGTTATCATCGTGCTTACGATTATGCGGCACGGCGGTGCTACTATCGCAAGATCGAGGCCGAAAAAAAACGCCTGATTGAGTCAGGCGTTCATCAAGAAGAGGTAAGACTTTACTGCCGCAGTTTGGCTAACCTGCGCAATAATGCCGCACGCATGAGGTTTGAAAGTTTCTCAAAGCAGTTGCGGCTTTTTTGAATAACTTTGCAATCCATGATTTTACATAATATACATTATACGAAGCCAGCGATTTAACAAAATCACCAGAGCGGCGCTAGCCGCTACCACCGCCGCCTTTAGCACGCCGAAGTAATTTTGATAATTTTTTGGAAGTAAAAGTCATAAATCGCCTCTTTGCACGATATTTCGCACTTTTACTTCCTTTTCCGCTGTTCGCTAAGATTTACGGCGCCTTCGTGGCTTAATGGATACGGTCTTAGCAGGCTGCTTGGCAAGCAGACGCTGCATTTCCAAGTCGCGCTGCAACAGCACGTTACGAGTATCACGTTCTGCCACCAAGGTTTGTAATGATTGCAGTTGCTCGGTTTGTTGCTGGTTCAAGTTTCGCATTTCCCGCAGCATGCCTTCTGCAACTCCAGTTCCCTGCCTGGCGTTCGCAAGTTCATTCTGTATTTTGGTGATTTCATTACGAAGACGATCAGTAGCCTCTAGATGTGTCTGCCGAAGTTGCACCAGCTCTTTCTGTAGTTTAACCGTGGATGTTCGCTCACGATCAATTTCCAGCAACGCATGTTTCTCTTTCGCGTCGTACCGTTCTTCAGATTTCTGTAGTGCTTGGCGCAGCTTTTCCAGTTCGGCCGCGAAGTCACGCCGCGCCTCGGATAATGCGGCTTCAAGCGATGCATTTTGAAGTCCCGCAGCTGCCAGTTGTGTTGACAATGAGTCTTTACTGGCGCGTTCGGACGCCAGGTCCCTTTCTAGTTGCAGAGAGCGATCAAAGGCCATTTGGGCAGAATGACGTGCCTGTTCAAGTTCCTTTAATGCGGCAGCCCGATCGTTCTCGGAATTCGCTTTCGTGGTTTGCGCTTCTAAGACAGCGTTCTGAGCTTCGACTCGGTAAGCCGCTAGCCCCTCATGAGCCGCCGCTTGGGATTGAGTCCACAGGGCCGCAACCATTTCACCTGCTGCGGTCTTCAGTTCGTCCGGAAGATCAGGATGCTCAATTCTTACCCGGCTTTTCTCACGCAAGTCTTCCCAGAATTTTCCCAGTGCTTCGGCTGGTGCCGACATGCTGCCCTTTCGGACATACTGGTACAGCTTGTTAGCCGTGGGAGTGACACCATACCGGAAAAACAAAATGGTGCAGACCTCTCGGTACAGATCCTTAGTATCAGGAACGCTTTTTCGAAGAGCTTCTATGTCGGCGGTAATTTGTGATTCTGTGGTCATTTCGTAGCTCCTGCGACTCCATAGCTAAGCATCATTAGGCTCTTGTCGTTAGTAATATAACGTATAACGTTGTAGATATGATTTTGAATTAGTAGATTTTGACATTATGACTCTACTGTCGAATAATGTCTGGAAATGCTATTTCTAAAATGGCCTGACCTTGGAATATAAAAAATGACCGATCTGGTTCGCATTTCCGCCATCGCCCCGATCGAATTTATTCATTTGTCCAGGGCACTCGATGGCCAGAATGGTTCAAATCGGGCACTCGGTGGTCGACCTCAGATCGCAGCACAGAATGATATCGATGCAATCAAGGCATGGCTGGCCCGCTTCGCCGATACCCAAACGACTTTCACCAGTTATCGAAAGGAAGCTGAACGTCTTCTGCTCTGGTCCGTCATTGAGCTCGGGAAACCATTATCTTCCCTGACCCACGAGGATCTGCTGGTTTATCAGCGATTTCTAGGCGACCCGCAGCCGCCCGAGCGCTGGGTCATGAAGGCTGGCCGCAAATGGTCGCGGTTTGAGCCGGACTGGAGACCTTTTGCCGGCCCTCTCTCCCCAACTAGCCAACGCCAGGCGATCGTGATCCTCAATACGCTTTTTTCCTGGCTAGTCAATGCTGGGTACTTGGCAGGCAACCCCTTATCGCTGTCACGCCAGCGACAACGGAAGGCCCAACCGCGGATCACCCGCTATCTGGAGCAAGACCTCTGGCAGGAGGTGAAGACATCCATTGAGCTTATGCAGAAGGAAACTGAGCGGGAACAGGAACACTACTTCCGTGTGCGGTGGCTGTTTTCACTCTTGTATTTATGCGGATTACGGATTTCTGAGGTAACGGAAAATACAATGGGTGGCTTCTTCTGCCGTCGGGACAAGGATGGTGAAGAGCGTTGGTGGCTAGAAATTACCGGCAAAGGGGACAAGACTAGGATTGTTCCGGCCACCAACGAGCTGATGGTCGAGCTAGTGCGCTATCGACGTGAAAACCGGCTGGCGCCCTTCCCTCTTTCCGGGGAGTCAACTCCCCTTCTCCTCCCGATCGGGGGAAAGCAGAGGCCCCTAACGCGGAGCGCAGTACATCTGATCGTGAAGGAGGTCTTTGAGAGAGTGGCAAGGCGTATCGAGGAACGCGGCCCTGACTTTGCGTCTAGAGCACAGCTTCTCAGGTCTGGTTCGGCGCACTGGCTACGCCATACCGCGGGCTCGAACATGGCTGGTGGAAACATGGATCTGCGGCATGTTCGCGACAACCTCGGCCATGAATCTATTTCGACTACAAGCAAATATCTTCATACTGAAGATGATCAGCGTCACAAGGAAACGGAAGCAAAACATCGACTGGGGTGGTAACAATCAACGTGCCGACCCAATTGCGTATTTTGTGAACGGCAGACCTGTTCCAAATGCTGACACAATTGAATAGAAAATCGCATCTGGCAGAGTTCGATCCAAACCCGTTAGTTGCCATTTATATAGCCAATGACCGCGTTCTCAACTGGGTGTGCAGTTCGCTTGCATATCACTTTATAGGTATTAAGGGTCAGCTCACGAAACGGAAAAAATCGTACGCTAAGGCATAGCCAATCCGTGACTACCACGCGCCGACACCGCGAGGCTCGTTCCGTCTTGCAGCTACGCAATGGCCGGCACGTCTAGCCTCCCAGGAATGGTTTAAACGCGGCGGAACACCAGCGAGCCGTTGGTGCCACCGAAACCGAAGTTGTTCTTCAGCGCCACGTCGATCTTCATATCCCGCGCCGTGTTGGCGCAATAGTCCAGATCGCACTCGGGATCCTGCTCGAAGATGTTAATGGTAGGCGGCGATATCTGATTATGCACGGCAAGAACGGTCAGCACCGACTCCAGGCCGCCTGCGCCACCCAGCAGGTGGCCGGTCATGGACTTGGTGGAATTGACCACCACTTTGCGCGCAGCATCGCCAAGGGCCAGTTTGATGGCCTCGGTTTCGTTCTTGTCGCCCAGCGGCGTGGACGTACCGTGGGCATTGATGTACTGAATTTCGTCTGGATTGACTCCGGCATCGCACAAGGCCTTAACCATTGAACGTCTCGGGCCATCGGTGTCAGGCGCTGTCATGTGGTAAGCATCGCCACTCATGCCGAAGCCCGCTAGTTCCGCGTAAATTTTGGCGCCGCGGGCTTTGGCGTGTTCATACTCTTCCAGCACCAGCACGCCGGCACCCTCGCCCAGTACGAAACCATCACGCCCCTTGTCCCAAGGCCGGCTGGCAGTCGCGGGATCATCGTTGCGCGAGGACAGCGCTTTGGCAGAGCCAAACCCGCCGACAGCCAAAGGCGATACGGTCGATTCTGCACCACCGCAAACCATCACGTCTGCATCGCCGTAGGCAATGGTTCGGGCGCCGATACCGATCGCATGCAGACCGGTGGTGCAGGCGGTTACCACAGCGTAATTGGGGCCTTTCAGACCAAACATGATCGACAGGTTGCCTGGAATCATGTTGATGATGGTGCCCGGAATGAAGAACGGCGAAATTTTGCGCGGTCCGCTTTCAAGGTAGGTCGTGTGAGTTTCCTCGATCATCGGCAAGCCGCCGATGCCGGAGCCGATATTGACCCCGATACGCTCGGCGTTTTCCGGCGTCACTTCCAGACCGGAGTCCTTGAAGGCCTCCATGCCCGCCACCATGCCGTAATGGATGAAAGTATCCATGCGGCGCGCTTCCTTGGCGGAAAGGAACTGGGTGACGTCGAAATTCTTCACTTCCCCGGCGACCTGGGAAGCAAAGGCGGAAGCATCGAAGCGGGTGATCCTGGTGATGCCGGATTTGCCAGCGACGATGTTGCTCCATGTCTCGCCGACACCGATACCGACCGGGGATACCGCGCCCAAGCCGGTGATGACTACTCTGCGTTTAGCCAAGGTGACTCCGTTATAAGGTTGAAATAAAAAAATACTGGAACTCACTGGAATAGCACCAGCATCGCAGTGATTTAGTGAAACAGCTGGTACGAAGATTCCGCAGATATATTTTTGCTCATGTTTTGTGTTTCTTAATAAATCTGCTTTTGATTGCGCCAGGTGGCGATTAAAATGAGGAGAAGTGATTTACGTGTCGACTAAGCGGAAAACAGTAGGATCACAAGTGAATCAACGATGTTGTATGTTGCTTCAGTTGTGAATCACCTTCTTCGCAATGGTATGCAGAGGGACGGTGTGTGTCAGCCCTAGATCATGGACACGCTCACTCATCGTGGTTGCCAAAGGAGGGAAACCCCTGCCCTTATATGCGAAGGCTATCTTGTTTCCAAATCCCTCCGCCTCCATGACTACGACCTGATCATCAAAGCGCTCTCGGATTCTCGCGGCATAGGTGCGGAACTTGTTGTCGCCACTTAGCAGGTTGACCACCAATACACCACCATCCCGAAGTTTTGCATAGCAATGATCGTAGAACCCTACGCTGCATAATTCTCTTGGCTGGCCATCCCGGTCGAAGCCATCGACGAGCAGCACATCGACAAGCTCGGAGTGGTTCTGGACATAAACCGCGCCGTTGGCACAAATCACTTTGAAATTGGGGCCGTCTGGAGGAATCCTGAAGTTGTCGCGCAGGGCGATCACCTCAGGGTTGATTTCCACCGCCGTGAAATGCGTGTTGGGCAAATGTCGCAAGCAATACTTCGCCAACGAGCCTCCGCCCAGGCCGACCATTGCGATCCGTTCCGGTTTTGGCTGAAAAAGCAGAAAACCCATCATGGTTCGGGTGTACCCCAGAATCAACTTTTCGGGATCGCACTTGCACATATGACTTTGCGTCGTCGCAAAATCGAAGTGTAGCGTTATGACTTCGTTGCCTTCATACAGGAAAGGCTTGCCCGCCAAGGTCTGTGGCAAAGCGGCGTGATATTTGAACAAGAAATCGCTCAAGTCGCTCAGGTTTTCCCTCTTTTTGTCGTCAAGTGTTCGGATCAAAAGTGAATCCACGATATATGTTGATCAAGACGCCTAATCATCTTCTGTGCAATGGGGCGAAAAGAAATTGTGTGTGTCGGTGACAGATACATGACACGCTCCTTGAGCGTGGCCTTCAAAGGAGGAAAATCCATCCCTTTATAGGCGAAGGCGATTATATTTCCTGATTCTTCCGCTTCTACGATTACGACCTGGCCATCAAAACTATCCCGGATTTTTTCGGCAAACGCCACCGACCGGGTATCGTTGCTTAGCAGGTTAACCACCAATACGCCGCCATCCCGGAGTTTTGCATGGCAATTTCCGTAGAACTCTCTACTGCATAGTTGTTCGGCCTGTCCGTACTGGTCGAAGCCATCCACGATTAGCACATCAACAAGTTCGGAATGATCCTGAACATAAATGGCGCCATCGTCACACAGCACTTTGAAATGGGGCCCGTCCGGAGGAATCCCGAACTTGTCCCTCAAGGAAATTACATCAGGGTTGATTTCCACCGCCGTGAAATGCGTGTTGGGCAAATGTCGCAAGCAATACTTCGCCAACGAGCCGCCACCCAGTCCGACCATCGCGATCTGTTCCGGTCGCGGCTGAAAGAGCAGAAACCCCATCATGGTGCGGGTATAGCCGACGGTTAGCTTATCGGGATCGGTCTTCCTCATGTGGCTTTGTATTGACCAGAAATCGAAGTGCAGCGCTATTTCACAGTCACTCTCGACTAGGTATGGTTTCCCCGTAGACGGCGGCAGCGCCTGATAGTCGCGCCAAAAGTCATTCCATGTGCTCATGTTGCTGTTCTATCCATAATTGCTAACGGTATTGGGTGCAAGTACAGTTTTTCGGTTGAGCATATCGCAACAAGACATATATAATGTTAATCTGATTAACATTATCGGCGACCCAGACGCAACCATGGAAACCAAAACAGCCCGTCTTACCCTTCTAATCGACCCGGTAAAAAAGAAAGCCTTTGAAGAATTATGCGCTGCACAAGACCTGACCCCTTCGCAGGTAGTGCGGCAGATGATCCGCGATTACATGGAACTCCACGGCATGGACTACGCCACGAAAAGCAAGATTGGTGCGGCAGGGCCCAGGGGCGCCAAGTAAAGGTTTCTTCCTCATAACTATTGGGGGTCGCCACGCAAATAGTGCTCGCTTGTTTTCAGCATGCTCTCTGTGTACTCGCTTAAAACCGCCTGCTTTCCTTGGATCATTTCCGGGTTCGTCCCTACCAGGAGATTGCACCGCACTATCGCGGCCGCAAAGTCATCGAAATAATCCTCCGGTTCGATAGCGGCAAGGATGCCTGCCTTGTCGAGCTTTTCTCTCACGCGCTCGTTTGCCTCGCACAAAATGATGCGAATGCCGCGCGCTTCCAGATTAAGGATCGCCTCTTCTAAAGTTTGCAAGCCGGTAATATCCATGAATGGCACCCGACGCAATCGAATCACCAGAATGCGCGGGTCGGTATGGGTTTGCGCCAATGTCTGCTCGAAATTTTCCACGGCGCCGAAGAAAAATGGTCCGTCAATGGCATAGACCAGCACGCCCGGCGGCAAGGCCGTTAACCCCTGATAGGTCAGCTCCATTTCAAGTTCTTTCTCGGCGACCTGCTGTACCTCCACGGAGGAAGCCATACGACGCAGGAAATGCAGCATGGCGAGGATGACACCGATATTGACCGCCACTACCAGGTCGGTAAACACGGTCAATCCAAAGGTAATTAGGAGAATCGCCACGTCTGCACGCGGTGCGCGCCGCACCATGTGCGCAAAGTGTTTGATCTCGCTCATGTTGTAAGCGACCACAAATAAGATGGCCGCCAGCGCGGCAAGCGGCACACTGGCGGCCAGCGGGGCTAGGATCAAAACAATGAGCACGAGTGTAATCGAATGGACGATGCCGGCAATCGGGCTGGTGCCACCATTACGAATATTGGTTGCGGTACGTGCAATCGCCCCGGTTGCGGCAAACCCGCCGAACAGCGGTGCCGCGATGTTGGCAATTCCTTGCCCGATCAGTTCCTGGTTCGAATCGTGCCGGGTTCCGGCCATGCCGTCCGCCACCACGGCAGACAGCAGGGACTCGATAGCCCCGAGCATGGCAATAGTGAAAGCTGGCCCGATAAGCTCGATTACGCGTGACAACGTGACCGACGGAAGAGCAAAAGCAGGCAAGGTTTGCGGGATACCGCCAAAGGCGCTGCCGATCGTTTCAACACCATCGAACTTGAAGATTGACTGGAGCGCGGTTGCAACCACCATTGCCAACAATGGTCCGGGAATTCGCTTCAATCCGCGAACCCTGGGCGAAAGCGTCACCAGTAGCAGGCTTAACACCGCCAGCGCCGTAGTCGCAAGCTGGAGCTGCGGCAACACCTCAATGAGATGCAAGAACTTCTCGTGGAAATGCTCCCCGGCTACCATGGGTAGCCCGAAAAAGTCTTTCCACTGCCCGACCCAGATGATGACGCCGATGCCGGCGGTGAAACCGACGATGACCGGAGCGGGAATAAACTTGATGACCACGCCCATCTTGGCGACCCCCATCAGCAGGAGCATCACCCCGGCCATCAACGTGGCGATTTGCAAACCGTCGACACCATGCTTGGCCGCAATCGTAGCCAGAATGACAATAAAGGCACCGGTTGGTCCGGCGATCTGAAGCCGGGTGCCACCGAAAACAGACACCAGCAATCCCGCGATGATGGCGGTGTAAAGCCCCTGCTCCGGTTTTACTCCAGATGCGATGGCGAAGGCCATCGCCAATGGCAAGGCCACCACCCCGACGATAAGTCCGGAAACAAGGTTGGACACCCAGTGTTTACGGTGCAGCAGACCAGCGCGATAGGCTTCCTGTAAAGCAATCATTGTTTTCTTTGTTGATGTGCGTTAAATAAAGATAGTATTATAATCACATTAACATGTAATGGAAATGCATCGAGAAATGGTCAAGCCGGAAAATAGCGTTGAAATCTTCCCCTTGAGCACAGGGGATTACATAGCGGCAATGGCGCTCTGGCAGGGGTGCGATGGCATACGCCTTCGGCCTGAAAATACTTCCGAATGGTCTTTCCGCCGCTTTCTCGCCAGAAATTCGGGGGTATGCCTTGGCGCCTGGGAAGCGGATCGGTTGGTCGGCGCGGTTCTGGTGGGCCACGACAGCCTCCGTGCTTACCTTTACCATTTGGCTGTCGCGGAGACACATCGCCGGCAAGGAATAGCGCGCCAGTTGGTGCAGGCTGTGCTCAAGGAGTTGAACCGGATAGACATTACCAAAGCGCATTTATTTGTCGAGACGGATAACGAGGTGGGGCTGAGTTTCTGGCGAGCGATTGGCGCCGAACAGCGTACCGATTTAACAGTTTTTTCGCTAACAGTCAGAACCATCCATTAGCCAAAGAGAAAGCGGTCAAGACTGGCTGCTTGAGTCTATTTTATTAACCGGGAGGATTCCCATGAGCAAACTCAAAAACGACACCTTCCTGCGCGCCCTGTTGCGCCAGTCGACCGAATACACGCCAGTATGGATGATGCGCCAGGCCGGTCGTTACCTGCCGGAATATTTACGGACCCGGACCAAGGCCCGTGATTTTATGGGTCTGTGCAAGAATCCTGATCTCGCCACGGAAGCGACCCTGCAACCTCTGGCACGCTTTCCGCTCGACGCCGCTATCCTGTTTTCCGACATCCTCACCATTCCAGACGCGATGGGCCTGGGGCTGTACTTCAGCACCGGCGAAGGGCCGAAATTCAAGCGGGCACTGCACCATGAAAAAGAAATCCGCAACCTGATTGTGCCCGATCCGAACGTCCATCTGCGCTATGTCATGGATGCCGTCAGCCAGATACGCAAGGCGCTGAATAACGAAGTGCCACTGATTGGCTTTGCCGGCAGCCCTTTCACGCTCGCCTGCTATATGGTGGAAGGCCGCAGCAGCTCGGATTTCATTAGAGTCAAGACGATGCTTTATCAGCGCCCAGAGCTACTGCACCACATTCTTGATGTCAACGCCCGAGCCGTCACCGCCCACCTCAACGCGCAAATCGAGGCCGGCGCCCAAGCGGTAATGATTTTCGACTCCTGGGGTGGCGCGCTGTCACACGCGGCTTACCATGAGTTCTCGCTAGCCTACATGAAGCAAATTGTTGGTGGTCTGAAGCGCGAACATGACGGCAAAAAAGTACCGTGTATCGTCTATACCAAGGGCGGAGGGCTGTGGCTGGAAAGCATTGCAGCCATCGGCTGTGACGCGATCGGGTTGGACTGGACCATCGACATTGGCGAAGCGCGCAGCCTCGTTGGCGACAAGGTGGCGTTGCAAGGCAATCTCGATCCGGCAGTGCTGTTCAGCAACCCCGACACCATCCGCACCGAAGTCGACAAAGTCCTGCTCAGCTGCGGCAAAGGCAGCGGCCACGTCTTCAACCTGGGGCACGGCATTTCCCAGTTCACCGAACCGGAAAACGCCGCCGCCATGGTTACGGCGGTGCATGAATTGAGCCGGAAATATCATTACAGCTGCGGCTGATGAAGCCGCTTGGTAAATTTCATTATCTCAAAGGAATACAGTGAAAAAAGTTCTGATCCTTGGCGTGAACGGCTTCATCGGTCACCATCTTTCCCAGCGCATCCTCGAAACGACCGACTGGGAAGTTTACGGCATGGACATGTACAGCGATCGCGTGACCGACCTGATGACCAACCCGCGCTTCAATTTCTTCGAGGGCGACATTACCATCAACAAGGAGTGGATCGAATACCACGTCAAGAAATGCGACGTGGTGCTGCCGCTGGTGGCGATCGCCACGCCGGCGACCTACGTCAAGGAACCGCTCAAGGTCTTCGAACTGGATTTCGAGGCCAACCTGCCGATCGTGCGCCAGTGCGTCCAGTACGGCAAGCACCTGATTTTCCCGTCCACCTCAGAAGTTTACGGCATGTGCCGCGACGACGAGTTCGACCCGGAAAATTCGGAACTGATCCTTGGCCCGATCAACAAGCCGCGCTGGATCTACTCCTGCTCCAAGCAGCTGATGGACCGCGTGATCTTCGCTTACGCCATGAAGACCGAGTTCAACTTCACCTTGTTCCGTCCCTTCAACTGGATCGGCGAAGGGCTGGACAACATCAACACCGCCAAGGAAGGCAGCTCGCGCGTCATAACCCAGTTCCTCGGGCACATTGTGCGCGGCGAAGACATCAAGCTGGTGGACGGCGGCACGGCCAAGCGTTCCTACACCTATGCATCGGACGGTATCGACGCGCTGATGAAAATCATCGAGAACAAGAACGGCGTGGCGACCGGCCAGATCTACAACATCGGCAATCCGTCCAACAACTACTCGGTGAAGGAACTGGCCAAGATGATGATGGACCTGGCCATGGAATATCCCGAGTACAAGGAAAACGCGCACAAGGTCAAAACCCTGGAAGTCACCTCCGGCGACTACTACGGCAAGGGCTACCAGGACGTGCAGAACCGCGTGCCGAAAATCGAGAACACCATGCGCGACCTCGACTGGAAGCCGCAGGTGACCATGGCCGATGCGCTCAAGCACATCTACGAAGCCTACCGCGGCCAGGTTGCCGAAGCTCGCAAGTTGATGGATTAAAAAGAGCGATAGGGGTAAGGGTCGCACAAATAATGACAAGAAATAGCCAGAAAATTCGGTTCTTCCGAAAGCATATTCCATCGTTCGAGTGCGAACCCGGTTGTCGCGATTGCTGCGGGCCGGTGACCACCTCCACCGAAGAGATTGCAAGGCTTCCAGTCAAACGCCATGAGGAATATGAGGCAGCGCTTGCCAATCTAAGTTGTCCTCACCTTGGGGACAATGGATGCCAGGTCTATGCAGAACGCCCGCTGATCTGCCGCCTGTTTGGCACGACGCCACGGCTTGCCTGCCCGAATGGCAAGCGTCCTGAGGTGATGATCGATCCACAAATAGAGCAGCAGATCCAACATTTCTTTGAGAAGACACGCCATGTGCTGGTTTGAAAATGATTTCTACTGGTGAGTACAAAGACCTTCCGAGCAAGCACAGCCATGATCAGGGATAAGTTGTTTCATATTTGCAACGCCAACAAACCGATAGACGTTGAGGAATAATGATGGTTACACTGCTTTGTAACTCGCTTTGGCACCTAGCCTACGAACGGATTGGTCGCGTGGAATAGGGCCGCCCACTGGACTGGCCTCTAGTATTACCCGTTCCTGGTCGGCATGGTGAAAGTACCCGGAGTAAGCAGCTGCGGGCTACATATCATGACCGGTCCCCTTTTCTGGAGATCTAGGCATGTGGTTGAAGGTTCTATCGGCGAAGCACTGGCCATGAGCACGGCGATCCCTCTACTTATCGCATATGTCGCTGCGGCGTGCGCCCTGCTGTCGGGCGTAGTCTCCCTGTTTGCCGGGCGTCACCATCCGGGTTTCCTGCATTCCGGTTCGTTCCTGTTTCTGTTTCTCGCCGGGGCCACCAGCATTGCCGCCGGCGGCTGGGCACTACTCGCCAATCTCACCCTCACCGGCCAGATGGCGCTTGGCCTGCCCTGGCTCAAGTGGCATATGCGGCTCGATCCTCTTTCCGGCTTTTTCCTGCTGCTGCTCGGCACACTGGTGATCGCGGTTTCGCTCTACGGCCCCAGCTACACGCGCGAATTTGCGCGAGGTAAGGCAGCCCAGCCCTTGCCTCCGCTCGGTGTGTTCACCGCGACCTTCATTCTCGGCATGCAGATGCTGCTGCTCGCCGACGACGCCCTGGTGTTCATGATCTTCTGGGAGATGATGTCGCTTTCCGGCTACTTTCTCGTCGTCTACCAGCACCAGCATGCCGCCAACCGCCACGCCGCCTTTCTCTACCTGCTGCTCGCCCACGTCGGTGCCCTGGTCATCCTGCTTTCCTTTGGCGTACTTGCCGCGTTCGGCGGCGGCCTGACTTTCGACCAGATGCGGGTGGCCCACCTCACGCCGCAGTGGGCAACGCTGGCCTTTCTATTCGCTTTTATCGGCTTCGGCACCAAGTCCGGCATGGCGCCGCTGCATGTCTGGCTACCCGATGCACACCCAGTGGCCCCGTCGCATATTTCGGCCATGATGAGCGGCGCCATGATCAAGATGGGCATCTACGGCATCGTGCGCGTAAGCTATGACCTGATCGGCAATGTGCGCTGGGAATGGGGGCTGCTTGTGCTCGTCATCGGCACTGCCTCGGCGCTGCTCGGCGTGCTCTATGCCCTCATGCAGCACGACCTAAAGCGCCTGCTCGCCTATCACTCAATCGAAAACATCGGCATCATTCTCATGGGTCTGGGGATGTCGATGATCTTCATCGGCAGCGGACACAAATTGCTCGGCACGCTCGGGTTGGTGGCGGCACTCTACCACACACTCAACCACGCACTGTTCAAGGGGCTGCTGTTTCTCGGCGCCGGCGCGGTGCTCTATCGCACGCACGAGCGCGACCTCGAGCGCATGGGCGGACTGATTCATCGCATGCCGGTCACGGCGTTCATGTTTCTGGTCGGCAGCGTCGCGATCTCGGCGTTGCCCCCTTTCAACGGCTTCGTTTCCGAGTGGCTGACGTTCCAAACGGCGTTGCAGGCACCGGCGCTGGAAAACGGCGTGCTGCGCACGATGATTCCGATCTCGGCCGCATTGCTTGCTCTGACCGGAGCGCTTGCCGCAGCTTGCTTCGTCAAGGCTTTCGGTATCGCGTTCCTCGGCAAACCGCGAACACGCCGCGTCGCACGCGCACGCGAGGTGCCGAGGGGAATGCAGGGCGGCATGGCGCTATTGGCGGTACTGTGCTTGCTACTCGGCGTGTTACCGACCTCGGTTATCATGGTGATGGCACCTGTCACGCAACTGCTGGTGCAGGAATCGCTGCCTTCGGCCGCTGCCCAGGGCTGGTTATGGCTGACGCCGATTTCGCCCCAGGTTGCCTCCTACTCGGCGCCCTTGGTACTGATCGCTATCGTCGTGGTGTTCGGCATGGGCTTCCTGTTGCTCAAACGTGGAGCCGTCCCCGCCCGCCGGGTCGATACTTGGGACTGCGGCTTCGGGCGACTCACCGCGCGCATGGAGTATACCTCCACCGCTTTCACCCAGCCGATCCGGCGCGTTTTCGGTGCAGTATGGAAGGTGGAAGAGGATGTCGAGACGGTCGCTGGCGCTGGCCCTATTCCGCGCGTCACCAGCATTCGCCACCACCTGCATGTGCAGGACTGGTCCTGGCTCAAGGTCTATCAACCGATTGGGCGGCTGGTGCTACATGCGGCACGGCGCATCGGCTTCATCCAGACCGGCAACATCCATACCTATCTGAAATACTCGCTCGCAACGCTGCTCTTTTTGCTATGGATAGTCAGCCTATGAACAGCCAATCGATCGTCTGGGCGCTCGCAGCGGCGCAGACGCTGCTGTTCATCCTCGCCGCGCCACTGCTAGCGGGATGGGTGAAACGGATTAAGTGTCACCAGCAGAACCGTGCGGCGCCAGCCGTTTGGCAGCCGTACCGCGATCTGACCAAGCTACTGAAGAAGAATATGGTGCTGGCCGGAAATGCCTCCTGGCTGTTCCGCGCCGTTCCCTACATCATATTCGGCGCCACGCTGCTCGCCGCCGCCGCCGTTCCACTCATCGCCGTACACCTTCCCACTTCGGCGATTGCCGATGTGATCGTACTGGTTGGTTTTTTTGCGCTGGCACGGTTTTTCACAGCGCTGGCCGCTCTCGACATCGGCACCGCTTTCGGCGGCATGGGCGCCTCGCGTGAAATGACCGTCGCCGCGCTGGCCGAACCGGCCATGCTCATGGCGGTATTCACGCTAGCCATGACGGCGCATTCAACCAACCTGTCGGTGGCTATCGAGACGGTTCTGCAAGCGGGCTTGGTGCTGCGCCCATCGTTCCTGTTCGCCCTGCTCGCGCTGGCCATGGTGGCGGTGGCCGAGTGTGGGCGCATTCCGGTGGACAACCCGGCCACCCACCTTGAACTGACCATGCTGCACGAGGCCATGATCCTGGAATATAGCGGACGTCACCTGGCCCTGATCGAGTGGGCGGCGCAGATCAAGCTGATGATATACGCGGTGCTGATTATCGACTTCTTCCTCCCTTGGGGCATTGCCAGCGAATTCAGCACTGGCGCCTTGATCGTAGGGGTCGTGGCTGCCACGGCCAAATTGATGCTGCTCGCCATGCTGCTGGTGGTGTGGGAGACGGTGCTGGCCAAGATGCGCCTGTTTCGGGTGCCGCAGTTCCTCGGCTTCGCCTTCATGCTTGCGCTTCTCGGCATGCTCACTAACGTCGTGCTGGAAACTGGGGGGTAAATGGCGCTTTCCAGTCTCAGCCTTTATAGCCAGGCCATCATCCTATTCGCGGCCCTGGTGCTGTTCTCCTCCTTCGTCATGCTCGCTCAGACGCGCATGGTGCCGCTCATTTTCACTTTTGCCTGGCAAGGTCTGCTGATGGCGGTGGCGACCGTGCTGGTCGCCATCGTCTCGAATCATAAGCACCTCTACATTTCCGCTGCGCTCACCGTCGCGCTCAAGGTGGGGCTGATCCCGTGGGTGCTCTATCGCCTCAGCGTTCGGCTCGACATGAATTACGACACCGAGGTGATAAAGCATCCTTCGCTGTTGCTCCTCGGCGGCGCCGGCCTGGTCATTTTCAGCTATTTCATTGCCCTTCCGATCGTACACCTGTCCGGTTTGGCCACGCGCAACACCATCGCCGTGAGCATCGCTGTCGAACTCCTCGGCATGCTGATTATGTCCGTGCGCAGGACGGCGATGGCGCAGGTCATCGGCTTCATGTCCATGGAAAACGGGCTGTTCTTTGCCGCCGTGGTGTCTACCTACGGCATGCCGCTTATCGTCGAACTCGGCGTGGCCTTCGACGTCATGGTCGCGTCCATCCTGTTCGGCGTGTTCTTCTTTCACCTGCGCGATTCGTTCGATTCCCTTGATGTCAGCCATCTCAACCTCCTGTCCGAGGCGAATGAACCGGCGCCATTGGCGGAAACCGCTGTTGCGACAACACCGGGAGAGCACACATGACGATGCTGGAAATCACGCTGCTGGCACCGTTTATCGGCGGCCTGCTGCTGGCCTGGATCGGTCACCGCACGCTCGCCGGCTGGGTCAATGTGGCCACCGGCGTGGTGACCTTCGCCGCCTCGCTGGTCATGGCGCTGGATGTCTTCGCCCATGGGCCGCAGCTTTCCAGCGGGCACCTGTTCTACATCGACGCCTTCAACGTTTATCTGGTCGTCCTTACCGCTTTCGTCGGCATGACCACCTCGATATTCTCACGCCCCTACATGCGCCACGAAGTCGAGCGCGGGCGCGTCACCGACCGGCGCATGCGCCTCTACCACTCGATGTATCAGGGCTTCCTGTTCTCGATGTTGCTGGCGCTGTCGACCAACAATCTCGGCATTATGTGGGTGGCCATGGAATCCGCCACCTTGACCACCGTGCTGCTGATTTCGCTCTACCGCACGCCGCAGTCGATCGAGGCGGCATGGAAGTATTTCGTGCTCTGCGGCGTCGGCATCGCCCAGGCTTTGTTCGGCACAGTGCTCATCTATTTCGCCGCCGAGAACCGGGTTGGCGCCGAACACGGTGACACCCTGCTGTGGACCGTGCTGCACGACACCGCAGCCGCCAATCTGGACCCGGCGGTGGTCTCGCTCGCCTTCGTCTTCCTGCTGGTCGGCTACGGCACCAAGGTCGGCCTGGTGCCCTTGCACAACTGGCTGCCGGATGCCCACTCTGAAGGCCCGACGCCGATGTCGGCCGTGCTTTCCGGGCTGCTGCTCAACGTCGCGCTGTATGCCCTGGTGCGCTTCAAGATGCTGGTGGATGCCTCGCTGCATACCGAGCTCGCCGGTCACCTGATGATGGGCTTCGGCCTGCTTTCATTCGTGGTGGCGGGCCTGTTCCTGCACCGCCAGCACGACATCAAGCGCATGTACAGCTATTCGTCGATCGAGCACATGGGGTTGATGACCTTTGCCTTCGGCATCGGCGGACCGCTGGCCACTTTCGGCGCGCTACTGCATATGACGGTGAATTCGCTCACCAAGTCGGCCATCTTCGTCACCGTCGGCTACGCCTCGCAACTCGCCGGAACGCAGCGTATCGAGGACATCCGCGGCCTGATTCGCACCCAGCCCAGCATCGGCTGGGGATTGTTGATCGGCACGGTGGCGATTACCGGTTTCCCACCCTTCGGCGTATTCATCAGCGAATTTCTGCTGCTCATGGCCACCATGAAGTCCTGGCCTTGGTTGACGATCCCGCTGCTGGTTGGCTTCGGCGTGGCATTCGCCGGCCTGTTCCGCCACCTGCAACCGATGGTCTTCGGCGAGCCGCCGACCGGGCAGAAACCGGTACGCGCCAACATGCTGCCGGTGGCGGTGCATCTTACCTTGGTGCTGTGGCTCGGGCTGTCGATTCCCACCTTCCTCTCGAACTGGTTCGAACAGGCCACGCTGCTCATTGCGGGAGCGCCGCTACGATGACGCAGGACAAGCCATTTGCCCCATTTCTCGGCCATCTGGCGCAAACGGGGCTGCGTGTCGAGTCTGTGGCCGCGCACGGGCTCGCGCCGGCGCAAGTCATCACGGTACAAGCTGAAGACTGGGGCCGGCTTGGCCAGGAAGCCAAGGAGTGGGGATGCCGCTGGGCCGCTGGCTGGGGCGAGGATATAGACGGGAAAGTTGATAAGGCGATCCACATCCACGCCTGTTTTGAGAAAGGTGGCGCCTACCTGCTCGCACGCACGATGGTCACGCGCACCAATCCGATCCTGTCCTCGCATACGCCGTCCTATCCGGCGGCCGACCGTCCCGAGCGGCATACCCAGGACATGTTCGGCGTGGCCTTTACCGATCACCCCGATGCGCGCCGCTGGACACGGCATCAGGCGTGGAAGAGTTCGGAGTATCCTCTACGCCGGGATTTTCCCGCCGCAGGCCACCCGCTCGCAGCAACGCCAGCCGATCACCAGTACAAATTCCTCGCCGCACAAGGCAGCGGCGTCTATGAGATACCAGTAGGGCCGGTACATGCCGGCATCATCGAGCCGGGACATTTTCGCTTTCAGACAGTGGGCGAAACGGTACTCCACCTCGAGGCGCGCCTCGGCTACACCCACAAGGGCATCGAGAAAATCGCCGAGGGCCGTGATGCAGCCAGCTTGGCGCGCCTGGCCGGGCGCGTCTCGGGCGATTCAACTGTTGCGCACGCTTGGGCGGCGAGCATGGCGATGGAGAAAGCGGCAGGACTTACGGCACCGCCACGCGCCGTCTGGCTGCGCGCCTTGATGTGCGAACGCGAGCGCGTCGCCAATCATCTCGGCGACATCGGCGCGATCGCCAACGATGTCGGCTTTGCCTTCGGTTTCTACCAGTTCGGGCGGCTGCGCGAGGCTTGGCAACGCGCCTCGTGCGAGGTCTTCGGCCACCGTTTCATGATGGATTGCATCGTTCCCGGCGGCGTGGCGGCTGACTTGGAACCGCGATTTATGGAAACCATGCGCGATGAGGCAGACGCCTTGCGCTGGCAGATCGGTAAGCTGATGGCTATCGTTTACGATTCGCCCTCGCTGACGAACCGGCTGCTGGGCACCGGCGTGCTCACGCCGGAACAGGCCAGCGCGCTGGGCTGTATGGGCTATGTGGGGCGCGCATCGAGTCTGGATTTCGATGTTCGGCGAGATGCGACTTATCCGCCCTATGATCGACTTAAAGTCACCGTTCCGCTGCATCATACCGGCGACGTCAACGCGCGTATGCGCGTGCGCCACGAGGAAATAGTCGTCTCGCTCGAGGTCATCAAGGCGCTGCTTGCAGGGCTACCCGATGGACCGGTCGGTAGCGAGTGGCGAGTTCCCATAGCGGACAGCGAAGGACTGGGGATCATCGAGGGCTGGCGCGGAGAAATCATTAGCTACGTGCGCTTCGGTGCAGGCGGGCGGATCGCTCGCTTCTTCCCGCGCGACCCGTCATGGACCACTTGGCCGGCGCTCGAAGTGCTGATCCACGACAACATCGTCCCAGACTTCCCGGTGTGCAACAAGTCCGTGAATGGGTCATATTCAGGAAACGATCTATAATGCTGCGCATTCTTGGAAAAATACAGCGTATCGGCATCATCTCCGAGCCACTACCGCCGCTCAACGAACCCGCGCTAACCGAAATCGGAGAACAGCTCAAGGCACGCATCGGCGAGCTGTTCGGCGGCAGCCTCGCCATCCGGGAAGTGGATGCGGGCTCATGCAACGGCTGCGAGCTTGAAATCCAGGCGCTCAACAACTCCTGGTACAGCATTGAACGCTTCGGTGTGCATTTCGTCGCCAGCCCGCGCCATGCCGACATGCTACTGGTCACCGGCCCCGTCTCGCGCCACATGGAAGAGGCGATACACCGCACCCTTGCTGCAACACCCGAACCCAGGCTAGTCATCGCCGTAGGCGCGTGCGGCGCAGACGGCGGCGAATTCGGTGAGAGCTACGCCTCACGCGGCGCGGTTGCGAACGTGATTCCCGTCGATGCCGTCATTCGCGGCTGCCCGCCAACCCCGGTCGACCTAATGCGCGGCATCCTCGAAGCCATCGGCAGACCATAGATTTGATTTACGTGGTAGTCAGCATGATCGCAGGTACGCTCACTTTTTTCTCGGTCGCGACCTTAAACTATCGAAGAATTTCTTTCTGATTCCAGATGCAATTGGGCTGGCATTATTTACCGTTGTTGGAACCAGTGTTGCGCTTAAGCTCAATACAACTTTGCTAATCGCTGGCCTAACGGGCGGGACCGAATCTGACATGGCTCCCGCAGCCGATGGTTCACATTTGTCAGCTTGAAGCATACCCTATCCTGATGTCAGGATAGGCCGTCTCGCAACGTCAGAATAGAGTGCAGTCTGGTATTTATTGACACTTGCGGCGAAAGTGTTGGCGCTAAACCAATATTGACCATTTAGACGCGCGGATGCGCGTTGAAGTTTGACCAGGTAACCCACGACGTATCCTGTTTTTTTAAGCAGGAGGAATGAAGAGGTGATTACCATGGTCATGTATGCAAAGGTACGTCGGATGTTCTTCCGGGAACATCTATCCATCAGCGAGATCGGGCGGCGCACAAGCCTGTCGCGCAACACCATCAAGAAGTGGCTCCGGGCGCCAGACGGTACCGAGCCCGCGTATTCCAGAGCCAAAGCCATCGTCAAGCTGACGCCATTTGAGGCCAGGCTGAGGTTGTGGCTGGAAGCCGACTCACACCGCCCCAAGCGCGACCGACGTACCGCACTGATGATGTTTGAAGCCATCAAGAAGGAGGGCTTCACCGGCTGCTACGCACGGGTCACCGAATTCATGCGCAACTGGCGGAATGTGACCGCTCCCAGCAAGTCTGCTTATGTTCCTCTCAGGTTTGAACTCGGCGAAGCCTTCCAGTTTGACTGGAGCGAGGAATGGCTGGTGATTGGCGGCATTCACCGCAAGATTCTGGCCGCACACACCAAACTGTGCGCCAGCCGTGCATTCCTGCTATCGGCCTATCCCACGCAAAGCCACGAGATGTTGTTCGATGCGCACACCCGGGCCTTCACGGCCCTGGGTGGCATTCCCCGGCGCGGCATCTACGACAACATGAAGACCGCCGTAGACAAGGTGTGCAAGGGCAAATGCCGCGTCGTCAATACACGGTTCTTTGCCATGACGGCACATTACCTGTTCGACCCTGATTTCTGCAACGTCGCCTCAGGCTGGGAGAAAGGCGTCGTCGAGAAGAACGTCCAGGATTCCCGCCGCCGTGTGTGGATGGAGGCCAAAGAACAGCGATTCAGCACATTCGGTGAGTTGAATGCCTGGCTGGAAGTACGCTGCCGCACCTTGTGGGCGGCAATGGAGCATCCGGACCATGTGGGCATCACTATCGCTGATGCGCTTGAACAGGAGCAGGCCTATTTGATGCCCATGCCGACCCCGTTTGATGGCTACGTCGAAGTGCTGGCTCGCGTTTCCAGCACGTGCCTGGTGAGCGTGCAGCGCAACCGCTATTCGGTGCCGTGCCATCTGGCCAACCATAAGATAGCCGTTCATCTGTATCCCGACCGGATTGAGGCCTACGCCGATAACGCGGTCGTAGCCAGTCATCCGCGCCTGCACCATCGTGACCAGACCAGCTATGACTGGCAGCATTACATTCCACTCATTGAGCGCAAACCTGGCGCATTACGCAATGGGGCGCCATTCGGTGATATGGCGATGCCCTTCATCATGCTGCAAGCCGCCTTGCGACGACGCGAACGGAATCTGGGTGATCGCGTCATGGCATCCGTTCTGGCCACCGTGCCAACGCACGGGCTGGATGCCGTCCTGGTTGCGGTGGGGTTGGTGCTGGAATCCGGTGTGCCAAGCGTCGAGCATGTGCTGAACATGCTGGCACGCCTCAAGCAGGAGGCAATGCCAGCGCAGGTGGAAACCGGCCTGACGCTCATCGAGGAACCGCTGGCGGATACCGCACGCTACGACAGCTTGAATGCTGGGGAGGTGTCCCATGTCTGATCTCGTCAGCCAACTCAAGGCGCTCAAGTTGCACGGCATGGCAGAGAGCTATGTCGAATTAAAAAACCAGGGCGCGTCAGGCGCGACGGCATCCATGGCCTCTTCCGAATGGCTGCTGCGGCATTTGGTGGAAGCCGAGGCGACGGATCGTGCCATCCGTTCCATCAGTTACCAGATGCACGTCGCCAGATTCCCTGTCCACCGCGACCTGGCCGGCTTTGACTTCAGCCAGTCCAAGGTCGATAAGTCACTGCTCGGCCGACTCGCCACCTTGCAGTTTACCGATGCCGCTCAGAACGTGGTGCTGGTCGGTGGCACGGGGACGGGCAAGACGCACTTAGCTACGGCCATCGGTGTTGCTGGTATCCAGCATCATGGCAAGCGGGTGCGCTTCTACTCCACGGTGGACCTGGTCAATACGCTGGAACGGGAGAAGGCTGCGGGCAAGCAGGGCAAGTTGGCGCTCAGTTTGATGCAGATGGATCTGGTAATACTGGATGAGCTGGGCTACCTGCCGTTCTCGCAGGCAGGCGGGGCGTTGCTGTTCCATCTCCTGTCCAAGCTGTATGAGCGGACCAGCGTCATCATCACCACCAATTTGACCTTCGCCGAGTGGAGTAGCGTGTTCGGCGATGCCAAACTGACCACGGCATTGCTGGACCGCCTGACCCACCATTGCCACATCGTCGAGACCGGCAACGAGTCCTATCGCTTCAAGCAAAGCAGCGCAACGGCTAAGGATCGTATCAAGGATCGGGAGAAGGAAAAACGGTCATCACCGTTGGAGGAAACGGAGCCGTTCTGACAAACATCATTCACTTCCGCAGGAGGTTAATGCCATCTCAGTCTGGTCGACTTGCCCCCAGCCGTGTAGTACGCTACATCGCTATAGCACCTGGTCAAAATTCAACGCGCACAGGTGGTCAGTTTTAAATGCGCGCCAACAGCAACAGCGTTATGACGTGAGTGTAACTGGTTCATGAAGACCTCGTGAGGTGTTTTGAAGCCGAGGCATTTTCTGGGTCGGTGGTTGAGTCTGTGCATGGCGAAAGCGATGTCCTTTTCCGTGATGGAGTTGAAGCGCATCTTCTTCGGGAAGAACTGGCGGATCAGGCCATTCATGTTCTCGTTGGCGCCCCGCTCCCAAGAAGCATAAGGATGAGCGAAGTAGAAGTCGGCATCGAGTGTCCCGGCAATTCGCTCATGTTGGGCGAACTCCTTGCCATTGTCAGTGGTCAGCGTGTGAACACAGGCCGCAAAAGGCGTCAGCAAGGAGATCATGGAGTCCGAAACGGCTTGTGCAGTCTTGAACGGAACATGGGCGATCAGCGCGTAGCGAGACGTGCGCTCGTTAATCGTAACCAGCGCCTGTTTCTGACCGGCGCCGATGACAAGGTCCGCTTCCCAGTCGCCGAAGCGAGCACGCTCGGCTACGATAGCGGGACGCAGATCAATAGATACTTGGTTGGGAATCGTACCGCGTCGATCGCGCCCGCCATAACGCTTCTTGCGGACCTTTTGGCAGCGCAGGGTTCGATGCAGTGTGCCACCGGCACGCTTGTCGGCGTAGATGCGCTGGTAGATGCTCTCGTGGCTGACGGCGGGTTCCCCATTCGCCTTGAGGTAGCCGGAGATCTGCTCCGGACTCCAGGTCTCGACCAGCTTGGCATCAACCACGCACCAGGTCTCGCTGGAAACGCGGGGCCCGTTCTCGCAGGCCTGCATGCGGACCTTTGAGAGCGCATGCGCTTGTTTGGGGCGATAACCGCGCTGACCGCGGTTGCGGCGAAGTTCGCGACTGATCGTCGATGCATGCCGATTCATCAATTGAGCAATCTCGCTTTGATCATGTCCGGCTTTGTTGAGGATGGCAATCTGGTATCGTTCGTCTTGGGTAAGATGTGTGTAATTCATTCTTGGCAACTTTAGACTTGGCGGTCGAGGGGCTCAGATGCTAACGCATCTTGCCCACTCAATCTGTTAATCAGAATTGCACTTCGAACTTGAACTCGCGAAGCGTGCTTTCCAATAGGTTCATGTATTTACACGCAAGCAGGCATACCACAAGCCCCTTGCCCTTCATTTTTCTTTTGCAAACGCCATCTGGCTGGACAAGATCACTTCGATTTCCTCCACGATTTTTTCCTGACGCAGGGCGTTGCGCTTTAAGGCAAGGCGAGCGATGGTTTCGTCGAGGCGGTCCAGGGCCTGCTCCATGTGAGCCAGGCGTTGGCGGTTCTCCGCCGACAGCGACTCATACAGGAAGCCGTACAGCGCTGCCAGAAGGTACTGGTCGAGCAGTTCGGCGAAAAATTCAGGCGGGGCAAGCTGCAGGCCCGGCGGATGCGCGAAATGCGGCGCTGGTGGCGGCGCCAGCGGCAGCAGGCGTTTGAGCGTCGGCTCGTCTTCGCTGTCGTGGGCCAGGCTGAAGAGCGCCGCACCGTTGCCGGAAAGCTGCTGGCTCGCGGTATGCAGTGCATCCATCAAGCGATTGAGCACGGTGGGCACATCTTCCGTCACGGTCGGGCCATCGAGCCGAGCAATCACGCCCGGGTGGGCTTCCAGCTTCGCCCCCAAGCGGCTTCCCACCACCAGCAGCGCGGGGGCAGGTTGCCCGCCTGGCAGCGCGTCAAGAACTGCGAGGACGCGCTCGTTGAAGTTGCCGCAGAAACCGCGCTCGGAGCCGATCAATAACAGAATCGCCGGCTGCATCTCGGCCGCGCTTGCAACGGGGAAAAAGCTCAGGAAATCAGCGGCCGCCGCCTCGATGTTGGCCAGCATGCGGCGCTGGTGGCCGATGAAGCGGGCGAGCTTGCGCGTCTCCACCAGCGACAGGCTTTTCATAGCCGTCATGATGCCGCTGATTTCCTTGAGGCGCGCGAAGCGCTGCGCGAGTTCGGCCTGGCCGCTCATGCCGCGAGCCAGTTGTTCAGCAACGCCAACCACTCGTCCCGCGCGGCGTCCAGCACAAGCGGATCGCGCGCAAGCCCATCCTGGATTTTTTGCAGCGCATCGGGCAGGGTTTGCGGTTCGAACCCGTCGAGCAGGCCGGCATTGAAGGCGATCATCCATGCGAGCTGGAAGCTTGCTGCCAAGGGATTGAGCCGTTCCTGCTTGAGAATTTCTCGCAACAGCCGGCCACGCCGGATTTTTACCTCAGTGCCGGCCTCCAGTTTGGTGCCGAAACGGGTGAATACTTCCAGTTCGAGGAATTGAAGGTAATCCAGCTTCATCTGTCCAGCCTCTTCCTTGATGCGTGGGTGCTGCGCCTTGCCGCCGATGCGCGACACCGACAGCGGCACGTCCACTGCGGGCAGGATGCCGGCGGCGAACAGGCGTCGGTCGAGATATATCTGGCCGTCGGTGATGGAAATGAGATTGGTGGGGATGTAGGCGGCGATCTCCCCTTCCTCGGTTTCGACCAGGGGTAGCGCAGTCAGGCTGCCGCCCCCATGATCCTGGGAGAGTCGGGTGGAACGTTCGAGCAGGCGCGCGTGCAGGTAGAAGATGTCGCCGGGGTAGGCCTCGCGGCCCGGTGGGCGGTGCATCAGCAGGGACAACTCGCGGTAAGCTCGGGCATGAGTGGTGAGGTCATCGTAGATCACCAGGGTGTCCTCGCCACGACGCATCCAGCCCTCGGCGATGGCGCAGCCGGCAAAAGGGGCAAGATACTTCATGCCCGGCGTGGCGGTTGCCTCCCCCACCACCACCGTGGAGTAGGCCAACGCCCCGTGGCGACGCAGCAGGTCGATCACCAGCGCCGCCTCGGAACGCTTCTGGCCGATCATGACGTAAACGCACTTCACCCCCTGCCCGGCCTGCGCCACGACACTATCCAAGGCCAGCGAGGTTTTGCCGGTACCCAAATCGCCAATAATCAGCTGACGCTGGCCGCGACCGATGGGAATCAGGGTATCCACCACCTTGGCGCCGGTATAGAGAGGCCGGTTGACGAAGTCCCGCGCCACGATTGGCGGAGAGGCACCCTCCAGAGAAGAAAAACCGTCCGTCTCCGGCGGCGGCAGGCCGTCGAGGGGCTTGCCCAGCGGATCAACGACGCGCCCGAGCAACCCGTCACCGACACCGATCTCAAGCCGCTCGCCGGTATGGGAAACCAGAGAGCCGGAAGCGACGTTCGCTTCCGGGTCAAGCAGAATGACGCCCAAGCGCTCCGCCTGGAGTTCGAACACCATACCGCGGCTGCCATCCTCGAAGCGCAGGATTTCCTCCGCCGCCGCCGAGGGCAGGCCGTAGACCCAGGCGATGCCATCACCCACCGAGGCCACCCGCCCCTTCTCGCCCAACCTCAGGGTGAAGCGATAGCCATCCACCCGCCGCGCCAGGCGGTCGAGCAGCCCGGCTTCAGCCGCCATGGTCGAGACTCCCGCTGAAGAAACTGAGTTCGTCGCGCAAGTTGGCCATCAACACCCAAGAGCCGGCCATGATGCATACCCCCGCCTTGAGTATGGCATCTTCGCTGAATTCCGGCACCAGAGGCCGGCCCGCCAAGCGGCCAAGGGCCAGGGTGAAAGCTGTGCGCTTTGCCTCATCGAGAGGATAAGCGCTGACGACCTTGATGCTCACTCTAGGGTCACGCAGGGCATCCAGCTTCTCCGGCACCTGTGCATCGAGTTCGCGAAGAGCAAGTTCAACCAGCTTCGCTTCCAGTTCGGGACCGGCCAAGCGGTCCAAAAAACGGCTGGCGAAGCGCACGGCTATGTTCACCGCCTCGTGCTCCAGTGCCGCTTCGCGCTCGCTTCTCTCGCGCTCTTCCAGCATTTGCCGGCGTTGGCGGTCAGTATTGACTTCTGCTTCCACGGTGGCCAGACGCCGCACCCGCTCGGCGGCGATTTCCTCGGCTAGCTCGGCCCTCGCCGCGGCACGTTCCTGATCCACGCCTGCCAGCCGCCCCAGGCATTCGCTCTTCAGCCCCTCCGCTTCCAGCCGTATCGCGGCTGCGTCCGCAATGGTCTTCGCCGTCTCGGCCTGGCGCTTTTCGATCACGCCCAGCACCGGGCGGTAGAAGAACCGCTTCAGCAACCACACCAGCACCAGGAAGTTGATCACTTCGAGGATAAAGGTCGTCAGATCGAATTCCATGGCGCGGCTACTTCAGCAGGTATTCGAGCAACGGGTTGCGGAACAGCACGATGAGCACGATCACCAGCACGTAAATCGCCAGCGACTCGATCATCGCCAGGCCGATGAACAGCGTGCGCGTAATGGACTTTTCCGCCTCGGGCTGGCGCGCCATGGCATCCAGCGCCTGGGAGATGGCGCGCCCCATGGCGAATGCGGGAGCGATTACGCCGATGGAGATCGCCAACAGCGCGCCACCGGTGGAAAGCAGGGTAAACCAGGTTATCTTGTCCATCGATGATTACTCCTTATGATTAAGTTCATGTGATTGCAGGGCGCCGGCCACGTAAACCAGTGCCAGCGTGCCGAAAATATAGGCCTGAACCAACGCCTCGACGATGTGCAGCATGAGGAGCGGTATCGGCGCGAGAAAACCGGCCACCAGCAGCACCAGCAGCGCCGCCATCTCCAGGCTCATCATATTGCCGAACAGGCGCACCGCCAAGGCCAGGGTGCGGGTGACCTCGCCCAGCAAGTGAAACGGCAGCAGGATCGGGTTGGGGTCGAGATAATGGCGCAAATAGGCCCTGAGACCGTCGATGCGGATGCCGAACCAGTGCACCGAGAGGAACACCAGCATGGCCAGCGCCACCGTCAACGACAGGTCGCCCGTGGGCGAGCGCAGGCCCGGCACTAGGCCCATCAGGTTGGCCGCGGCGATAAACAGCCACAAAGTGCCGATGAATGGCAGCAACCGCGCGGCGTTGCCTGGCGCCGTGTCTTCAATCGCCTGCTGCAAGGCAAGCACCGTACCTTCCAGTGCCATTTGCAGGCGCGAGGGCGAATCTACGCTCAGACGCCGCGTACCGAACCAGGCGAGCCCTACCAACAAGGCCATCAGCAGCCAGGTAGTGAGCACCGTGGCGCCGATGTGCAGCGGCCCGAGGTGAAAAGCCAGCAGCTCCAAAAATTCCGGTTTGCCCATTTTCAGTTTTTCCGGATATACAAATATACGTTCATGCCACCGACGAAAACCCCCGTCACCAGCAGACTCACCGTCCATCGGTAAGAATAGCCTGCCAGCAAACTGTCGATCCAGTGGCCGAGATAGGCGCCGCCCACCACCGGCAGCACGAACAACAGCGCCAGGGTACCGAGAAACACACTCTGGGCGAGCAGCGTCGGCCTGTCCTTCTCCGCCTGAACCATACGCCTGGCCTGTTTCTCGATGTTCTGCCGCAAACGTTCGCCGTTTTCCATCACTCCACTCCCAGTTGCGCCAATCGCCTGAGCATCTCGGCTTCCAGCCGGTGCAGCTTGCGCCGGGTCTGTTCCAGCGCCTGTTCCTCTTCCAGCAATTCGCGGGTGATGGCCTGGGCGATGCGCTCCACATCGGTGTCGCGCAGATAGCGCCGGGTGGAAATGCGCAATTCGTTGTCAACGAAATACAGCAGCCCGCCGGGAAAGCCAAGATATTCGTGGCTGCCATCCGCCATCAGCAGGCGCGCCAAGCCGAAGGTAAGCGCGGTCATGAAGCGCTCGTGCCGCGCCAACAGGCCGAAGCTGCCGCTTTTGTCCTCGCCGGTGAAGCTCGCTACGTTCTCGATGCTTTCATAGCGGTCGGTGGCGAAAAGATGCAGGGTGAAAGTATTCATGCTGAGACATCCATGGCACCACGCATGTAGCAGCGCTCCTCGGGCAAGTCATCGTACTCACCGCGCAGGAAGGCCTCGCAGTCGGCCAGCGTCTGCGTGAGCGTCACCGACACGCCACTGGCGGCGTTCTGCGCCGTCATGGCGTGGAAAGGCTGGGTGAGATAGCGCTGCAAGCGGCGGGCGCGCTGCACCACCCGCCGGTCGGCCTCGGAAAGCTCTTCTATCCCGAGCATGGTGATGATGTCCTCCAGCTCACGGTAACGCGCCAGGTGCTCGCGCACGTCATGGGCCACTTGATAGTGGCGGTCGCCGAGAAAATGCCGGTCCATGAGATTGCTGCCCGAGGCGAGCGGGTCAACCGCCGGGTAGATACCCTTGGCCGCCTGGGCGCGGGACAGGATCACGCGCGTGTCGAGATGGGCCAGGATGGCGCCCACGGCAGGGTCCGTCATGTCGTCGGCGGGAACGTAGACCGCCTGCACCGAAGTGATGTTGCCGAGCCGACTGGAGACGATGCGATCCTCCAGTTCCGCCACTTCCGACGGCAAGGTCGGCTGGTAGCCCACGGTAGCCGGCATGCGCCCCAGGAGTCCAGACACTTCGGAACCCGCCTGCACGAAGCGGAATACGTTGTCCATCAGGAACAGCACCTCCTTGCCCAAGGTATCGCGCAGATACTCGGCATAGGTGAGCGCGGCCAGCCCGACACGGAAACGCACCCCCGGCGACTCGTCCATCTGGCCGAACACCAGCACCGCGTTGGCCAGCGCGCCGTTGTCGCCCATCTCGTGCCACAGCTCATGTCCTTCACGGATGCGCTCCCCTACCCCGGCGAACACCGACACCCCGCCATGCAACAGAGCCACCGCCTGCATGAATTCCATAATCAGTACGGTCTTGCCCACCCCCGCGCCACCGAACAGCCCAGTCTTGCCACCGCGGATGAAGGGACAGAGGAGATCGATGACCTTGATTCCGGTTTCCAGGATGCCGCTAGAAGGCAGCGTGTCGGACAACAACGGTGGCGGCGAAAGCAGATTGCGAAATTCGTTTGGCGCCAACGGCGCTCCGCCGTCCAGAGGCTGACCGAAGGCATCCAGCAGCCGCCCCATGCATTCAACAGATACCGGCACCCGCAGCGGCGCACCACTATCGAATACCGGCGTGCCGCGCTGAAGCCCCGCTGTGCGGGAAAGGGCAATGGCACGCACCTGGTGCGGATCGAGATGGTGCAGCACTTCCAGCACCGCGCTGCCGCCGTCGATGGCCACAGTGAGTGCCCGGTGCAAGGGCGGCAGCGTCTCGCAGATAATGTCCACTACCGGGCCGTGTATTTCGACTACGCGACCGACAGAAACAGGCAAAGCGTGCACTGCGTTATTCATTCATCCCCCACCTGACCGGCGGCGTTCATCGGCACCACAAAGACTGGTGCGAAACCACCGCCGGGCGTGCGAAAGTTGGTAGTCTGCCCCGAATATAGCCGTGCTGCAACAAGCTGGATATTGCCGCCGTAGACATAGGCGCGAACGTCGAGCTTCAGGTCGACTGCTGTTCCATCCACCTGGGTCAAACGTTCGCTTGGTGGAGCGATGGTTTGCGCCACGTAATCCCCGGTGAGGATTTCCTGCCACACCCGCTGGGTCAGCTTGTCGCCACGGTAAGCTGCCTTGCTGCCGTAACCGGATGCCGGCTTGAAGAAAAGTTTGCGGCGTTGCGCCCAGAGTTGGTCCGCCCGTTCTGGCACGACCTGTTCGGTATGCGGAACACCTGCCAGCAATGTTTTCCGTAGCGCCAGCGGCACGCCCAGTCGAGTGAGCGCATGGTCATCGCTCAAAATCGCCAGATTGCACTTGTCCGCATACAGGGCATGGGCACGCGGATGCGGCGTCAACACCACGGCACCCGCCTCGTAAGCCTGGCGCAGTGCAGCGTGAAGGGGATCCTGGAGATAGAAATCAGTGAGCCGGTTGTAGACCATGCCGACTATCTGCCCGGCGTGCCACAGTCTGCCTTCACGCCATTCCAGCTCACCTGCATCACCAATCACCGCCACCGCGTCGAATCGCGCAAACAGGCGTTCGAACAGCTGAAATTCGGGATAGAGATACTGGCTCGCGGGGTCATCATCCACGATGACGATGCGGCCCAAGGGCGTGTCGCCGCGCTGGCGGTGCCATTCTTCGACAAACATGGTGAAAAAACTCTGCTCCAGTTGCATAAGTTCTGTGGGCGGCCGAAACGCCCATTCCATTTCCCGGCAACAGGCCTGCTGGGCGCGCGCCAGCACGGCGTTGAGCAGCGCGCCGCCGGCGTTGGTGTTGATTTCGATGAGTTGCGGGCCCCGCGCGCCGAGATGAAAATCGAAGCCCATGAATGCGCCTTGGGGGCCGTGATCCAGACTTGCAATCGCAGGCGCGCAAACGAGCGTTGCCGCCTGATATTCCGGCAGCGCCACCACACGTTCAATCGCAGCGATAATGTCCGTCATGCCCTGGTACTGTTCAGGCGAAATGAATACCGTCGTGGCAGAAAAAAGATTGGGACGGCTACGCGCAATTTCTTCATATAGCCCCACGAGCGAAGGATCCACTTCCAACTGGCGGCGCAGACGCTCCGGATCGAGGGTGCGGCAGCCGCAGCCGCGATTTAGGCTTTGTGCGGTAACAGGCGTTTGCATGTGCTGGCTCATGGAATTTTTGGCGGATGAACGAGTTCAAGGAACTGGAACCATGCGACGCTTGTATCTCCGCGCATCACAACAGTTCCTCCGGCGCCAGCGTGCCGAGCAGGCCGGCGATCATGCGCCGCCACACGCTCGCCAGCGGTTCGCTGCCATAACGCACCAGCTTGCCGTCCTCGCGGCCGACCCAGACAAGCGCGGCGTTCTTGTTGCCGAGTTCGGTCAGCTCCACGCGAAACGCTTGTTCGGGCGCAGAGGCCTCCTCGAACAAGGTCGCAAGCTGGGTGCCCAGCACCGTGCTCTCGATCAGTATGCCAATCTCGGTATTCGACTGCCGAGAACGCGGATCGAGATTCATCGAGCCGATCAGTACGGATTTTCCATCCACCACTACCGCCTTCACGTGCAGGCTGGCGCCCGAAGACAGCCCGGGGCGGTATTTGCCGGATTGTCCGACACGAGGCCGCATCTCATGCAGCCCCACGCCACACGCAATCAGCCTGGGTCGATAGCGCGTATAGCCAGCGTGCGCCACAGGAACATCGGTGGATGCCAGGGAATTGGTCAGCACGCGGACGTGAACTCCCCGCTTGACGAGGCCGCAAAGCAAATCCACTCCGCGCGCAGATGGGATGAAATAGGGCGAAATCAGGATCGTCTCATGCTGCGCGTTTTCGACAAGCCGACGGATGGCCATGGCAACGGGCCGGCCTTGTTTGGCAGTACCTACATCAGCCAGCGCAGGCACGTGTGTGTCATATACTGTGGCGGGCGCGGGCACGAGCGGGAACCGGCCGGCGCGCACCAGGGGCCCGATTCCGCTCGCGCGCAGCGTGCGTGCATATTCCGTGGCGTGGAAACGCTCTGCGTGTGCCGCCATCCGCGACAAGGCCAGTTCCAGTTGTGCAGCGCCCGGAGGCGTGTCAAGAAATGCGGCAATCGGTATTGCCGATTCACTGTTCCAGTATTCGTCGAAACTGCGCGACATCTCCATCACCACCGGGCCGGCCGCGAGCACGTCGAGGTCAGCGAAATCGTTGTCCGTGCCCACGTTGAAGTAGGCATCGCCCAGATTGCGCCCACCGATTACCGCGACCGCATTGTCGGCGATCCACAGCTTGTTGTGCATGCGCCGGTTGAGACGGGCGCTGTCGCCGAGCAACTCGAACATCCGGGATATGCCCAGCGGACCGCGATAAGTAAAGGGATTGAAGACACGGACCTGGACATTCGGATGCGCCGCAAGGGCGGCGAGATCGAAATCCCGGCCGACCGCGTATATGTCGTCGATCAGCAGCCGTACCCGCACGCCACGCTGTGCCGCGCGTAGGGCCCGGTAAAGCAGCAGCGTGGCGCTCGCATCCTCCGCCACGATGTAATACTGCAGGTCGAGCGTGCGTTCGGATGACTCCGCCAGCGCCGCCCGGGCAAGAAAGGCCTCCTGCCCCGAAACAAGCAGGTGAAAACCGGACAGCTCGGGAGATGGCCCGATTTGCTCGGAAAAGGCGCGTCCTAGCGAGGTTTCTTCCGGATGGCCAATTGCAAATGACGGCGGACGCGGGGACGCGGCGCGGTAAGTCGAGCAGCTCATGGAGATCGCCGCCACCACGATCGCGAGCGTCAGACGCAACATCGCCATGCGGCTTGACCAAGCGACGGAAGCCATAAGCCAATTGAGGCAGTTTGGGCGCCTGCTGCGGCCGGAACACCCAGCAGCGCGCGGCAAACCAGCTTGGGTTTCATGTTTTGAACCCATGTCTCAGGCCGCCGCCTCAGCGCGCCACTGGCACGAGCAGCACCGGCGCGTTGGCGTGCCGCGCAACCTCATGGCTGACACTGCCCAGGAACAGTTCGGGCACGAACCCCCGGCCCTGGCTGCCCATCACCACCAGATGGACGCCGCGCGCTTTCGCAACATTTACGATCTCCAAAAATGGCTTGCCGGCGCGCAGCTCGATGTCCACATCGGCTACCCCCTTGGCCACCAGCCGCGCCTTGAGTTCCTCCAGACGGCCATGGTCGATGGCATCGAATTCCGTCAGACGCTGGGCGAGATGGGGCGCGAGGCGCGCGGAGTCCTGCACGTGCATCAGGGTAATGCGGCGGGTGCCGGCGGCTGCCATGTTCTCGACCACGGTGAAAGCCAAGTCGGCGTTTTCGGAAAAGTCCGTGGGGAACAGGACGTGGGCGGCGAGGTCGCAGCCGGCGGGCAGCACGCACACCTCACCGGTGTCCTTGTTACGCTCCAGACGCATGACCAGGATGGGCTGCCCAGCGCCATGCAGCACCTCGCTGGCCACGCCCCCCAGCAGGGCCTCGCCGAGCATGGAGTGGCCGTGGGAACCCACCACGACCAGGCCGTAATCCTCCTCGCGGGCGATGCGGTTGACCTCGCTCTTGGCGAAGCCGGGCACGATGCGGGTTTCCACCTCGAAGCCCTGCCCTTCCAGCCTGGCTTTCTGCCGTGCCAGGTAATCGTCAAGTACGGAGGTGGTGTAGGACAGGGCTATCGAGGTGGCCTGCTGCATGTCCAGGCATTGCAGCAGCAGGGCGTGGCTGGCACCGAGAACGCGCAACCCGGCGAGACAGCCCACCACCGCGTCGGAGGCGGGCGAGAGATCGGTGGCGACGATAAAGCGTTCGAACATGGTGTTCTCCTTGTGATAAATGGCCTGGTTCAGGACAAAAGGACGCATTGCTGCTTACGGTGGCCGGCGCCAAGCGGCGCATGCCGAACCAACGCATGCCGCTGGTTCCCGATCAGAATACTGGCGGCCGACAGGCTCATTCGACCTTTCCTTTCAGCATCAGCGCCAGCCCGGTGCCGGTGACCAGCGCGGCGCCCACGGTCCAGGCCAGTACCGCGATCAGACCGGTGCGGTAATACCAGGTGGAAAGACTGGCGGCGATAAAGCCGATCTCGCTGGCGCCAAAGACGATGGTGAGCCAGAACTGCAGCAGTGTCATGTGGCGCTGGGAGCGCGTGGTAATGGTAAAACTCACCGCTTCCAGCCGCTCCATCACCGCATCGTATATGTCCTCGACCCCGAGCAGCCGCTCACCATCCGCAGTAACGGCATCGCTGAAGCGGGTGGCATTGGTGATTGCGCCGTAGTATTCCTCCAGGCCGTCGATCACTTCCTGCTTGAGTGTGATGAGCTCCTCGACTGACTTCGGCATGTGGCGCGACAGCCGGTCATAGAGGTGTTGCAGCACCGCGTGTTCCAGCAGCAGTAGTTCCAGCGTAACGAGAAAAGGCAGGGCGCTCTTCGGCGGCAGGCCCGCAGGTGGCACATCCCCGGCAGCGCCTTCCTGGTCATGCAGATCAAGCCCGCTACGGCGCGAGAGCAAGGTCATGCCGCCTTGTCTTGCACAGTAGTCACGGGACAGTTCCTCCGCCACAACTCCGGGCTTCAACGCCCGCTGTGATCGGTCGAGCAACAGCAGGCGCACGAGGTCCGGCCCATTCTGATCGATGAAGGCGGCCAGTGGCTGTTGCCGCAAACGCAGCAAGATCAGCGGGAGATACAACCCCGACCAGGTGACCTTGCCGGTGATTTCGTGATTGACCGAGCCAAGAAACCGCCACAGACGCACGATCAGTCCGTCTTCAGCTTCCGAGTCGAGCCACGCTATCCAGCGTGCGGCGTCGAAAGACTGGGATGGCGCAGGCAGCCAAACCTCCCACAGTGCCACGCCCGACTTGTGGCTGAGCAGATAGACGTCGGCATGTGCGGGAGCTTCATCCGCGAGCCCTTCCAGCACGATACGGCCCAACGGCCAGCGGGTGATGCGCCGCGTCTCCAGAAAAGCCGCGCCCAGCAGCCGCCGCTCGAACTCGGCCAGTCCTTCCAGGTAGACACGCGCGTCATCGGCCGGAATGGGCACCACGCCGGGATGCGACCCGGTGAAGCCCTTGAATGCGCCTTTCAGGCGGACAGAGAACAGCAGGATGAAGGCCGGATCGACGAGGAGCGCTTTCCGCTCTGCGTTCATTCCGACAGCTCCCCGGCGCTGATCGCGCCGCCATCGCGGTTTTCAAACCAGGCGCCCAAACGGAAGCCTGCGAACGCCAGCCCGGCCAGCGACAACAGGATCAGCCAGGTCGGCAACCCCGTCAGCGCGGCAAGCGTCTGGCCCTTGGGGCCTTGCGCAGCCATGTATATCCCCTGCAGCGCCTTGAAGTTTGCGGCAAACAGGGTCGTGCCGATCAGCATGCCCAGCATGAAGACCAGGGCATCGACCCGCCCGGTAAACAAACCGACCACGGAAGTGCCGGGACAGTAGCCGCCGATGGCCATGCCCGCGCCCAGCAGGGCACCACCGATGGCCATGGCCCAGAAAAATGTAGTTTGAATCTTCAGTGCATCGAAGCGCAACCAGCCGATGACGTCGAATAGCCACAGGCCAGCCGCGGCGACGACGATGGCGGTGAACATGACCTTGAACACACTCCAGTCGCGCAGCGTGAATTGCGCAGTCAGTTTGCGCGGGCTGCCGAGGCCGGAAACCTCGAGAAAATAGCCAAAAAAGAATCCGGCCACGAGCACGGCCAGCATGCCGCTGCTTTCGAGGGGGAAGTTCATTGCCATATCCTCCGTGTCAGCGCCGACAGAAAGAGACCAGCAGAAAAAAAAGCAATCAGAAAGACAAACGCAGCCACCGCCAGCGTTGCGCCGCCTGACAATCCCAATCCGCTGGTGCATCCGCGTGCGAGCGGTGCGCCAAAGCCGGTGAGCACGCCGCCGCCCAGAGCCAATGCCAATCGGGCTGGCACGCCGGTACGCGGCCCGCGTTCGATCTTCCACTGGAAGCGCCTTGCAGTGAGGCTGCCTACCAGCGCACCGAGCGCCACGCCAATAATTTCCCAACTGATCCATTCATTGAGCGGATGGCCTTTGCCGAGATAGGGCTTGAAATAAGCGTTGACCTCTGCCCACACCGGATTGGCTATGTCGCTCAGCCATACCACCGTGCGTGTGAAAAAACCGTTCGCGCCCAGACCGTGGCCGGTGAACAGAAACATGGCCATCAGCGCCAGCCCCAGCCCGATGCCGGCGGCCAGCGGCGGCCAAAAGTTTTGTGCTTGCCTGTCGTCCATGCTCAGCTCCTGTCAATGTGCCTCCGGCACGTTCTTGTAATCGTTGTCGCGGCGCTGGCCCATATCCTTGCAGGGTGGCTCCGGCCAGACGTAATCGGGATTGTCGGTCACATCCACCGATTCGATGGCGGGCCTGCTCACCAGCTTCTTCGCATAGGCCCATTGCACGTCCTGGAACAGGTCGATGTCGGACGGCTCGAACTTGCCCGATTCAATCTTCTTCATCTGGGTGCGCACGTCCTTGGGATAGGTGGCGGCGTTGATGACTACGCGCACGGTCTTGCCGGAGGAGACGCGCTTCACCACGAAGTCACTTTCCTTCAGCTTAGGGTCGATCAAGTGCGAGCCGAAGCGGGTGCGCGCGCCGGTGAGGTAGGACGCCACGTCGCCGCCACAAGCAGAGTTGTTGGAGGCGATCATCAGGTCGGTGCGGTCGATGACGCCATCCGGGAACAGCCGGTCGAAAGCCACACGCAAGGCCGTTGCGCCCTCCACCAGGCCGCCGCAGAAGTGGCCGTGGAACTTGATCAGGTCCTTGATGGTGATGATCTTGGGTTCGCTGGCGTAGCGGCCGTACTTGTTGACCGTATCACGCACTTTGAAAACCGGCGCGTGCGGCGCATCAGCCAGCCATTGTGGGAAATACCAGTCAGGAGCACTGTCAGCGGGCGGCACGGCCCAAACCGGGGCGGCGAGGAAAAGCAGGAAAGCGAACAGTGTTTTCATGGAGGCACCTCAGTGTCAGGGTTATTCGAGTCCGAAGGAATCGATCACGACATGTTCCGCAGTAATACCCACCTCCTGCAACGCATCGACAACAAACGGAATCATGCCCGGCGGCCCGGCGACATAGGCATCGTGGCCGGCGAGGGGCAAAGGGCTCTGGCGCAAGGCATCTGCGACATTACCCTCCACCACCATCACCACGTGTGGGATCCGGAAAGCATCGAGGCCGCGCTCGGCGGCGAGCATGATATGCAGGTTCGGGTGTTGGTGAGCCCAGGCGACGATCAAGCCCACGGCATAGCAATCATTCATATCCCGCATCCCCCAGAACAACTGCATTTCGCGCTGCGGCATGAGCTTGAGCTGCTGCTCGATCAGCGCCTTGACCGGTGCGAAGCCAGTGCCGCCTGCAACGAACAGCAGCGGCCGGTCGAGCGGCGAGCGCATGGTGAAGTGTCCCAGCGGGCCACGTACCTGCACGAGGTCGCCTTCCTTCATGCGCTTGAATGCCCAGTCGGAGAGGCGGCCGCCTTCTACCTGGTGAATGTGGAGCTCAATGCTGCCGTCGTCGCGCGGGGTGTTGGCAATGGAATAGGCGCGCGAAAGATAGGGGCTGCCGGGAATCCAGACTTCCACATACTGCCCAGGCGCGAACTCGCAGAAGCACTCGCCGCTTGTAACCGGCGCCAGCCGAACTACCAGGATGTCGGGTGTCTGGCGGTAGATGTGATCAACCCGGAGTTCGACCATGCGGTCGGGATGGGGCATCTGCGACGACCAGGCAAGCTGGTCATGGCGTGCGATCAGGTCGTCCTCGATGGCGTGGCGCACCTCGGGTTTTGCTTCGAGCGCGAACACCGTTGAGAGTGGCGGAAAGCGGATCGCGTGCGTCGGGCAGGTATTGGCGCAGGTGGTGCAGCCGACCATGCAGTTGAGCGGGTCGACCACCACGCTTTTCTTGCGCTCATAATCGAAGCGGTAAACCAGGCGGCTGCAACCGGTGACGCAGGTGCCGCAACCGATGCAGGCGTCCTCGATCACCGTCGGATTCCAGTTGATCTCTTCGCGCGGCACACCGTGCCAGGGTTTCATGAATTTTGGATCGGGCACACTGTTCTCCTTGATGGCGTCAATTCTTTATCAACTTCATATGGCCGGTGCGAACATCCGCCTGTTTATTTCATCCCGCTGTTCTTTGGTGGGTAGCGGCGACGCCTCGATGGCCCGCGCGGCGTGCAGGTCGGCGCGGCCGAATTCGTCGATAACCAGCCAGCTGTAGGTTTCATTCATGACCTGTTGTGGTCTGTCGTCTTCCATGCGCACATACCAGTCGGCCAAGCGCAGGGTTTGCCCGGCGAATTCGCTGGTGATCGCTCGGCCTTCGATCAGGTCGACATAGCAATCGTGCAGTATGGGTAGCACGTCCGTGTTGGTCAGGAAAAATTGGTAATTCTTGTGGTGCGGGTGAAGACCTGCCCGTCGACGCCCGTATTCGCCTTGCAGGGCTTCCACCTGGGTCAGCATCTCATCCACGGCCTCCTGCCCCGATTCAGCGCCCAGCTCGTCCCGTTGCAGATGCAGGCGCTCGCGCAACAGACCGAGTACTTCCAGCGCGCCATTGATGCGATTGATCTCCTGTTGCAGATCACGTTCTAACATGATTTGAACCTCCTGAGTGGTGAAGCCGTCCTCTGGCGCCTGGGCCATTGTAGACGCCTACATGTGGGTGGACAGCTACAGCGCGATGTCCGGCTCGAAATCGAAGCGATAGACCAGACGGCTGCAACCGGTGACGCAGGTGCCGCAACCGATGCAGGCGTCCTCGATCACCGTCGGATTCCAATTGATCTCTTCGCGCGGCACACCGTGCCAGGGTTTCATAAATTTCGGATCAGGCATGTTGTTCTCCTTTGAGTGCCGGATTGCCTGTTTCCCGGTTCGCCATCAGATACAGGACGGGCATCAGGAACAGAGACACGAAATTCTCCATCAGCAGACCGCCGATGGCGGCGATGGCCATGGGTTGCAGCATATCGCCACCGGCCTCCAGCGCCAGCGCCAGGGGCACCAGGCCGATCAGAATGGCGGTGGTAACCATGATGCGCGGACGCAGGCGCAGCTTCGCCGCTTTGAGCACCGCGTCTCGCACCGGCAAATTATCTTCCTCCTCCAGCACCCGGGCATAAGTGAACAGCAGCACCCCGGCGTTGACCACCGCCGCCAGGACCACCAGCACACCGATAATGACAGTGGCGCCAAGCGGCTTGCCGGTGAGCAACAACAGGCCCGCGGAGCCCGCCAGACAGAAAGGCACGCTGCCAAGGATGAGCGCGGGCAGTTTTACGCTGTTGAACTGCACAGCCAGCACGATGAAGGAAAAGAACACCGCGAACACCAGAATCAACAGGACGGAGCGGGTCATCTCGCTCATCATTTGCGCCTGGCCGCCGTAGGAAAGTTGATAGCCGGGCGGGACGGTTTCCTTGGCCATCGCCGACTGGAGTTCGGTCAGCGCCTCGCCCACGCTTACGCCGGCGGCATCGCCGCGCACGATCACCATCTTGACCTGATCCTCGCGTACGATCTCCACCGGCCCGGTGGCGGGCAGCACTTGCGCCAGGTCGATGAGCCGCACGGAACCGCCTTGGGCGGTATTAATGCGTAAATTTTCCAGATCGCTGCGGTTGCTCACCCGTGCTTCCGGCACCATCACGCGGATGTCGTAGTCGTAATTCCCCTCGCGCAGGCGGGTGGCGACCGTTCCCGACACCAGTGTGCGCAGGGTATCCGCCACGTCGGCTACCGACACGCCCATCTCGGCCGCACGGGCGCGATCCACCTTGACCTGATACTCTGGCTTGGAGAGGTCCATGGCCACGTAGACGTTGGTAAAGTGTTTCAGCTCGTTCATGGTCTTGGCGATATTGCGCGCCATATCGAACAGTTGCGCCATGTCCGCGCCCTTGATTTTCACCTCGATGTCCGCATCGCCCAGTTTGCGCATGCCCTTGACCTTGGTTTGCGCAACCGTGATCTTGCCGCCCGGCGCCGGCACCTTGGCGACGATGGGGCGCAATTCGTCGATATATTGCCGGGTACTGATCGCGCGCGCCTCGCGCGGCAGCAGCTGAATGTTGATCTCGCCCTCGTTGGCGATCTCCAGGGTGACAGTCCCCACCGCTTTGCCGCCGGCCATGGAGAACAGGCTTTCGATGCGCTTGTCGCCGCCGATGCGCTGTTCGATGTCGCGCAGCACCCGGTCGGTTTCGGCCAGCGAGGCGCCGGTGGGCAGCTTGACCTTGACCAGGATGCGGCCGTCGTCCATCTGCGGCAGGAATTCGCTGCCCAGCTTGACCGCGGCGAACCCGCCCGCCACCGCGGCGACGATGAAAACGGCGAGAACCGGATAGCGATAATCGAGCATCCGCTCCAGCCAGCGTCCATAAGTCTGGGTGATGCGGTCGAACAGCGCCTCGAAGCGGCCCTTGGCTTGGACTTTCGCCGCCCGGCCAAGCAAGGTGGCGGTGAGCATCGGGGTAAGCGTGACGGCAGTGGCGAGGCTGATGAGTACAATTCCGGCGATGACCAGGATCAGTTCCCGGAACAGCAGGCTGACCAGCCCCGGCACCAGCAGAAAAGGCACGAACAGGGCAAGAAAGGCCAGCGTCGAGGCGACCACCGCCGGACCGATGTCGGCGGTTGCGGTGGTCACCAGTTCGTTGATCGGCTGTTCGGGGTGTTCTTCGCGCTGCCGCGAGATCGCCTCGATCACCAGGATGGAATTGTCGACCAGCACGCCAATGGCGATCACCAGTCCGCCCAGGGAAAAAATATTGAGCGAGAAACCGGCCACCTTCATGAGGCCGAAATTCATGATGAGAATGAGCGGCAGCGCCACGGCGATGACCACCACCTGCCGCCAGGAGCCGAGGAACAGCCAGACGATGAGCACCACCAGGATCGCGGCCTCCACCGCCGCGGTTTGCACCCCCTTGAGGGCATCCACGACATAGGTGCCCTGGTTTTCCACCATGCCCAGCGTGATACCTTGCGGCAGACCGGCCTTGATTTCGGCCAGGCGTTTGTCCACGGCGCGCGCCACCTCGACGGTGTTGGCGTCCGCCTGTTTGAGCACCGAGAGCTTGACAGCAGGCTGCCGGTCCAGGCGGGTAATGATGCGCGCTTCCCGGTGCGAGTCCACCACATCGGCTACGTCGCGCAGATAAACCTTGGCCGCCCCATCGCGCAGCAGCACGATATTGCGAATATCATCCAGCGAGGCGTATTCGCCCATCGTGCGGGCAATGATTTCCTGCGGGCCGACGGTCACGCGGCCGCCGAACTGTTCCACGTTTTCCTCGCGCAGACGCTTCAGCACGCCGCTGATGGTGAGGCCGTATTTTTCCAGCGCATCAGGCTTCAAGTGAACACGGATCTCGCGTTGCAGGCCGCCGACGATCTCGGTGCCTGCAACGCCGGGCACTGAAAGTATCTGGTCCTGCAGCCATTCGTCGGTCCAGGTGCGCAGCTTCACCAAGTCGAGGCGGTCGGAACGCACCGTCAGTTGCAGGATCGGGATTTGCGACGGGTCGGCCTTGAAAATCACCGGCGGGTCGATGTCCTTGGGCAGTTTGCGCGCCACCCGCGCCAGGGAAGCGGTGGCGTCCTGATAGGCGACATTGATGTCCACCCCGTAGCCGAAGTTGGCGATCAGGCTGTACATCCCCTCGATGGAGGAGGATTCGAGATAGTCGAGGCCGTCCACCGTCATCATCTGGCGCTCGATGGGGTCGGCCAGGCCGCGCTCGATTTCTTCCGGCGTGGCCCCGCTCCAGTAGATGTTGAGCTTGACCATCGGGTAAGTCATGTCCGGCAGAAAATTGACCGGCAAGCGCCACAGGCCGTAAAGCCCCAGCACCGCCAGCGCAAGCACGATGGCGCTGGTGGCAAGTCGGCGGCGCACCGAGTAGTCGGTGATCTTCATGGCTGCGCGGCCTTGGCTGTGGCCGCATCGGTAGAGGTCTTGGCCGCATCACCCGCTTTCTTGGCGCCAGTGTCCGGCAGTTTCACCGCCGCGCCGTCCTTGAGTTTTTCCTGGCCGGCGACGATGAGCTTATCGCCTGCATCGAGGCCGCTGACGATGCGCACCCGGCCATCCACCTCGATACCGGTTTCCACCTTGCGCCGTACCGCCTTGCCGTCCTTCACCACAAAGGCCGCAAAGCCACCGCCGGGAACCGCGACCAGGCTATAGGCCGGCACGGTTATGGCATCAGCAATTGTCTCTTTCACCAGGTAAGCGCGGGCAAACATGCCGGGCAGCAGCTTGGGCGCATCGGCGATGGTGACTTCAGCGGTGCGGGTATGGGTGCGGGTGTCGAGATAGGGATAGAGCCTGGTGATGCTGGCGGCAAATCGCTTGCCGGAATAAGCGTCGAGCTCGACCTGCGCCTTCATGCCCAAGGCCAGGCTGGCGGCCTCCTGTTCCGGCACCGCGAAGCGCACCATGAGACTCCCCGGATCATAGATTTCGGCCAGCGGCGCGCGAGGGGCGACGAAATCGCCGTCGCGCACCTTCACCTTCGACACCACTCCTGCCCAGGGCGCCACCACGGCGTAATCCTGCGTGGTCTCCCGCGCCTTGGCGAGCTGGGCACGCGCCCGAATCGCGTTGGCCGCCGCGATGTCGAGCTGTTCGCCGGGCAACGCGCCAGTTTCCACCAGGCGGCGGGTACGGGCGAGATTATCCTCCTCTTTTTTCAGATCTTCATTCAACGATGCCACCAGCGCAGTCGCACCTTCCCTGCGTCCGAGGTTGAGCACGGCCTGACCCTTGCCGACGGCATCACCCTCGCGCACCTTGGTACAGCAGATCGGACCTTCGGCGGGCGACGCCAATTGCGCGATGCGCCCCGCCTCCACCGAACCGGTGAGCGCGATAGTCAAGAGTAATGGCGCCTTCTTCACAATCTCCACCCGGACTGGCGCAGCTTTCTCGACGGCCTTGGCGGGCGCTGCGGCGTTTTCCGCCTTGCCGCAAGCGCCAAGGGCCAACAGGAAAATCAGGCCGGCAGCCAGAGGTGGCCTGGCGAAATTGCGATTCGATTTCATGGCAGATTTTCTCCTGTGGCCAGGGCCAGTTGAGCGGCGGCGGCATTGGCGTCTGCCAGCGCCCGGATGTGGTTGGTCTGCGCATCCAGCAGCGCCGACTGTGCATCCAGTACGTCCAGCGCAGTGCCGCGCAAAAGAGCGTATTTTTCCTGCTCGATGCGCAGGCTCTCCGTACCCAGGTCGATCACCTTGCCGGTGCTGGCGAGCCGCTCCAGGGCGGAAGCCATGTTGGTGTAAGCAGTTGCCACCTCCAGGCGGATTTGCAACTGAAGCTTGACCAGGCGTTCGCGCTGGGCGCCGAACTTGGCGTTCTCCTCGTCCACCCGCGCGTTGGTGCGGCCGCCTTCATAAAGCGGCATTTCAAAAGTAATCCCGATACGGGTCACGTCGTCGTTGGTCTGAAGCCCCGCCGGGTGCTGCGTCGGCTGATTCATGATGCGATTACCTACGCTGCCGACCAGATTGACCGTAGGCTGGTGACCGGCGCGCGCCGCCTCGACCCGTGCCATCTGCGCTTGGAAATCCGCGCGGGCAGCAAGTGCATCCGGACGGCGCGCCAAGGCTGCCCCGACCAGCGTTTCGAGGTCTCTGGTTTCGGCTGCGGGCGGGTTCAACGTCCCTGTCAAAACATAGTCGGCGCCCGCCCCCATCAGGTTGAGCAGCGCTTGCCGCTGCACATCCAGATTGTTCTTCTCCCGCAACAGGCGCTGGCGGATGTCGGCGAGCTTCACCTCGGTGCGCAGGGCATCCACTTTCGCAGCCTTGCGCCCGGCGATGAGCGCATTGACCCGTTCGAGTTGGGAGGTCAGCGTTTCGGCGGAAAAGTTGAGCGATTCGATCAGCCGCACCTGGGCAAGTTGACTGTAGTAGAGGCTGGAGACGTTATAGACCAGCTCGCCCCTGGAGCGCGCCAGGCGCTGTCCGGCGGAGGCTTCGAGAAGCTCCGCCGCGCGCATTTCGGCAGTGAGCCGTCCGCCGGTGTATAGCGGCAGGCGCAGCACCAGGTCGGCGGCCAAGATGTTGTCGCCGAATACGCCGGGCTCGCCGTTGTAACGCGCTGCGGTCAGGCGCAGATCGTCGCCGTAGCGGGTATAGCCGCCCTCGATGGTGATCCGTGGCAGGAGGGCGCCCTGCGCGGCCTGGGTGCGCGCCGCTGCCGCCTGTCCGTCGAACGACGTTGCGGCGACTTCCGGGTTATGCGCGAGCGCATAGGCAATCAGCGATTGCAGGGAGTTGCGGTCTTTTGCCAAGGGCGTTCCGGCAATGGTATTCGCCGCCAATTCCCCGGACTCGGCCTGCACGTGGCCGGGCATCAATGCCAGGAATATTGAAACAAAAACAAAGCCGGCATTCCGTCGAACACGCTGCGAAATAACTCTCCCGCCGATACAGTTGCCGCCCACCACATACCTCCTCAATGTCAAAACCCCGTAACGCGCGTTGCGTCACCGGTTCAAAGCCACCAACCAACCGCTTTTGCATGCAGTCGATACCGCCACTCTATCGGCGCAAGAATGCGGCTACGCGAGGCGGATGCAGGCTAGAAGCTGATGACCGTCGCCCCTTCCAGGGCATAGCGCACGAAAGCGTCCCGCGCGTATTCCAACGTGAAGCCCAGGTTCGTGAACTCCTCGGCCTTGCCCATTTTTTCCGCGATGTCGCGACACACATGTATCGGCACGCCGCTTTTCGCCAGGGAAACCAGGGTGTCGCGATAGTAGGCGTTAGCCGGATCGGCGAGCGCCTTCTCAGCAGAGCCGAAGACGTAGACTTCCAGTGCCACGCCATGCTGCTCCTTGACCTGGCGAATGCGTTCGGAAACGTGTGAGCCGGTGGCAAGCGAACTCTCGTCACCATGGAAGATATGTATGACCACTTTCTTGGACATGATGCCTCCTTATTTGGACAGGATTAAAAACAGTTTATACGCCGTCATCACCACGATCAGCACACCGAAAATCTGCTTCAGGCGCTTGCCGGAAACGAACAGGCTGGTGAGCCGAGCGCCAAGGAAGGAACCGACCGCGCCCACCACGACCAG